>JAGGNC010000213.1 GCA_017886405.1 Pseudomonas sp. | reverse complement strand
AAAATTGCGGTGCGCCGCGGAGGATGAAGAAATTGGCGTGGTTAAGGGCCTGAGTAGGCTAGCGCTGGTTAAGTCTGCGCAGGCTTGCTTCGTTGCAGTCAGTTTGCGTTTGCTGTGCTGAGTAACATGCGCGGGCAGTTCTAGCCGTCGGTAGAAAAGGAGGCCGCATGCAAAGCAGTGATAATCAAACAACGGATTATAAAGAAGGCAGCTTGAGTCTGATTGGCACGGTGGCGCTCGGCACCGGGGTGATGATTGGCGCGGGTATCTTCTCGCTGACTGGGCAAATGGCGGAAATGACCGGCCGCTGGTTTCCGTTGGCGTTTCTGTCTGCCGCGCTGGTGGTGGCATTCAGCGCCTATTCCTATATCAAGATATCCAATGCCTACCCCTCCGCTGGCGGTATTGGTATGTATCTTAAGAAGGCTTACGGTAAAAGCATCACCACTGCTTTTCATGCGCTGCTGATGTATTTCTCCATGGTGATTGCGCAGAGTTTTTTAGCCCGCACCTTTGGTGCCTATACCTTGCAGATGTTCGACCTTGGTCAGCCTGAGCGCTGGGTTCCGTTACTGGGGGTGGGGCTGCTGATCATGGCGTTGCTGGTCAACCTAGCCAACAACAGCCTGATTCAGGGCGTTGCCTCCGTACTGGGATACGCAAAAATAGCCGGTGTGGTGGTTTTTGCCCTAACCGGTTTATGGGTGGCTGACTCGCTGAGCCTGTTCGGTTCCGCCGGGCAAGCCGAAGCGTCTCAAGCGCCATCTGCCATTAGCGGATTTATTGCGGCTACCGCCCTGGGGATCTTAGCCTTCAAGGGCTTCACGACCATCACCAACAGTGGCGCCGAGGTGAAGGACCCGCATCGCAATGTCGGGCGCGCCATCGTCATTGCCATCGCGATCTGTGTGGTGGTCTATCTGCTGGTGGGGTTCGCGGTCGCCAGCAACCTGTCCATCAGCGAGATTGTCGAGAAAAAGGACTACGCGCTGGCTGCAGCTGCCCGCCCGGCGTTAGGTGAGTATGCGGTGTGGTTTACCGTGGTGCTGGCGGTCGCCGCAACGGCCGGCGGGGTGATCGCCAGCGTATTCGCAGTTTCGCGCATGCTGGCAATGCTGACTGAAATGAAGCTGGTTCCGCACAGTCATTTTGCTATGCCCGGCAGTGTGCAAAAGCACACGCTGGTCTACACCATCGTGCTCGGGATCTTGCTAACGGCCTTCTTCGACCTGTCGCGCATCGCGGCGTTGGGCATCATTTTGTATCTGATCATGGATATCGCCATTCACTATGGAGTGGTTCGCCACCTGCATGAACAGATAGGCGCGCGGCGCAGTATTGCGCTCATTGCAATTGCGCTTGATGCGCTGGTACTGCTTGGCTTTGTTTACGTGAAACTGCAGACCGATCCCCTGGTGCTTTGGGTCGCAGGCGGGCTTATGGCGCTTATTTGGCTGGTTGAAATGGTCTTTCTGCATCGCGTGGCTCAGCAAGCGGAGAACCAATAGGCGTTCATCGCTCTCACTGCCACAGCGCAATGCGCCGGCCTAGTCAAGGGCGCTAGCAGGATGAACCTAGACCCGCAAAAACCGCGCATCACCTCGAGCACTCCTAGCTCAGTAACATGTTGCGCAGTTGCAATAAGCGTATTGGCGGCAGTGCGGCTTAAAGTATCCGTAGAGGTTGGCCACGATGCCTGCCTTGTTTCATGTTGAGTAGCTTAACGGCGGGCATTGCATGATTGAGATGCCTGCCTGCGGCCTCTGTTAAGCGCAATTTAGGCGATTGTCTGCGGTGTACAAATGGATTAATTGGTGGATAATCAGCCACCCACGTTGTTCGAAGACCGCCTGGTTACTATGCGCTCACTGAAAATTGCCCTGATCTGGATGCTAATGCTCGCCCTCCCGGCGCAGAGCATGGCGGCTATCAGCATGCAGTTATGCGCAGTCACGCAGTCCAGTGGCTCGGCTGCTCAGGTTGATCCGCAAATAGCTGCGCATCATCCGGGCGCCATGCTCATGTCCCAGTCTGCCGGTGCTGATCACGCTGTGCATCACGCCAGTAAGGTCGATAGTTCGGACACCGGTGCGCCCACCGCGGATAACAGCCTGTGCAGCCTCTGCGCGTTCTGCGTCGGTGCAGTGACCCTCAGTTCGTTGACCAGCAGTGGTTCCCCGTTGCACGCCATTGAGCCCTCGATGGCACGCCTGAATCAGTTTGTCGGTGTTATCGCCGAAACCCCGGAAAGACCCCCCCGCCTGTTTCTCGCCTAAGCCAAACCCTGCGTTGACGTGTCGGCCTTAATAAAAGCCGTTCTGCGTACCCCGCATATTTAGCTAATAGCGGTCGCTCGCCTGTCATACGCAGGCAACGCCGCTGCATGCGAGATGTTTCGATGAAGTGTTCTCTTTTTCCCCGTCAGCAGGCGCTTGCCTGTCTGGTGTTGCTACTTCCCATCGGCGCTTGGGCTGAATTGCCCGATCCGCTCGACAGCACGGCTGCCACTATGGCCCTGGACTATCAATCGCCGCTCAAAGCCTACCAAGGTTTTCGCGAGCAACCGCTGCAAAACTGGCGCGAGGCTAATGACCTGGTGGGTCGCATCGGCGGCTGGCGTACCTATGCCATGGAGCCCTGGGAGCAGCCGAGCGACAGTGCGCCTGCGCCCTCTGCCATACCGATGGGGGATAACCCGCATGACCATCATTGAGGCCCGACCTATGATGCTCTTCTCACGCGCCAAGGGCGGCGTGCTCTTTGCAATGCTTGCGCTGCTCGGCGGTTGCGCCAGCTTTACCCCCGATGGTGGTTTCACGGCCGTGGAGCAGGCTGGCGCGCAACTGGATAAACAGGTGGTGTGGGCGAAAACCCCAGAGCAACGCAGCCAGCTGGCAGAACGCGTCGCTGAGTTGTTGGCGCAGCCGCTGACGGTAGAAACGGCAGTGCAGGTTGCCTTGCTGAATAACCGCAGCTTGCAGGCCAGTTTCGACGAGCTGGGCATCAGCGAAGCTGAGCGGGTGCAAGCGGGGCGACTCCCTAACCCTGGTTTTTCCTTCGGCCGGATGGAGAAAGGCACCGAGGTGGAATATGAGCGCGGCCTGCATATCAACCTGGCGCGCCTGATTGCCATGCCGCTGACCTCTGGCATGGAGGCCAAGCGTTTCGAGCAGGTGCAACGGCAAACCAGTCTAGCCCTGTTTGAATTAGCTACACAGACGCGCAAGGCCTGGTATGGCGCAGTAGCGGCGCAGGAAAGCTTGAGCTTTATGCGCCAAGTGATGGACTCCGCCGAGGCCGGTGCTGAACTGGCACGGCGCCTAGCGGCAGTTGGCAACTACAGCCTGCTGCAGCAGGCTCAGGAGCAGAGCTTTTACGCCGATGCCGGCTTGAACCTGATTCGCGCTGAGCAAGCGCGGGTGCAGGCGCGTGAGCAACTAACGCGTTTACTGGGATTGTGGGGCGAGCAGATCGATTATCGCCTGCCTGAGCGTCTGCCCGAGTTGCCGGCTATGGCCGAGCAGCTTGCAGATGTTGAGCGCCTGGCTATGGCGCAACGTTTGGATATCCAGGCCGTCCGTCTGGATGCCGAGCGCCTGGCCAGCAATCTGGGGCTAAGCAAGACCACGCGTTTTATCAATGTGTTGGAGCTCGGCGTAGCCAGCAACCGCTCAAACGAGGAGCCCACTCAACGCGGTTATGAGATCAGCGTCGAGTTGCCGCTGTTCGACTGGAGCGGTGCCAAGGTTGCCAAAGCCGAAGCGCAGTACCGGCAGATGCTTAATCGCGCGGCGGCGACGGCGGTCAATGCCCGCTCTCAGGTGCGCGAGGCCTACTTGGGTTATCAGGCCAGTCATGACATTGCGCGGCATTATCGCGATGAGGTGTTGCCGCTGCGGGCGCGTATCGCCGAGGAAAATGTTTTGCAGTACAACGGCATGTTTATCAGCACCTTCGATCTGCTCGCCGATGCGCGCAAACAGATCCTCGCGGTCGATGGTTACCTGCAGGCGCAACGCGACTTCTGGACGGCCAAAGCCGATTTAGATATGGCCATGTTAGGTGCCCCCAGCCTGTCAACCCGTATGGCGGTCACCACCGTTAGCGACGAGCCCCCCGGGCACTGATAAAGGATATTTCCCATGGTTTCACGACGTGATTTTTTCCTCGGTGCCAGCGCCATTACTGCCGCTGTCGCCACCTCTGCCGTTAGCCGGGTTTCGCTGGCCGGCTTGCCCGAGGTTGTTTCACAAAGCAGTGCCGACACCATGCCGCCACTGCAGCCGCAAAATGGCCGCCCCTATAACCCGGTGGTCACCCTCAACGGCTGGACGCTGCCGTGGCGAATGAACGACGGCGTTAAGGAGTTTCACCTGGTTGCCGAGCCGGTGGTGCGCGAGCTGGCGCCGGGTTACAAGGCCCATCTGTGGGGTTACAACGGCCAGTCACCGGGGCCGACCATCGAGGTGGTGGAGGGCGACCGGGTGCGCATTTTCGTTACCAACAAGCTCCCGGAACACACCAGTATTCACTGGCACGGCCAGCGCTTGCCCAATGGCATGGATGGTGTGACGGGTCTTAATCAGCCGGCGATTCCGGTGGGTAAAACCTTCGTCTATGAGTTCGTGGCGCGCCGCCCTGGCACCTTTATGTACCACCCGCATGCAGACGAAATGACCCAGATGGCCATGGGCATGATGGGCTTTTGGATCACTCATCC
>JAGGNC010000248.1 GCA_017886405.1 Pseudomonas sp. | reverse complement strand
TACACCGAGGATGTTCGCTTCAGCGACCCGGTGTTTAACGACCTGCGCGGTGCGGATGCCGGCGATATGTGGCGCATGCTCTGCACCAAAGCGCAGGGCTTTTCTCTGAACTTTGAGGGTGTGGCGGCGGACGATCACAGCGGTCGTGCCCGCTGGATCGCCACTTACACCTTCAGTCAGACCGGTAATACGGTGGTCAACCATATCGACGCCAGCTTCCATTTTCGCGATGGTAAAATCAGTGAGCACCGTGACCAGTTCGACCTGTGGAAATGGGCGCGCCAGGCCTTGGGCGCCAAAGGCCTGTTGTTGGGCTGGGCACCCTTTGTGCAGAACGCCATTCGCCAGCAGGCGGGCAAAGGTTTGGCAGCCTTCCAGAAGAGCCGTTAAGCTCGCGACCTTATTTACTCTCGCTGACTTATATAGATGCCTGATTCCGCTAATGAGCTGAGTGCGACGCCTGCCAAGCCTTGGTTTGTTTACTTGGTGCGCGCAGCCAATGGCGCACTGTATTGCGGCATCAGTGATGATCCGTATAAGCGCTTTGCCAAACATCAAAGCGGCAAGGGCGCGCGTTTCTTTTATTCCAGCCCGGCCCAGGCTTTGGTGTACATCGAGGCCTGTGCGGCAAAAGGCGATGCATTGCGCCGCGAGCGGGTAATCAAAGCACTGGCCAAGCCGGCCAAGGAAGCGTTGGTCGCCGCGCAGGCTGTTATCGCCGAGGTTGATAGCGCGCCATCAGCCTAAGCGGGTAGGCCGATGGCGCCGGCACGGTTAAGCTGCGGCCTACCTGAATCCATGCGGAGCCTGCCATGCACGAGTTGATCCTGCACCATTACCCGACGTCGCCCTTCGCCGAGAAGGCGCGCCTGATGCTCGGTTTCAAGCAGCTCTCTTGGCGCTCGGTGATGATCCCGCCGATCATGCCCAAGCCGGACCTGACCGCGCTGACCGGTGGCTATCGCAAGACCCCGGTGCTGCAAGTGGGTGCTGACATCTACTGCGATACTGCCCTGATTGCCCGCCGCTTGGAGGCCGAAAAGAACACCCCGACACTGTTTCCAGAGGGCCAGGAATTTAACGTCGCCAGCTTCGCTCAGTGGGCCGATTCCCAGGTATTTCTTCATGCGGTGAGCCTGGTGTTTCAGCCGGAATCTATCGCGGCGCGCTTTGGAAAATTGCCGCCGGAGTTCCTCAAGGTTTTTATTGCCGACCGTTCGACGCTGTTCAATGGTGGCTTGGCGACGCGTGTTCCGCTTGAGGTCGCCAAGCACCAGTGGCCCACGCTGATGGCGCGTTTGCAGCAGCAACTTGAACGCGAGCAGGGCGATTTCCTGTTTGGTGATGCGTCCTTGGCGGATATCGCCATGGCCCACTCACTGTGGTTCCTGCGCGGCACGCCGGTGACAGCGCCGCTGGTTGATGCCTATCCAGCCGTAGCCACCTGGCTGGCGCGGGTGCTGGACTTTGGCCACGGCTCGTTCAGCGACATAAGCGCTGAGGAAGCCATCACTATTGCCCGTGATGCCACCCCCGCCGCCCTGCCGGATAATGCACTGATTGACCCGAACGGCTTTGCCGTCGGCCAGCAGGTGGCGATTTCCGCCGTCGACTATGGCGTAGATTCAGTTGAAGGTGAGCTGGTCTTTAGCGGCAGCGAAGAACTGATCCTGCGCCGCGAAGACCCCCGCGCGGGCACCGTGCATGTGCACTTCCCGCGCTTGGGGTTTGCTATCAAGGCGCTCTAGTTGAGCTGCTTAGCGACGCGGGCGCCGTTTCAATAAGCGGCCCGCATCGCTTGCGGATCAAAGCCGTGGATTAGGGTGCCCTTGATATCGATCAGCGGCACACCACGGCCGCCTAGTGATTTAAAGATGGCATTGCCATTGGCATCCTTTTCGATATCCACCTCCCGATACGCCACGCCATCGCTCGCCAGTTGTTCACGGGTTTTGACGCAGTAGCCGCACCACTGCGTGGCATACAGCACCACCTCGCCCGGACGGTCGGCCACGGGTGGTTGAAACCAGCGCTGCACCGTGTCCCAGTGCTGGAAGAGCGCCACGGCGCTCAGTAACAGAATCACTTTCTTCATGGGGCGTTCCTTTGCCTGGCTAATCTGATGTGGCAGTCGCGCTAGGCTAGCCGCGGGCTAAGGCCGCTGCAACTCTTCCAGGCTAAACGGCGGCGGGCTGTCCGGCCACTCCAGCTGCAGACGCTCCAGCTCGCGAGCCAGCAGGCTGGCCACCAGCCAGTCGCGCAACCAGCGATGATCGGCCGGGATCACGTACCAGGGCGCGGCGTCGTTTTGACTGGCGCTCAGTTGCTCGGCCCAGCGCTGCTGGCGCAGGTCAAACTCGCGATATGACTGCAGGTCGCTGCTGTGCAGCTTCCAGCGTTTATGCGGTCGTTGCAGGCGTTCTTGCAGGCGTGTTTTTTGTTCGTCTTTGGACAGGTGCAAAAAGCACTTCAACGGGGTGATTTGCTGGGCGAGCAACTGCGCTTCGAAGACCTGAATGGCTTCTCGGCGCGCAGGCAGTTCGCGGGTGTTGCACAGGCCGTCTAGCGGGTCACTGATCAACCCTTCGTAGTAACTGCGGTTGAATACGCCGAGTAAACCCGGCGCTGGCAAGCAGCGCTGGTAACGCCAGAGAAAGTGATGGCGCTGTTCGCAGGCATCAGGCTTGTGAAAGCCATGAATGCGCACACCTTGGGGGTCGAAACTGTTGATGACTCGACGAATCACCCCGTCTTTGCCGGAGCAGTCGGTGCCCTGCAATATCAGCAGTATGGCATTCCGACGGTTGGCCCAGAGCATGCGCTGCTGTTGGTTGAGCCACGGCCGCAGTTCTGCCAAAGCCAGCTGCGCCGTTTGTTTATCCAGACCGAAATTGCGCGCCGGGTCTTGCCCGAAGGGCGCTGCCGGATCACACCGGCAGGCATCCAGTAGGCTGTCTGGCAGGCGCGCCATGGTCAGTTTTTACGGCGCTTGAGCTGATCGCTTAGCTGCGTTGGCAAGTTGCGGATCACCAAGGTGTCGCTGCTTTCGTCGTATTCAATCTTTGAGCCCAGTAGGTGCGCTTCGAAACTAATCGACAGGCCTTCGGCACGCCCGGTAAAACGCTGAAACTGGCTGAGCGTGCGTTTGTCCGCCGGGATTTCCGGCGACAAACCGTAATCCTTATTACGGATATGGTTGTAGAAGGCCTGGGGGCGTTCTTCATCGATCAGCCCAGACAGTTCAGTCAGGGTCATCGGCTCGCCCATTTTGGCTTGGCTACTGGCATAGCCGACCAGGGTCTTGGTTTTCTCGCGGGCTTTTTCTTCAGGCAGGTCTTCGCTTTCGACGAAGTCACTAAAGGCTTTTAGCAAGGTGCGGGTTTCGCCTGGGCCGTCTACACCTTCCTGGCAGCCGATAAAGTCGCGGAAGTACTCCGAGACCTTCTTGCCGTTCTTGCCCTTGATAAACGAGATGTATTGCTTGGAGTTGGCGTTGTTGCGCCACTCGGAGATGTTAATCCGCGCTGCCAGGTGCAGCTGGCTCAGGTCCAGGTGCTTGGCGGCGGTGACGTCCAGTGCGTCGGTTACTGCTACGCCCTCGCTGTGGTGCAGCAGGGCGATCGCCAGATAGTCGGTCATGCCTTGCTGGTAGTGCGCGAACAACACGTGGCCACCGGTGGAGAGGTTGGACTCTTCCATCAGCTTCTGCAGCTGCTCGACGGCCTGGCGACTGAACGCGGCGAAGTCCTGGGCGTCGTCCAAATAACCTTTCAACCAGCCGCTGAACGGATAAGCCCCGGATTCTTCGTGGAAGAAGCCCCAGGCTTTGCCCTGTTTGGCGTTATAGCTCTCGTTTAGGTCAGCGAGCATGTTCTCGATAGCCTGGGATGCACCCAGTTCAGTCTCGCGGGCATGCAGCACGGCGGGCGTGCCGTCGGGCTTCTTGTCGATCAGGTGGACGATGCAGTGGCGGATCGGCATAGCGGCCTCGTGGTGCGGAAACGGAGAGTGCGCATGTTACTCGACCTTCGCTACACCAGTCGTGCGCCGCTGGTAGGCGCTCAAGCGTTCGATCATGTAGCGCAGGTGCATGTGCAGTTCATACAGCTCGTTGGAGTAGGACAGCGGCACTTCCACTCGTGCCAACTCGTCTTCGAGTTTTTCCAAGTGCTCGATTTTGCCAGCAATATCGCTGTCCAGATTGCCCTTGTACAGCTCTTGGTCGATATCACGCAGGTGCTTGTACCAGCGATAGATGCGCGCACGGATACGCCACTGGTAGATCGGGCCAATGGCCTTGAACAGGGGAAATAGCAGCACCAGCAGGGGTATGGCGAGGATGATGTAGCGGTCGGCCAGCGAGGCGATACGGAACGGCAGGTAGCGCTGCAGAATCGGCAGACCCTTGGCGTAGTAATATTCAGCCTGATCGAGAATGGGCAGCGACAACGGTGGTCGGGCTGGGTAGCTGCCGGCCGGGTCGAGCAGGCTACCGTTCTTCAGCACAGTCTTGGCCGCTTCGAGGATCAGCGGGGTCAGTGACGAATGGAATTCTTCGCCGGCGACTAGGGTGGCAACGGGTCCTAGGGTAACGATGTCCCGGTCTGGGGTGTTTTGCGCCATATCAAGCATCCCTTCAGCCACGTGCAGTTGGCTGAGGTAGGGCAGACGTGCCAGGTAGGCATCGGTTCGGTGCAGGCTGGTCAAGCGCAGTTTAGGCTCAGCCG
>JAGGNC010000014.1 GCA_017886405.1 Pseudomonas sp. | reverse complement strand
CTTTAAACCTGGGCAATACCGCAAGCAGTAGCCGATACCTGGCAAACAGCCCAGCGCCAGAGGAGCGGCTACATACGCTTAAAAACAGGCGTAAAAAAGCCCGACACAAGGTCGGGCTTTTTATTCTCGCCGTTAAAGCCGATCTTAGACCGGAGCTTTAGCGCGGGATTTGTACTCGCCGGTACGGGTGTCGATCTCGATCCAGTCGTCAATGTTGCAGAAATCTGCAACCCTAACTTCGGTACCGTTGCTCAGCTTGGCTGACTTCATCACCTTGCCGGACGTGTCGCCACGGGCGGAACCTTCGGTGTAGGTGATCTGGCGAACGATGGTGGTCGGCAGATCCACCGAAACCACTTTGCCTTCGAAGAATACGGCTTCGCAAACGTCGCTCATGCCATCGACGATGAACGGCATGATGCTTTCAAGATCGTCTTTGTTCAGTTCGTACTGGTTGAACTCTTCGTCCATAAAGACGTAGTTCGGCTCGCTGTAGTACGAGTAGGTCACGCTTACGCGATCGAGGATAACCGGTTCAAGCTTGTCGTCAGCCTTGTACACGGTTTCAGTCGAGGAACCGGTCAACAGGTTCTTCAGTTTCATTTTAACGATGGCGCTGTTACGACCGGACTTGGTGAATTCGGCCTTCTGGATCAGCCAAGGTTGGCCGTCGATCAGGGCCACACTGTTGGGCTTCATTTCTTGTGCGGTTTTCATACGAATATCCGGGTTTGGATGGAGTTACAGAATTCTTGGCCGGGTATCATAGCCAATTTAGGTAAAACTGCACCAGCGCCTCGGCAAGATCGGCCTGAGAGGCCCGTTGCAGACACCAGTCTTCGGCATGCTCCGCCTGCTCTGGCCAACTTTCCAGCAGCTGCTGCCAGCTTTCACCTATCGGCCCGTTGGTATTCCACGCATGCCATAACCCGACCAGAGCAACTTGCGCATCGGCTGACAACCCCTCTTTATAGCGCGCCAGAAAGGCTTCAAGCTTCTCCAGATGCGCGTCATCGACTTGCTCATAGATATGCCAAAGCAACGGCCGCCCCGCCCATTGCGCGCGTATGAAAGAGTCTTCGCCGCGGACCACATTGAAGTTACAACTCCAGAGCAGGCGGTCGTATTGCTCCTGGCGCATAAACGGCAACACCCGAATATGCAGCTGACCGCGCAGGTAAGTATCACCGGCCTGCAACAAAGGGCTGCCGAGCCAGCTCTGCAAACTGCTCAAAATACGCCCTTCGGGCACCAGCAGTTGAAAGCGCTGTGGTCCTGCCGCCAATACCTCCAGCCAACCGCTAAGCGCGGCATTCTCATATGCAAATAGAGAAATCAGCTTCGCGCCCGCTAAAGGCTCAACCCCAAGGCTGCACAGGAAGTCATCACGCGTGCGGCCATCCGCCTGAAACGCTCGCCGCTGCGTCAGCAACTCGCGCTCGCGGAGCAAACCGCCACTGCCCGCCGTAAAACCCGGGAAGAAGAAAAACTTCGACAGCCCATTGGACTGCATCGACGGCAAACCATGGCAACCCTCCACCCACTCCTCGGCACTGAGGTATTCCAGATTGAGCCAGAGCACCTTCTGCTCCCGCCTGGCCATTGCCGCGATATAAGCAGCCGGCAGCTCACAGGCAAACGCCTCAATCACCACATCTGCCGGCTCGACGGCTTGCCAATCCGCCGACCAAACACACACCACAACGCCCTGCTGCATCTGGCTTAACAACTGAGCATCAGCCTGCGGGCACAGGCGCACAAAGGCAGTCAGATCATCCACCCACAGCCGCACAGCCAAGCCATGCTCGGCCACCAACTGCCGGGCCAAACGCCAGGTCACCCCGATATCGCCGTAGTTATCGACAACCCTGCAGAAAATATCCCAAGTCGCGCGCATGCGCCGCTCCGTTATGTGCCATGCACACCATAAAGGTCACCAAACAGCCCGCAAATAGCAGAAACGAAAAAGCCCGACACGGGGTCGGGCTTTTCGTCAATCTATCTGGCGGTGAAGGTGGGATTCGAACCCACGATACGATTTCTCGTATACACACTTTCCAGGCGTGCTCCTTCAACCGCTCGGACACTTCACCGGGTCTCGACGGTCATTGCTGTCTGTCGAGGCGCGCTAATCTAGCCGAACAGCCTGCCAAAGGCAAAAGCTTTTTCAAAAGATTCATGCGCTTATGCCCGACGTGGGCTTTCTGGCGAGGTCTTGGCCACACGTGGCTCGAATCGCTCTTGGCGGAACTGGGTAACGCCCTATACACCACACGCCGTCAGAACGTTGCTTATGCGGCCCACTCGCCAGCCCAAGCAGGAAAACGAATAGCCATAAAATCAGCACACTGCGGCAGAAGGTCTCAAGATGGGTTAAGACATGTAGGCAGGCATCTATTTAATAGATGGGCGATCATCGCGGCGCGTCTGCACCGCAGGGCAGTTGCCGATGTTCAGCGCAACCATAGGCTGCGCGCCTGCATTCACTGACCAATCAGTCAGTCACCGCGCTTTACCTGAGCGATGCGGGTGAGTAACGTCTGCTCCACTTCAGCACAAGGAACCCAAGCATGAGCGACCTGATCAGCTACCAACTCGAAGATGGCATTGCCACCCTGACCCTGTGTAACGGCAAGGTGAACGCCATTTCCCCGGACGTGATCGCAGCCTTCAACGCAGCGCTTGATCGCGCCGAGCAAGACAAGGCAATCGTTATTATCACCGGCCAACCGGGCATTCTCTCCGGCGGTTACGACCTCAAGGTAATGACCTCAAGCCCGCAGAACGCGATAAGTCTGGTTGCCGCCGGCTCGACGCTTGCGCGGCGCATGCTTGCCCACCCCTTCCCAATCATCGTTGCCTGTCCAGGCCATGCGGTGGCAAAAGGTGCCTTTATCCTGTTGTCATCTGACTACCGCATTGGTGTCGAAGGCCCATTCAGCATTGGCCTTAACGAAGTGCAAATCGGCATGACCATGCACCACGCGGGTATCGAACTGGCCCGTGACCGCCTGCGCAAATCAGCTTTCCACCGCTCGGTGATCAACGGCGAGATGTTCGACCCACAAGGTGCACTGGATGCAGGCTTCCTCGACAAGGTCGTACCAGCCGACCAGTTGCAGGCTACTGCTCTGGCCGTTGCTCAGCAGATGAAGAAAATCAATATGACTGCGCACAGGAATACCAAGCTTAAAGTGCGTAAGACCTTGCTCGAAACGCTCGATCAGGCTGTTGAGCTGGATAAGGTAAGCATGGTGTAAGGCGCTCACCGCTTCACTATAAAGCCCGGCTGATTGCCGGGCTTTTGCATTGTCTGTCGCGTTTGGTCAGTCAACTTTTAGGCTGTGACAGATAAACGCCAGCACCTTCAATCAGGTCGCCCCCTCAACACCGGCGCTCAATCAGTAGACTTGCGAGCAAGAACTCCAACGCGCAGTGATGCTCAGCAAGCTCAGTAAGCAAGCCAGTTGCGTGACCCTGTCAAAGACTGATCAGAGGCCCTGAGGAAGATCGTTGCAGCAAGCTCAGTAGATCTTTGCTTTGGGCCGCGCAATGCGATTACAAATCCTGTTACGACCTCTGCTGAGGATGAATTGCTGAAAGCAGTGCACACCCGTACACTGCGCGCCTTTTGGTCTGCCCATAGGGTTCCCTGATGCTTTTTCTCGCCCGCATGCTTTTGCTGAGCCTGCACTTTGTTGCAGCCGGCATTCTGGGCTTGCTGCTTGGTTTATGCCGCCCGTTCAACCCAGATAACAGTCGTCTCTGCGCCCGGTTCTATTCCTGGCCGGCCCTGCGCATTCTGGGCCTGCGGGTTGAAACCGAAACCACCAGCCTACGCGATCACGTGCGCAGCGCAGTGATAGTTGCCAACCACCAGTCCAACTATGACCTGTTCGTGGTTGGCAGCGTGGTGCCTGCGCGTACCGTTTGCCTGGGCAAAAAAAGCCTGAAATGGGTACCGTTTTTCGGCCAACTGTTTTGGCTGTCGGGCAACGTACTCATCGATCGCGGCAATGCGGCACAATCCAAGAAGGCCATGCTCACCACCACCGATACCCTGCAGCACAAAGACACCTCCATCTGGGTGTTTGCCGAAGGCACGCGCAACTTGGGCAAGGGCCTGTTGCCGCTGAAGAAAGGCGCCTTTCAGATGGCCATTGCTGCTGGCGTGCCGATCGTCCAAGTGTGCACCAGCACCTACGTCAAGCACATGCAGCTGAATCGCTGGAACAGCGGCACCATCAAGATTCGCTCCCTAGCACCGATCCCCACCTGCGGCTTAACGCTAGATGATCTGCCTGCTTTGATAGAGCAGTGCCAGCAACAGATGCGTGCCTGCATCGCCAGCCTTGATGCAGAGATTGAAGGTCACGCCTAACGGCCTGCCAGCAACGCAAAAGCCCGGCTAAATGCCGGGCTTTGTTTATCTGTTGCGGCGCCATAAATGCAGCCGTTAAGTCGCACTGACAACACGCAAGCCACTAAGCTTTGCGCTGAAGTCATTACCAAGAAGGGCGCACTATGGGTCGCGTTGTTGCCGCTGCAGTTTACAGCAAGGGCCTGAAGGTCACCGACATCAACCTCGATGAAGGCAAGCAGTGGGCGAAAAAGCCGGGGCACTTTGTCTGGATCGGCCTGCATGACCCCGCCGGCGAGGAGCTGACCAACCTGCAGCAGCAGTTCGACCTGCATGAACTGGCGCTGGAAGACGCCTTGCAACGGCACACCCGACCTAAGCTGGAGACCTTCGGTGATGCGCTGTTC
>JAGGNC010000110.1 GCA_017886405.1 Pseudomonas sp. | reverse complement strand
ATACGTGCTCGCTCTGCGGGCCTGATTACCGATCTGCGCACCGAAGTCGGCCAGTTCGCGGCCGCCGGTAACCCGGTAATGACACTGATCGCCATGCAGGATGTGTGGATCAGCGCCGAAATGACAGAAAACAACCTCGGCCACCTGCAGCCGGGCACCCCGGTCAAGATCGTTCTCGACGCCCTGCCTGGCAGGGTGCTTGATGGGCAGATTCGCAGTATCGGCTTTGGTGTCAGCGTCAGTCAGCCTACTCCGCCGGGCAGCCTGCCAACGGTACAAAACAGTCGTGACTGGCTGCGCGCCGCACAACGCTTTCCGGTAATCGTCGGGATCGATGCGGATCAGCTCAATGACAACAGTGCCATTCGGGTCGGAGGCCAGGCAGAGGTGATGGCTTTCCCTATCGAAGGTAACCCGTTGAACCTGCTCGGAAGGGTGTTTCTGCGCCTGATGAGCTGGCTGTCGTACGCGTACTGATGTCCACCACCAGGCCAGCCGATCCACGCCAGCAGCGTGCATTGCGCCTAGCATGTGGCACGGCGCTGAGTCTGGCCGCAAGTTTCGGGCTGGCCCTGCCGCTCCCCTTCATTGCCCCGATGCTGGCAGTTTTTGTCCTGGCGGCAATGAACCAGCCGTTGCCATTCAAAGTTGCTATCAGCTTGCTCCTGGCACTGACGCTGGCCACCGGCAGCGGCCTGCTACTGACCCCGTTTCTAATCTATGCCCCACTCAGTGGTGTGCTGATGATCGCACTGGGCCTGTTTCTGTGTTTTCGTTATGGCCAACGCGGCGGCAACCCGCTGCTGGTCACGTTCATGGTAATCGGCCTGACCATGATCTCCGCCGCAGGCAGCGCCTCTTTTAGCCTCGGCATACTGGTCATCGAAGCTTTGATTAAAGGGTTGCTGGTGGCTTTAGTGATGATTTTTATCAGCCACCTGTTGTTCCCCGAGCCGACCAGTGCCGCACCGGCTCCGCCTCCGGCCAACAATGACCCGGTGGACACCGGCTGGATTGCCCTGCGCGGTGCACTGGTGGTGCTGCCGGCATACCTGCTGGCCTTGATCAACCCTGCCGCATACATGCCGCTGATCATGCAATCGGTCAACCTGGGACAGCAGGCCTGCAGCATCCGCGCACGCGATGCCGGACGCGAACTGCTTGGCTCAACCCTGCTCGGGGGTCTGCTGGCAATCGTGTTCTGGTGGCTGCTGGGTGTATTGCCACACCTGTGGCTGTTTTTTCTGTGGACTCTGCTTTTTAGCCTGTTTATCGCACGCCGCCTTTACCAGCTGGTCGCTACGAAGCAATCACCAGTCTTCTGGCTAAACAGCCTGACCACCATGATTCTGCTGCTGGGACAATCAGTGCAGGACAGTGCCAGTGGTAAGGACGTCTACGCCGCCTTCGCCGTGCGCATGGCCTTGTTTATCGCGGTGACGCTGTATGCCTGGGCCGCAGTGCATATGATCGACCAGCGCCGCAACCGACGCTCGCAGCCCCCCATCACCGCCTGAAGAGACATACAAATGCTCAACAGCCTGCTTATCGGACTGCCCGTAATGCTGCTTTGCCTGCTGCTGCAGGCTGTATTTCTGACCATTTGCATGCGCCGCTATGCACGGTTCAAGGATGCCCAGCTACAGATAGATCAGCTACTGCTCGACATACTCTTACTGTCACTGATCATGTCGTTATTGCTGCTGGGAAATTTCCTGCAGATGGCCGTCTGGGCGGGGTTGTTCATGCTGCTGGACGAGTTTGATAGCTTCGCTACCGCACTGTATTACTCGGGTGTCAACTTCACTACGCTGGGCTATGGCGATATCGTCTTGTCGCCACAGTGGCGTCTGCTAGGCCCTCTGGAGGCCGCGAATGGCATTCTAATGTTCGGCGTTTCCACCGCCGCCATGACCAGCGCTGTGATGGATATAATCAAGAACAGCCGGCGCAGTTAGCGGCCACGGAGTCTTGGCTAAAAGTACGCATGCGGCGCCAGGATTAGCCGCATCCCGCCCCCCCGCCAATGGAGTACCAGCGCATGTCCATTGAAACAGACGCGACGGGACGCCAGCTGATTCACCGACGTCAGGTTGAATGCCAGGGTTTCTTGCGGCCGGACGGGCTGTGGGACATCGAGGGTAGGCTAAGCGACAGCAAGACCCACCCGGTGACGCTCAACAGCGGCCGTTACCTGGAGGCCGGACAGAACTATCACGGCATGCTGATCCGGCTGACCCTGGATGACGAGTTCATCATCCATGAGGTCGATGTGCAGATGCCCAGCGTCCCCACCAACGAGTGCAGTGGCGCGGCAGCAGCCTATGCGAGCTGGTTGGCATTCACATAGGCTCGGGCTTCAGCAGGCGGATCAAGGAACTGTTTGGCGGTCCCGGCGGTTGCACCCACCTCACCGAGCTGTTGCTACCTACCGCTACTAGCGCTTACCAGACCATTCCGATGGGCCGCACCATGGTCGCCCCGGACAGCCCTGAAGGCACCCAGGCCTATGCGCGCGCCACCAGTACGCTGATCAATACCTGTTACGCCCTGCGTGCAGACGGCCCGATTGCAGTGAAGCTGAAGGAGGACTGAACAAAGCCAAAAAAGCCTCGCAGGCTCGACTCAATGCAACTCACAGGATATTTCAATGAAGCACACTGCTCTTCAAGATCTGGCCGCACCGGCAGGTGTTTGCTAGGCTGTGGCGGTAAAAATCCCCACGAACTCCATGTAAAGAGCCACTGGCACGCCGATGGCGTGCATGTGGACGCCACACACATGCCGGACAGCAAGTACTGCGGCTGGCCGGATCTGGTCTACGGCGGCCTGCTCGCCATGCTGGTGGACTGTCACTCGAACTGGACAGCGATGGCCTATCACTACCGCGCCGAGCGGCGCGAGGCCGGCAGTCTGCCGCGCATCGACTGCGTGACCGGCTATCTGGGGATCAAGTACATCAAACCTACACCCATGGGAGTCACCCTGACCCTGCGTGCCCGCTTGGAAGGCGAGCTCGGGCGCAAGAGCAAGATCATCTGCGAGGTGTATGCCGGTGACGTACTCACCGCGATTGGCGATTCGCTTTTCGTGCGAACCGATACCGCTCAGCTCAGTGCTGCGGCGCATGGGCGGGACAGCTGACACAACTAGCCCCTGAGCCAATCCTGAAGGGGCAAGCCGGCCCTGCAGGCCGGCGCAGCTAACCCTTTTGAGACTCAATCGTCGCTGATGACGATCTTCGGCATGCCCTGCACGCCCTGTCCGGACTGGGCGATACGCGCACCGACATTACGTGCTGTCTCCTGATAGATCATCGCAATCTGGCTTTCCGGGTCAGCCACTGTGGTCGGTTTGCCACCGTCGGACTGCATGCGAATGGCCATCGACAGCGGTAACGAGGCCAGCAGATCAACACCAAATTGCACTGCCAGCTTTTCGCCGCCACCTTCACCAAACAGATGCTCGGCATGCCCGCAGTTAGAGCAGATGTGCACGGCCATGTTCTCCACCACACCGAGCACCGGGATATTCACCTTGCGGAACATCTCCACGCCTTTCTTAGCATCCAGCAAGGCCAAATCCTGTGGCGTAGTGACGATCACAGCACCGGCCACCGGCACCTTCTGCGCCAGGGTCAGCTGAATATCACCTGTGCCTGGCGGCATATCGACCACTAGGTAATCCAAATCACTCCAGGCGGTCTGCGTGATCAACTGCAGCAATGCGCCGGACACCATCGGCCCGCGCCACACCACTGGGGTGTTCTCATCGGTGAGAAAGGCCATAGACATCACTTCTACGCCATGTGCTTTGAGCGGCACAAACCACTTCTGATCCTTCACCTCTGGACGCGTGCCTTCCGGAATACCGAACATGATGCCTTGGCTTGGTCCGTAAATATCGGCATCGAGAATACCAACCTTAGCGCCTTCGCGCGCCAGGGCCAGCGCCAGGTTGGCCGCCGTGGTGGATTTGCCCACACCGCCCTTGCCTGAGGCTACGGCAATCACGTTCTTCACATTGGCCAGCGCCGGCAACTGATCCTGGGCCTTATGCGCTTCAATCACGCAGTCGACCTGCACCTGCGCACGCTCGACGCCGTCGAGGTTTTCCAGAGCCATCTGCAGCATCTGCGCCCAGCCTGTCTTGAATAGTCCTGCGGCATAGCCCAGCTGCAGCCTCACCTTGACCTGGCCACCCTGAATATCCACCTCACGCACGCAGCCGGCACTGACCGGGTCCTGATTCAGGTGGGGATCGGTGTATTGGGACAACGCGGCTTCAACCGCTGCGCGGGTAACGACACTCATGGAGGGCTCCGAAAGACTGAGTAAAGTAGACGGGTATATTAACCCACTGACCTGCCACCGGCGCGCACCCATTTGCGATTAACCCCAAGCCACCCTGCTGCCTTAGCACCAGGCATTAGTGGCCTGTACGGCTAGTTGGTTAACTCAAGTTCGGATGAATGAGGTACTGAGACAAGGCGCTGCGACCAGTCATAGCTGGCTATGGCGAGGAGCGGCAACGCAGTATCAGGTACTCAGGCGCCGAAATTGACTAATTGAACTAGCCACACAGGCCACTAGAGCCGCGCAAGGATGAAAAATATCCGCCGGCGCTATATAGTTGCCGGCTTCTCTGAGTTACCAGTGCAGCCGATCACCATGACCGAAGCCCGTAAGATTCTCGTTACCAGCGCCCTGCCCTATGCCAACGGCTCGATCCACCTCGGCCATATGCTCGAGTACATCCAGACCGATATGTGGGTGCG
>JAGGNC010000329.1 GCA_017886405.1 Pseudomonas sp. | reverse complement strand
AGCTGCGCGCCGTGCTGGAAAGCGTGCAGCACGACCTCAGTGTGCGCGCCATCGTACTGCGCGGTGCTGGCGGGCACTTCTGCGCCGGTGGCGATATCAAGGATATGGCTGGTGCACGCGCACGCGCTCAAGGTGAAGGGCATGGCGACGCCTACCGCGAGCTGAACCGCGCCTTTGGCAGCCTGCTGGAAGAGGCGCAGCACACGCCACAGGTGCTGATTGCACTACTGGAAGGCGCGGTGCTCGGCGGCGGCTTTGGCCTGGCCTGCGTCTCAGATATTGCCATCTGCCATCAAGACGCCAAGTTCGGCTTGCCGGAAACCACCTTGGGCATTTTGCCGGCGCAGATCGCCCCGTTTGTGGTTAAGCGCATCGGTCTCACCCAAACCCGCCGCTTGGCCCTGACCGCCGCGCGCTTTAATGGCAGCGAAGCCGAACGCCTGGGCCTGGTGCATTTCAGCGAACCCAGCAGCGAAGCCATGGATGGCCGCCTGCAACAGATACTCAGCCAAGTGATGAGCTGCGCCCCGCAAGCGAACGCCCAGACTAAAGCGCTGTTGTTGGCGGCAGAGAATGAAGCCCTCGGCCCGCTGCTGGACCGCGCCGCCGAACAGTTCGCAGCGGCCGTTACCGGCGCTGAAGGTGTCGAAGGCACCATGGCCTTTGTACAAAAGCGCACGCCGAAGTGGGCGCAGTAGACCGTAGGGTGGATCGGAGCGCGTAGATGTCGCTTTTCACATCCACCGTGACACCGCGCGGTGGATCGATAAAACGTGATCCATGGGGTGGCCCTCCACCCTACGCCACCAACATATTTACCGTAGCCCGTCTGCAGGAGCATCCAGATGCCCGCCTTTAATAAGATTTTGATCGCCAACCGTGGGGAAATCGCCTGCCGGGTGATGCGCACCGCTCAGGACCTCGGCTACCGCACGGTCGCTGTGTACTCCGAGGCCGATGCCGATGCCCGCCATGTGCAGCAGGCCGATGAAGCCGTGTGCATTGGCCCGGCGCAGGTCAACCAGTCCTATCTGGTGATCGATAACATCATCAAAGCCGCACAAAAAACCGGAGCCGACGCCATTCACCCCGGCTACGGCTTTCTCTCGGAAAACGCCGACTTTGCCCGCGCCTGTGAAGCCGCTGGCATCGTGTTTATCGGTCCCACCGTAGAAGCCATTCACCTGATGGGCAGCAAGCGTCTGTCGAAAATCGCCATGCTCGACGCTGGCGTGCCGTGCATCCCGGGCTTTGAAGGGGCGGCGCAGGATGATGAAACTCTCAGCCGCGAAGCCGAACGTATCGGTTACCCGCTGATGATCAAGGCCAGTGCTGGCGGCGGCGGTCGTGGCATGCGCTTGGTGCATGCGTCATCTGAACTGCTGGCGCACATCCGCACGGCCCGTTCGGAAGCGCAGAACGCTTTCGGCTCTGGCGAGCTGATTCTCGAGCGTGCGGTGCTCAAGCCACGTCATGTGGAAATCCAGGTATTTGGCGACCAACACGGTCAGATCGTGTATCTGGGCGAACGCGACTGCTCGGTGCAGCGCCGCCACCAGAAAGTGGTCGAAGAAGCGCCCTGCCCGGTGATGACGCCGCAGCTGCGCCAGGCCATGGGCGAGGCAGCAGTCAAGGCTGCTGCGTCGGTTAACTATGTCGGCGCGGGTACCGTGGAGTTTCTGCTCGATCAGAGCGGTGATTTCTTCTTTTTAGAAATGAACACTCGTCTGCAGGTCGAGCACCCGGTCACCGAATTGATCACCGGTCAGGATCTGGTGGCTTGGCAGATTCGTGTCGCCGAAGGCCAACCGTTACCGCTCAAGCAGGGAGAGATTCGCCTGACCGGCCATGCCATGGAAGTTCGCCTGTACGCCGAAGATGCGGCGCAGAACTTTTTGCCGCAAACCGGTACCGCGCTGCGCTGGGAGCCGGCGCTACGAGACGGCATCCGCATTGATCATGGCCTGGTTGAAGGCCAGGTCATCAGCCCGTTCTACGACCCGATGCTGGCCAAGGTGATCGCCTATGGCGCCACTCGCGAAGAGGCGCGGCGCAAGCTGGTGCGCGCCGTGGAAGAGTGTGTGCTGCTCGGCGTCAACGGCAACCAGCGCTTCCTCGCCAACCTACTGAGCCATCCAGAATTCGCCGCCGGCAACGCCACCACCGCGTTTATCGCTGAACACTTCGCCGATGACCCCAGCCTCAGTCCACAAGCGCCACCCGGGCGTGAACTGGCAGCTGCCGCCGCCCTGCTCTTTCAGCAATCGGCCAATACCTGCGCGCATCAGGGCGGCTTGGCCGGCTGGCGCAATGCGGGTAGTGCGCCTTGGCGATATGTGCTTAAACAGGGCGAGCAGTCATTCGCCGTGGACGTGGAAGTGCTTAACGATGGCGCAAAGCCCACGCTTCTGGCCACGCTTGGCGAACAGCAGATCAATCTCACGCTGCTGGCCAGCGACGGCCGCTGGGCAACCTTGGAACTGGACGGTATTCGCCAACGCCTGGCTTATCACCTGAATGGCGACAACCTCTGGCTGTATGGCCACAACGGCAACCTACAACTGACCGATATTACTCACCAGCCGGCCAGCAGTGCGGCTGGCACAGGTTCGGGCAGCGTCAAGGCACCGATGGATGGCGCGATTGTCGAGGTGCTAGTCGAAGAAGGCAGCAGCGTCAGCAAAGGCCAGCTACTGGTGGTGCTCGAAGCGATGAAAATGGAACACCCACTTAAGGCCAGCATCGATGGCGTGGTGCGCCGGATTGGCGTAAGCCGTGGCGACCAGGTGAAAAACCGCCAGCTCTTGGTCGAGATTGAAGCAACCGAAACTTGAAGTAGGGTGGATCGGGGCGCGTAGCTGGCGCGTCACCCATCCACCGCATCGCCGCCGTGGTGGATGAAAGAGCGTCATCCACCCTACGAGCTGCACCATCCAAGTGGATGAGATGCGTCATCCTCATGACAGATTGCGTAGGGTGGATGGCGCTTTATCCATCCACCATCAGATCCTCACGGTGAATGAGAAGAGCGTCATCCACCCTACATAACAACAAAATTGGAGCACGCCTATGTCACTGCAAGGCAAAACCCTGTTTATCACCGGTGCCAGCCGTGGCATCGGTCGTGAAATCGCCCTCAAGGCGGCCGCTGATGGCGCCAATATTGTGATTGCAGCGAAAAGCGCCGAGCCCCATGCCAAGCTGCCCGGCACCATCCATTCGGTGGCCGCTGAGGTCGAGGCCGCTGGCGGCAAAGCATTGGCCCTGCAGCTGGACGTACGTGACGAAGTGGCGGTGAAGAACGCTATGACTCAGGCGGCCGAGCATTTTGGCGGCATCGATGTGCTGATCAACAACGCCGGCGCAATCAAGCTGGTGGGCGTGGAGAAACTCGAACCCAAGCGCTTCGACCTGATGTTCCAGATCAACACCCGTGCGGTGATGGTCTGCAGCCAGGCCGCCCTGCCGTTCCTGAAGCAAAGCGCCGGCGGGCATATCCTCAACCTGTCACCGCCGCTGAATATGGATAGCAAATGGTTTGCCCAGCATGGCCCCTATACCGTGACCAAATACGGTATGAGCATGCTGACTCTGGGCATGAGCGAGGAATTCAAGAAATACGGCATCAGTGTTAATTCGCTGTGGCCGAAAACCATGATCGCCACCGCCGCCGTCGAGTTCGAATTGGGCAGCCGCGACGCCTTCAAGCGTGCACGCACTCCAGCAATCATGGCCGACGCCGCCCATGCCATCCTGTCCAGCGGCGGTCGCAGCATCAGCGGTCGCTTATTGATCGATGAGGAGATTCTTCGTGAGCAGGGTGCTAGCGAATTCGAACATTACCGCTTCGATCCGCACGGTGGCGCGTTGATAGCTGATTTATTCGTCGATTAACCATTTGCACGCTTAGGCGCAGCGACTAGCCGCAATTGCAACAGCAGGCGGCCATATACGACCACCTGCTACTGCTTGAACTCGAACTGTAACTGCGCGCCTTCTACCGATTGCCAATAGTCGTCATCGCGCTCATTGCTGATCAACTTGCCATTGAGCTGGAAGCCGTCATCAGGCGCAATCTTCTCGCCAAACAGTGGCGGCAATAGCGGTGTAGATTGATCGTCGAGCGGCTCCAGCGGCTGCAATGGATCAAACACGTCAAGGTTCAGGCTCATGTCCAGCCGGGCCTTAGGCTCGTCGGGCTTGGGCTTGGATGCTACGAGCGCCGGTTTAGGTTTGACTTGATCAGCAGCACGAATCTTAGGCGCAGCAGCGATATCCACCCCAGGCACTGCAGGCGCGGCCTTGGTCGCGTTGCTATTGACTGCGGTTTGCTCCGGCTGCACCTTGGCGGCTTCGGCCTTGGCCTGTGCTGGCGGGTTGGTTGATTGTTCGCAGGCGGCCAGTGACATTAGTGTCAGCAGCAGCGCGAGGCTTCGAATAGGCAACATGGGCAAGGTACAAAGGCAGTGACATAAGCCGCTATGCTGGCCCCTCGTCCTTACGCTGGCAAGCCTGCAATCGGTAAGGGCGGTAACAACAGCTCAGCACTCTGGCCTCAGTATCAGCCGACGGCCATCGGTGATGGCCACCAGCGAATCATCCACAACGCCTTATTGCGCCTGTTCTAGCTGCTGCAACTGCGCGTCTATGTTCACCCCAGGGTGCTCACGCATCAGCTGCAACAACAACGCATCGGCCTCATCCGGCCAGCCATCGCGGCGCAGCTTGAGCAGGCGCAGCAACTCACTGCGCAGCTGCTCTTCAGCCTGGCTAATCGCCGCTTCTGCGGCTTTTTCGGGGACTGAGTCGGCGGG
>JAGGNC010000330.1 GCA_017886405.1 Pseudomonas sp. | reverse complement strand
GCTGGTGGAAGGTATGCTGATCTCGGCGCGGGCGCTCAAGGCCTATCGGGGCTACATTTTTCTGCGCGGCGAATACGTCGATGCAGCGACCAACCTTAACCGCGCCATCGAAGAAGCCAAGGCTGCCGGCCTGCTGGGTAAGAATATCCTCGGCAGTGGTTTTGATTTCGAGCTGATCGTGCACACCGGTGCCGGTCGCTATATCTGCGGCGAAGAAACCGCGCTGATCAACTCCCTCGAAGGCCGCCGCGCCACGCCGCGCGCCAAGCCACCATTCCCTGCCGTTGTCGGCGTATGGGGCAAGCCAACCTGCGTGAATAACGTCGAAACCCTGTGCAACGTGCCGGCCATCGTCGGCAATGGCATCGATTGGTACAAGAGCCTGGCCCGCCCGGACAGCGAAGACCACGGCACCAAGCTGATGGGTTTCTCCGGCAAAGTGAAGCGGCCCGGCCTGTGGGAACTGCCCTTTGGCGTGAGCGCCCGCGAGCTGTTCGAGGATTATGCGGGTGGTATGCGCGAGGGCTTTACGCTCAAGTGCTGGCAACCTGGCGGTGCGGGGACGGGTTTTCTATTGCCCGAGCACCTCGATGCGCTGATGTATGCCGGTGGTATTGGCAAAGTGGGTACGCGCATGGGTACTGGTCTGGCGTTGGCCGTCGATCACACGGTCAGCATGGTTTCCTTGCTGCGCAACATGGAAGAGTTCTTTTCCCGTGAGTCCTGCGGCTGGTGTACCCCCTGCCGCGATGGTCTGCCGTGGAGCGTGAAGATTCTTCGTGCACTGGAACATGGCCAAGGCACTCAGCAAGACATCGACACCCTGCTCGGGCTGGTTAATTTTCTCGGCCCCGGCAAAACCTTCTGTGCCCATGCACCAGGTGCGGTGGAGCCGCTGGGCAGTGCGATTAAGTATTTCCGCTCAGAGTTCGAAGCGGGTGTGTCCAGTTCAGCGGCCCCGACTGCGCCGGGGCAATTCGTCCCCGCGCAAAAAATGGCAGGGAGCCATTTTTAACGTCGCGTAGCGACGGCCCGAAGGGTGGCCGCCATGGATGGCAGGCCATAAAAAATAGCGTTAGGGCGGCCACTGACCTGGCCCCGTGACACACCGTGACTCCATTAGCCAAACCCGCTGCGGTGGGAAGAAGAAACCTCAACCATGGCCACTATCCACGTAGACGGCAACGATTTCGAAGTCGATGGGGCGGACAACCTGCTACAGGCCTGCTTGTCCCTCGGCCTCGATATCCCTTACTTCTGCTGGCACCCGGCGCTTGGTAGCGTCGGCGCCTGCCGCCAGTGCGCGGTCAAGCAGTACAACGATGAACACGACACCCGTGGTCGCATCGTGATGTCCTGCATGACGCCGGCCACCGACAACAGCTGGATCTCCATCGACGATGCAGAGGCCAAGGCGTTCCGCGCCAGCGTTGTTGAGTGGCTGATGACCAACCACCCGCACGATTGTCCGGTGTGCGAGGAGGGCGGTCATTGCCACCTGCAAGACATGACGGTGATGACCGGGCACAACCAGCGCCGTTATCGCTTCACTAAGCGCACCCACCAGAACCAGCAGCTCGGCCCGTTTATCGCCCACGAGATGAACCGTTGCATCGCCTGCTACCGCTGCGTGCGCTACTACAAGGACTATGCTGGCGGCACCGACCTCGGTGTCTACGGCGCGCATGACAACGTGTACTTCGGCCGTGTTGAAGATGGCGTGCTGGAAAGTGAGTTCTCCGGCAATCTGGTCGAGGTGTGCCCGACCGGCGTGTTTACTGACAAGACCCACTCCGAGCGCTACAACCGTAAGTGGGACATGCAATTCGCCCCAAGCATCTGCCACGAGTGTTCCAACGGCTGCAACACCAGCCCTGGAGAGCGTTATGGCGAGATCCGCCGTATCGAGAATCGCTTCAATGGCGATGTGAACCAGTATTTCCTCTGCGACCGTGGCCGTTTTGGCTACGGCTATGTCAACCGTGAAGACCGTCCGCGTCAGCCGCTGCTGCTGAGCGCCGATGGGCATCAGCCGCTGGGTATTGATGCCGCGCTGGACAAGGCTGCCGAGCTGCTCAAGGGCACGCGGCTGATCGGCATCGGTTCGCCACGGGCCAGTTTGGAAAGCAACTTCGCCCTGCGTGAGCTGGTCGGCGAGGCCAATTATTACAGCGGTATCGCCGCCGGGGAGTTGGAGAATCTTCGGCTGATCCGCGAGATTCTGCAGAACGGCCCGCTGCCCGTGCCGACCCTGCGTGATGTGGAGGTTCACGACGCGGTCTTTATCCTTGGCGAAGACCTGACCCAAACCGCTGCCCGCCTGGCCCTGGCCCTGCGCCAGACAGTCAAAGGCAAGGCCACTGAAATCGCGGCGTCGATGAAGATTGCACAATGGCACATGGCCGCGGTGCAGAACGTCGCCCAAGACGCACTGCACCCGCTGTTTATCGCCAGTGTGACCGCCACCCGCCTGGATGATATTGCCGAAGCCTGCGTGCATGCCGCACCAGCCGACCTGGCCCGCATCGGCTTTGCCGTGGCCCATGCCATCGACCCAAGCGCGCCGGCGGTTAACGGTCTGGATGCGGACGTGGTCGAACTGGTGCAGTTGATTGCGCAGGCATTGCTGGAGGCTAAGCGTCCGCTGATTGTCTCCGGCGCTTCCTTGGGCGAGAAGAGCATCATCGAAGCCGCCGCCAATATCGCCGGCGCGCTGAAAAATCGCGAGAAGAACGCCGCCATCAGCCTGGTCGTGCCGGAAGCCAACAGCATGGGCTTGGCCCTGTTGCTGGGTGAAACCTTCGCGGGTAAGTCCGTCGATGACGCGCTGCAGGCGCTGACTGCTGGGCAGGCCAATGCCGTGATCGTGCTGGAAAACGACCTGTACCGCCGCGCCGATGCTGCCACGGTCGACGCGGCGCTGGCGGCCGCTGATGTGGTGATCGTCGCCGACCATCAGCACACCGCCACCAGCGCCAAAGCCCAGTTGCTGCTGCCCGTGGCCAGCTTCGCCGAAGGCGATGGCACCCTGGTCAGCTTCGAAGGTCGCGCCCAGCGCTTCTTCCAAGTGTTTGAGCCCAGCTACTACGACGCCTCTATCCTGATTCGTGAAGGCTGGCGCTGGTTGCATGCGTTACACAGCACCCTGCAAGGCAAGTCAGTCGACTGGACGCAACTCGATGAAGTGACCGCCGCGTGCGCTGCCGCCAACACGCTTTTGGCGCGTATTGGCGAAGCTGCACCCAACGCCTCGTTCCGCATCAAGGGCATGAAGCTGGCCCGTGAGCCGCACCGATACAGCGGCCGTACGGCCATGCGCGCCAATATCAGCGTGCATGAACCGCGTCAGCCGCAGGATAAAGACACCGCGTTCGCGTTCTCCATGGAAGGCTATTCCGGCAGCAAGGAAGACCGGCAGCAGATTCCGTTCGCCTGGTCGCCGGGCTGGAACTCGCCGCAGGCCTGGAACAAGTTCCAGGACGAAGTCGGTGGCCACCTGCGTGCCGGTGACCCCGGTGTGCGCCTGCTCGAAACCCAAGGCGCTGTGCTGCCCTGGTTCAGCGTACCGGCCGCGTTCAACCCGGCGCCTGGCACGCTGCAAGCCGTCGCGTTGCATCACCTGTTTGGCAGTGATGAAACCTCGGCCCGCGCCGCGCCGCTGCAAACGCGCATTCCCCAGGCCTATGTGTTGTTGGCCAAAGCTGAAGCGGATCGTCTGGGCGTAAATGACGGTGCGCTGCTCAGCCTCGTAGTGGCGGGTCAGCCCCTACGTTTGCCGCTGCAAATCAGCGAGGAACTGGCCATTGGGGTGGTCGGCTTGCCGGTGGGTTTACCGGGCATTCCAGCGCTGATCGCCGGTGCCGTGGTCAGCCACATTGAGGAGGCCGCGCAATGAGTTGGCTCACACCTGAGGTGGTGGGCGTGCTGATCGCGGTGCTCAAAGCCATCGTGATTCTGCTGGCGGTGGTGGTCTGTGGCGCGTTGCTGAGCTTTGTTGAACGGCGCCTGCTCGGCTGGTGGCAGGACCGCTATGGGCCGAATCGCGTCGGCCCATTTGGCATGTTCCAGATCGCCGCCGACATGATCAAGATGTTCTTTAAGGAAGACTGGACGCCACCGTTCGCCGACAAGCTCATCTTTATTCTGGCGCCAATGATCGCCTTCGGCGCGATGCTGATGGCGTTCGCGATCATCCCGATTACCCCCACGTGGGGCGTGGCCGATCTGAACATCGGCATCCTGTTTTTCTTCGCCATGGCGGGGCTTTCGGTGTACGCCGTGCTGTTTGCTGGCTGGGCGAGTAACAACAAGTTTGCCCTGCTCGGTGCGCTGCGCGCCTCGGCGCAAACGGTGTCTTACGAGGTGTTCCTGGCCCTGGCGCTGATGGGTATCGTCGCCCAGGTCGGCTCGTTCAACATGCGCGATATCGTCGACTACCAGGCCGAGAACCTCTGGTTCATCATTCCGCAGTTCTTCGGCTTTTGTACCTTCTTTATCGCCGGCGTGGCAGTGACTCACCGTCACCCGTTCGACCAGCCGGAAGCGGAGCAAGAGCTGGCCGATGGTTACCACATCGAATATGCCGGGATGAAGTGGGGCATGTTCTTCGTCGGCGAGTACATCGGCATCATCACCATCTCGGCGTTGCTGGTGACCCTGTTCTTCGGCGGCTGGCATGGGCCGTTTGGCATTCTGCCGCAGATTCCGTTTATCTGGTTCGCCCTGAAAACCTGCTTCTTCATCATGATCTTCATCCTGCTGCGCGCCTCGATTCCGCGCCCACGGTATGACCAAGTTATGGCCTTCAGCTGGAAGTTCTGCCTGCCGCTGACCCTGA
>JAGGNC010000240.1 GCA_017886405.1 Pseudomonas sp. | reverse complement strand
GCCATTTCCCGGCGGCGCTCGTTGAGGCTGGTGAGAATCGCCGTAAGCATGCCGATCAGCCCCGTCAGCACCACAAACAGTGACACCACAAACAGCGCTTTTTCCGCGGTGCCCATCAGGCTCCATAGCTCCTGCAGCGCCACGCCAGGGAGAATCGCCAGCAGTGGTTCGCCGCGAAATTCGTTGATCTCCCGTTGCAGGCTAAAGGTGGCGATCCTGCTTTTCAGTCCGAGTAACACGGCGGTGATCTGCTTGGGCTCTAAGTTCATGGTCCGTGCTTGTTCAGCGCTGACCTTGGCCGCGCCACGCGCCGGCATGCCGTTCTGCCAGTCGACGTGCAGGGCCTCCATGCCGGCCAGGGAGATATGCAGGGTGCGATCCACCGGCGTGCCGGTGCGGGCGAGGATGCCGACCACCTTGAATGGCTTGTCGTCATGTTTGATCAGGCTGATGGTGGCCACGCCATGGGCCAGCACCAGCTTTTGCTCGAGTTGATAGTTGAGGGCTTGAGCCACTTCCGCGCCGAGCACCACCTCGAACGGGTCGTCAATAAATGCGCGGCCGCTGCTCAGTTGCAGCGCCTGACTGCGCGCATAGCGGTAGTGTTCAAAATACGCCGGACTGGTGCCCATCACTCGATAGCCACGGTGCGAATCACCCAAGGAAATGGGGATCGCCCACTTCACTTGGCGGTGAGCGGCGAAGTGCTCGAAGCTATCCCAACGGATGTTGTTGGTGGCATTGCCAATGCGAAACACCGAGTACAGCAGCAGGTTCACGCTGCCCGAGCGCGCGCCGACAATCAGATCGGTGCCGCTGATGGTGTTGGCAAAACTGGCGCGGGCTTCGGTGCGCACGCGCTCGACCGCCAGCAACAAACACACAGATAGGGCGATGGCGAATACGGTGAGCGACGCGGTAAAGCGCCGGTTATTCAGGCTGGCCAGGGCGAGACGCAGTAGGTACATGCTTAAACCTCTTCCAAGTAGCTAGCGCGGTTCAGTTCGGCGAGCGATAGGCTGCGATCAAACAGCCGCGCCAGGCTTTGGTCGTGGCTGACGAACAGCAAGCTGGAGCCAGCGGCGCGGCACTCCGTGAACAACAGTTCGAGAAAGGCTTCGCGGGCGTCGGCGTCCAGCGCCGAGGTCGGTTCATCGGCGATCACCAGTTCCGGCTGGCCGATCAGCGCACGCGCGGCGGCCACGCGCTGTTGTTGGCCGATCGATAAGTCGCCGGCGCGGCGCTGCAGCAGTTCCGGCTGCTGTAAGCCCAGGTGAGCGAGCAGGGTGCTGGTCGCCTTGGCCACGCTGCCATGGCGCTGCACCGCGCGGCTGGCGCGCAGCGTGGAAAAGTGACAGGGCAGTTCGACGTTCTCGCGCACCGAGAGAAACGGCAGCAGGTTGAATTGCTGGAAGATATAGCCAGTGTGGTCGACGCGAAAACGGTCGCGGGCGCCGGCGGACAGTTTGCTCAAGTCCTGGCCGAGCAGCTGGATATTGCCGCGATTGGGCTGCTGCACACCGCCGAGCAAACCGAGCAAGGTGGTCTTGCCGCTGCCGCTGGGGCCTTTGAGGAACAGGCTTTCGCCGTGCTCTAAGGTGAACGTGTCGATGTCCAGCAGCTCGGGTTGGCCGGGCCAGGCAAAACCGAGGGTGGACAGTTGGATCAGGGCTGAACGCATGGACAGGCTGAACTCATTTAGGCGGCCGGGTTGCCCCGGCCGATCTGCTGCAAAAGAATGATTAGCGCGTAGGGTGGATGACGCTCTTTTCATCCACCGCAAAAATTGCAAGGGTGGATGGGTGAAGCGTCATCCACCCTACGTTAAATCGGCAAATCAGAATTTCAGGGTCGGCTGGGCAGGTGTCAATTCTGAGCCCTGCTGGCCATTCGGGCCGATCACTTGTACCTGAATTTTTGCGGTAGCGGGGAAGCGCTTGAACAACTCGCGCAGATCAAGTTGTTGCAAGTCTTCAGGCTTCTGGCAGTCGAGGGTGTAAAGCGCGTGGATATCGCTGTGCTCGCCGTCATGGGGCATTTCATGCTCATGCTCATGCGAATCTGCAGCCTCGTCAAACAGTGGGCTTTCCAGCACCTGCTGGCTGACGCTGCAGTCGCCAGTGCTTAGCCCAAAGAGTGCTAGTGGTTGTTCCAGCTGGCTGCGGACGGCGGCGACCTTGGTTTTATCGGCGTCGCTCTTGGCCGCGTGTTCGAAGCCCACTAGGTTCATGGCTGGGCTTTGCAGTTGCAGTTCCAGCACCGTGCCCTCAAGCGCCACATTGAGTTGCGCGGCGCCGTGCTCGTGAGCATCCAGGCTGCCGTGTTCGGCATGCTCATGTTTTTCTTCATCATGATCATGGCTGTGTTCGGCGGCGCTAGCAGCAAGGGGTAGCAGGACAAAAGGCAGGGCGAGTAGCAGGCGGCGCATGGCGGACTCCGGTTATGAACAATGTATTGTTACAGTATAACAATTGTATGGTCCCCATAGCCAGCCTTGCTTGGCGGTGCGCTGCGAGCGTGGGAGCATGGCGCTTAATCAGTTGAGGGCAGAGTCATGGTGCGAATTCGTGGACAGATCGGCCCTTGGCCGGTGGACCTGACGGTTGAGCTGGATGCGCAGGATTGGGCGCAGCTGGCCCAGCACATTCCTCCAGCTGAGGCGCCAGCGGCTGCCGCGCCAGTGGCCAGCGATGCCCTGTGGCAGACCACACTGGAACTGTTGCGCCAGGCCGGGCAGATCGAGGGGCCACAATTGCTCGCGCAATTGGCCGGTCTGGCGGGCGGGGATGTAGCGGGCAAGCGCCTGCTGGTGCGCCTGCGCCATTGCACGCAGGTGCGCATGGAGGCGGGTACTGATGCGCCGATCTATCACTGGGTTGGCTGATATGTGCTGATGGCCTAGCCGCGCAGCTGCGAGATCTGGCCTGTGCCCAGTACCGCTTTGATGGGTGGCAACCCATCAAAGCGGATGGGTTACCCCCTAGGCGGCTCCACCCATCCTGCGCTCGTGCGGTCAGTAAATCGCTTGGTACAGCTTGCGCCGGTAGGCGGTCACCAGTGGGTGGTCATTGCCCAACAGGTCGAAGACTTGCAGCAGGGTCCTATGCGGCAGGCCTTCGGCGTAGCTGCGGTTGCGGGTAAACAGCGTTAGCAGGGCGTCCAGCGCCGGCTCGTAGTGCTGGCGCGCCAACTGCTGGATGGCCAGTTGGTAGCAGGCTTCATCGTCTTCGGCGTTTTGTGCCAAACGGGTTTTCAAGCTGGCGACGTCAGGCAACTCAGCGGCCTGACGCAAAAAGGTCAGCTGTGCGCGGGCGCCAGCCAAGGCCTGTTTGTGCTCATCGCCTTTGACCGCAGCCAGTACCGCCTCGGCTTCGTCCAGCGCGCTGCGTTCGGCGAGGCAGCGGGCATAGAGAATCAGCGCGGCGGCATGTTCGTTATTCTCCGTCAACAGCACTTTAAGTACGGCTTCGGCATCGGCGAAGCGACCTTCATTGAATAACGCTTGGGCTGCTTCCATCGGGTCGGCCGCCGCCGCTGCAGGCTCTGCCACGTGTGGCTTGAGCATTTCACGGATCGCCGACTCCGGTTGCGCGCCGGTAAAGCCATCAACCGGCTGACCATCCTTGAACAGCACCACGGTGGGCAGGCTGCGGACGCCAAAGCGGGCGACGATGTCTTGCTCGCTATCACTATCGCAGTTGACCTTGGCCAGCAGCAGCTCGCCCTGATACTCCTCGGTGATCTTTTCCAGCAGCGGCATCAGCGCCTTGCAGGGCGCGCACCACTCGGCCCAGAAGTCCACCAGTACCGGCTTCTGGAATGAGTTCTCGATTACCAGCTGTTCGAAGCTGGCGCTGCCTGCGATATCAAAAATGTAAGGGGAGTCACTCATGGTCGGTCTCGGCTGGGCGCAAGTTGTGATGGGCGGGTATGCGATGGACTATAAATGCGGGTGCGGCGTGCTGGATACAAGCCTCCATTCTAAGCATCATGGCCGAACGCACTCGTTTCAAGCACGCGCGGCGTGGTACAGGCTGACATAGCGGAATTCGGCGGGCTCGGCCAGGTCCGGCCAGGTGCAGGCTTCCAGCATGCCCAGGCGTTGGTACAGCGGGTGCTGGAAGTCGCGTACGCGAGAATCGGCGACCAGTGCCTGGTGACCACGGCTGAGGAACTGGTCAAGCAGCGGCAGGTTGGCGCGGTCATAGAGTACGTCGGCGACAATGATCAGGTCGAAACGGTCGGCCTCGGCAAAGAAATCCGCCGAGTAGCTCAGTTTTACCTCATTCAGCGCCGCATTGGCCCGGCAGGCTTCGATGGCCAGCGGGTCGAGGTCGCAGGCCACCACTTCCAACGCGCCGGCTTTGGCGGCGGCAATCGCTGCGACCCCTGAGCCTGCGCCGAAATCTAGCACCCGTTTGCCGCGCACCCACTCGGGATGCTCGGCCAGCCAGCGCGCCAACACCAGGCCACTGGCCCAGCAGAAACACCAGTAGGGCGGCTCTTCGAGTATTAGGCGGGTTTCTTCTGGGCTGAAGCAGCGATCCATGTTCGCTGGGTCGATCAGCCACAGCTTTATTCCGCTGCCGGGCAGGGTTTGCGCGCTGAGCTGGGCGTCCCCCAGCAGTTCGCCAAGCGCCGCTTGTAAGGCTGCCGGTGCCATCATGGCGCGGGCACTAGGCGCAGCTCACCAAGCGTCTGAGTATCACCACGGGCAATCCGTTGCGGCGGCAAACGCAGAATCAGCCGGCCGGCCTGGTTAGCGCGGCCGTGCAGTTCGATACGCGTGTGCTGGTTGAAGGTTTGCGGGTTGAACGGCAGGCGAAATGCCAGCGGTTTACCGGTGCTGCGCAGCTGTATATTGGCCAATAG
>JAGGNC010000062.1 GCA_017886405.1 Pseudomonas sp. | reverse complement strand
CTTGTGGCGACCGTGGCAGACGCTAAGCAGGGCGTATGCCGCAGGCACGTGGCCTGTGGCAGTGACAGCGGGAATGGCGGTGCAGCTATCTGTGGTTGTCGAATTTCTATAAATGTGCGGGGAAAATATGGCAAAAAGCCGCTATCGTCGGATAACGGCGCTGATTTTGTTTGTAGCAGTGTTCAGGGCATCTGCACTTCAATAACCCCATCGGCGCTGATGCTGACCTGGCTGGTGCCGGCTTCGATCTCCAGGGTCACCGCCGCATCCATCATTGCTGCGCCTTTCATTGACTGCATGCGCATTGGCATCGGCGGTTGAAAGCCGCCTGTGTTCAGGTTCAGGCTGACCAGCTTGTAGCCACTGCCGCCAAGCGCTTCAGTGGCCAACTGCGCTCGGGCCTTAAATGCTGCGACAGCAGCCTTAAGGAGGGCGTCCTCATGAGTTTTGCGGGTATCGCTGGCGATGCTGAAGTTCATGCCGCCCATTTTCAGGGTTTGCAGCATGTCCCCAGTCAGCTTGGACAGGGCGCTGAAGTCGGCACTTTCCAGGCGCAATTCGGCGCGCTCGCGCCAAGCGGTGATCTGCTGGCCCTTGTCATCGCCCTTGTTCTCAGAATAAACCGGATAACTGTTACGGCTGCCGGATGAAACGCTGACGCCTTTAACTGTGCGCGCCTGTGCGATGCTGGCATTCAGCGTCTGGCTGATTTGTGCGGCGAGGGCGGCCGGGTCGCTGTCTTGCGCTTCGCTGTAAAGGGTGACGTGCATCAGATCGTGGGCGATTTCCTGATTGACCTCGGCGCGCAGTGCGATGTGGTTATAGCGCGGCTCTTCAGCCATGGCCGAGACGCTGAGCAGGGTGGTGGCGCTGAACAGCAGGGCGGTGGCGAAGCGAGACAATGGCAGCATGACGGTTCCTTTGAGTGATGGGCGCATGGGCGATGCGCGGCTTTGCAGAGAGTAGACGTAGCGATCCGACTGAACGGGTTAACCCCGGTTCCACTTTTTATGTCCTGCTCGTGACTGGCTGCGGCGTGTTGCCGCAGTTGGCTGGGCGGGGGCTTGGTTATACTCCACCCGCTCACTGAATGAGCCACTTGGAGATTCTATGCTCGCACCCGTGCAGCTACTGTCGGCGAGCCGGCAAAACCTCTGGCGCCTGACACTGATCCGTATTCTGGTGCTGGCGGCGCAAGCGGGCTCTGTGGGCCTGGCTTACAAATCCGGCGCCTTGCCGCTGCCCTGGCTGGAGCTGAGCCTGACGCTTGGCATTGCCTTGGTAGTGTGTCTGCTCACGGCGCTGCGCCTGCGTGGGCCGTGGCCAGTCACCGAACAGGAATACGCGGTACAGCTGGGTTGCGACCTGATCATCCACAGCCTGCTGCTGTATTACTCGGGCGGCGCGACCAATCCCTTTGTCTCCTATTACCTGGTGCCGCTGACCATTGCTGCCGCGATCCTGCCGTGGTTGTACACCATGACCTTGTCTGGCCTGGCGCTGGGTGGCTACACCTTTTTGCTGGTCTGGTCGCACCCGCTGGAGATGCCGGCAGGGTCACGAGAAAGCTTGCTGATTTACGGCATGTGGCTGAGCTTTGCCTTGGCCGCTGGGTTGATCACCTTCTTTGTGGCGAAAATGGCTGAAGAGTTGCGCCACCAGGAAGAGCTGCGCGCCGAACGTCGTGAAGAAGGCTTGCGCGACCAGCAGTTGCTGGCCGTCGCCACCCAGGCCGCCGGTGCTGCCCATGAACTGGGCACGCCACTGGCGACCATGAGTGTGCTAATCAAGGAGCTGCGTCGCGAGCACCAGGAGCCGACCCTGCAAGAAGACTTGGCCGTGCTGCAGGAGCAGGTCAAGCTGTGCAAGGAAACCCTGCAGCAGTTAGTGCGCGCTGCCGAGGCGGATCGGCGTCAGGCGGTGATCGAACTGTCCTCGGTAGAATGGCTGGAAACCACCCTTAATCGCTGGCACCTGATGCGCCCGGAAGCCAGCTATCGCTATCAATGCCTGGGTCGTGGCGCGCCGCCACGCATGATGCCGCCTGCTGACCTGACCCAGGCCTTGCTTAACCTGCTGAACAACGCCGCCGATGCCTGCCCGGACAAACTGGATATTCGCCTGGACTGGGATCACCAGTGGCTGCGCCTGAGTATCCGTGACTTTGGTGACGGCGTACCGCTGGCGATTGCCGAGCAACTTGGGCGACCGTTCTTTACCACCAAGGGCAAAGGCTTTGGCCTGGGTTTGTTCCTCAGTCAGGCCAGCGTCACCCGTGCCGGCGGCACGGTTAAGCTGTATAACCACGAAGAAGGCGGCACGCTCACCGAGCTGAAGTTGCCGCGCGCCTATGGCCGAAGCTAGGGTCTGTTGGCGTTTCATCGCGACCGCGCCGGAGCCTGTTTTAGCGCGAGGCCAGGCACGAGACGCGAAGTTCGGTGGTCCAAATGAGCTGTCGAGAAACGCAGTATCGCGCTAAAACAGGCACGGCCCTCCGGGTTGCGCTGAAAATCTCGCCATGCGGTGTTGGAGGACTTGGCAAGGGAACACCATTACCTGCGTCCTCCGCCTTGCCTGGCGAGATTTTGCGCAGCAATGCGGCTTGCGCTGAAACGTCAACAGACCCTAAGGAAATACCCGAATGAGCGACGAACTGCTGTTCGAAGGTGAAGAACAACCTCACCTGTTGTTGGTCGACGACGACCCGACCTTCACCCGTGTGATGGCCCGCGCGATGAGCCGTCGCGGCTTGCGGGTTTCTACTGCAGGATCCGCCGAGGAGGGGCTGGCACTGGCCGAACAGGATCTGCCGGATTACGCCGTGGTCGACCTGAAGATGGAGGGTGACTCCGGCCTGGTGTTGCTGCCTAAGCTGCTGGAGCTGGACGCCGAAATGCGTGTGGTGATTCTCACCGGCTATTCGAGCATTGCCACCGCCGTTGAGGCGATCAAGCGCGGTGCCTGCAATTACCTGTGCAAACCGGCCGACGCCGACGATGTGCTGGCGGCACTGCTCACCCAACATGCCGATCTGGATACCCTGGTGCCGGAAAATCCGATGTCGGTCGATCGCCTGCAGTGGGAGCATATCCAGCGGGTGCTCAGCGACCACGCGGGGAACATCTCCGCCACCGCCCGTGCGCTGGGTATGCACCGACGTACCTTGCAACGCAAACTGCAGAAGCGTCCCGTTCGGCGCTGAGCCGGATACCGCTAATGTTGTAGCCCGGATGCACTCTGGGGACGGTATCCAACGCAAAGTCTATCCCGGATTTCATCCGAGCTACATGACGCCGCGTTCGTGGTCTTCGAATGCACTCCTGCCGCGGTTTGCCCAGATGGCGTTACTATTAGCCCCCTAAGTAAATGGCCATTTTGGGGCTGTCATGCTCGCCATCGTTCAGCAAACTATCAGTGTCACCGCTCCCGTATTTTCCATGCTGTTTCTCGGTGTGGTGCTCAAGCGCCTAGGGCTGATCGATGCGGGCTTTATCAACACCGCTTCGATACTGGTGTTTCGTGGCACCCTGCCGACCCTGCTATTTCTGGGGATCATCAAGGCAGACCTAAGCACGGCGTTGCAGCCGGCATTGCTGGTGTATTTTGTCTTGGCCACCTTGGGCTGCTTTCTGCTGGCCTGGGGCTGGGCGATCTTGCGTTGCCCTGAGGCCGATCGCGGTATCTTCACCCAGGGCGCGTTTCGCGGTAACAACGGCATTATCGGCCTGGCGCTGGCCACCAGCATGTATGGCGATTACGGCCTGTCAGTCGGTGCGGTGCTTGGGGGTGTGGTGATCCTCAGTTACAACACGCTGTCGGCGATTGTTCTGGCGATCTACAGTCCACAGGCCAAGGCGGATTTCTGGAGTTTGAGCAAAAGCATTGTCAGCAATCCGTTAATCGTCGGCGTTTTGCTGGCGATCCCATTTGCAGCCTGGCAGATACAGCTACCCGCCTGGCTAATGACGTCGGCTGGCTATTTTGCGCAGATGAGCCTACCGCTGGCGCTGATCTGCATCGGTGGCACTCTTAGCCTGGGATCACTGCGTGAGAGCAGTGGCATGGCGATCAGTTCGAGCCTGATGAAGGTGTTCTGGCTGCCTGTGCTGGCGACGCTAGGGGCTTGGCTCTGGGGTTTTCGCGATGCCGACCTGGCAATCCTTTTCCTGTACTTCGCCAGCCCCACGGCAGCGGCCAGTTTTGTGATGGCCAAGGCGGTGGGCGGCAACCATCAGCTGGCGGCCGCGATCATCGTGCTGACCACTCTGGCGACGGTGGTCACCACCAACCTGGGTTTATTTGTGTTGCAGTGGGCGGGCTGGATTTAGGGGCTGTTCTTGCAGCAACAGACCCTAGCGCCAACCTATGCGTGGTAGTCGTCGATCACTTCTTGCGCCGCACGAAACGCATCGATTGCCGCCGGTACACCGGCATACACCGAGCAATGCAGCAGCGTTTCGCGGATTTCTGCCACCGTGCAGCCATTGTTCAGCGCGCCGCGCACATGGCCCTTGAGCTCTTGCGGGCATTTCAGTGCGGTCAGCGCCGACAGCGTAATCAGGCTGCGGGTTTTGCGGTCCAGGCCTTCACGGGTCCAGACACCGCCCCAGGCGTGCTCGTTGACGAAATCCGGCAGCGGCTGGGTGAAATCAGTGGCGCTGCCCAGGGCGCGATCGACAAAGGCATCGCCCATCACCTCACGGCGGACCTTCAGGCCGTGTTCGCTATTCGCGCTCATGCTCAAACCGCTTGATTGCGCTGCTTATGCCACGCGCGGCTGGCAATGATCACCAGGGTCACGGCAGTCAATGGCAGTGCATAACCGAGCATGGCATCGCCAAACACCTCGGCAAACGGCTTGCCGGTGGAGGACAGCACCAGATACGCCGTGTAAGCCACGTAGTAGGCGATAAACAGCAGGCCTTCCCAGCGGTTGATGCGGTAGCCCGCGAAGAAGATCGGCAGACACGCCACGGCAACGGCGATCATCACCGGGAAGTCGAAGGCCAGGGCATTGGCCGCCACAGTGATCGCCTGCGGCGAGACCATCGAGGCCAGGCCCAACACGCACAGCAGGTTAAAAATGTTACTGCCGACGATATTGCCGACGGCGATATCGCGTTCGCCCCTGAGGACGGCCATGATCGAAGTGGCCAGCTCAGGCAGTGAGGTGCCGATAGCCACCACGGTGAGGCCGATCACCAGCTCCGACAAACCCAGAGCGCGAGCCAGGGTAACCGCGCCCTCCACGAGGAAGTTGGAGCCGCTGACCAGTAGCACCAAGCCGACAATGATCAGCCCCAGGTTGATCACCCACGCGTAAGGTTTGGCGGGCTCGTCGAGGCCGAACTCCTTGGCGAACTCATCATCTGGATTGGCGCTCTTGTCACGCCGCGAGCTGATGATCAGAAAAGCGGTGTAGCTGACCACGCCGGTGAACAGCAGGGCGCCGTCTAGGCGGCTGAGGCTGCCGTCCCACGCCAGGGCATAGACCACCAGGCTGGCGCCAATCATGATCGGCACATCGAGGCGGATCAGTTGGCGCGAGACAATCAGCGGCGCAACCAGCGCCGTCATGCCGAGAATCAGCAGTACGTTGGCGATATTGCTGCCGATTACATTGCCGATGGCCAAGTCGCCGCTGTTGTTAAACGCTGCTTGCACGCTGACGGCGGTTTCCGGGGCGCTGGTGCCGAAGGCCACGACCGTGAGGCCAATGACCAGCGGTGGAATGCCGAACTGCGCGGCCAGCTTGGCGGCGCCGCGCACCAATACTTCGGCGCCGGCTACCAGCAGCACCAGGCCGACGATCAGGTAGACAAAGGTCATCAGTGTCATTGCAAGGGGCTCCAGAAAAGTGGCGCTAGTGTAATCATCAGCGTGCGCGGCGTCAGAGGCTGCTTGAGGGCTGAAAGGCCTTCTTTGTAAGCGTCTGTGTTTATTCGCTCAGCTGCTCAATGCGCACGGGTACAACCCCATCACGCAGCATGTCGAGTTGCTTGGCCGCTTGCTGCGAGAGGTCGATGATGCGTTTTTTCACATAAGGGCCGCGATCATTGATGCGTACCACCACGGTTTTGGCGTTACGCAGGTTGGTCACCCGCACCCTGCTGCCGAATGGCAAGCTGCGGTGCGCGGCAGTCAAAGCATGTTGGTCGAAACGCTCACCACTGGCGGTTTTATTACCGTGGTGGCGGGCGCCGTAAAAAGACGCCTGACCTTCGCCGCGATAACCGTTTGGGTCGACCTGGCCCTGGCTGGCGCAGGCGCTGAGCAGCAGGCTGGCGATGGTAATCAAGATCAGGCGCATAGTGGCTCCGATGGGTTGGCCGTGTTGATGGGTATCGCTGTGCTCAGGTGCGCGCCTCGCCCCATCCTATGAGTAAAACAACGCCGGGCTAGCCTGCGTTGTTGTCGTGAGCCATCCATGGCCTGCGTGCGGATTAAAAAAGCCGGCTCAACCTTCGAGCTTTTTCTTCAGCAGTTCGTTCACTTGGCCTGGGTTGGCTTTGCCTTTCGAGGCTTTCATGGCTTGGCCGACAAAGAAGCCGAACATCTTGCCGCGCTTAGCTTCATCGCTGGCGCGGTACTGTTCGACCTGCTCGGCGTTGGCTGCCAGCACCTCGTCCAGCATCGACTCAATGGCGCCGGAGTCGGTGACTTGCTTGAGGCCTTTTTTCTCGATCACTTCATCGGCGCTGGCACCTTCGCCAGCAGCCAGGGCCTCAAAGACCATCTTAGCGATCTTGCCGCTGATGGTGTTGTCCTTGATGCGCACGATCATGCCGCCCAACTGCGCGGCGGAAACCGGTGACTGCTCGATGTCCAGGTTGTCCTTGTTGAGCAGGCTGGACAGCTCGCCCATCACCCAGTTGGCGGCGAGTTTGGCGTCGCCACACACGCCGTTAACGGCTTCGAAGTAGTTGGCCAGTTCGCGGCTGGCAGCCAGTACATCGGCGTCGTAGGTGCTCAGTCCAAACTCGGCCTCGAAGCGTGCGCGCTTCTCTACCGGCAACTCCGGCAAGGTGGCACGGATTTCGTCAAGGAAGCTTTGCTCGATCACCACCGGCAGCAGGTCTGGGCAGGGGAAGTAGCGGTAGTCGTTGGCTTCTTCCTTGCTGCGCATGGAGCGCGTCTGGTCTTTGTTTGGGTCGTACAGGCGGGTTTCCTGTACCACTTTGCCGCCGTCCTCGAGCAACTCGATCTGCCGCTGCACTTCATGGTTGATGGCTTTTTCGATAAAGCGGAAGGAGTTGACGTTCTTAACCTCGGCGCGGGTGCCGTATTCGGCCTGACCCTTGGGCCGTACCGAAACGTTGCAGTCGCAGCGCAGCGAGCCTTCGGCCATGTTGCCGTCGCAGATGCCGAGGTAACGCACTAGAGCATGGATCGCTTTGACGTAGGCCACTGCTTCCTTGGCCGAGCGAATGTCCGGCTCTGAGACGATCTCCAGCAACGGTGTGCCGGCACGGTTGAGGTCGATGCCGCTCATGCCGTGGAAGTCTTCGTGCAGGCTCTTGCCAGCGTCCTCTTCCAAGTGCGCGCGGGTAATGCCGATGCGCTTTTGGCTGCCGTCTTCCAGGGTGATATCGAGGAAGCCTTTGCCGACGATGGGGTCATCCATCTGGCTGGTCTGATAGCCCTTGGGCAGGTCGGGGTAGAAGTAGTTTTTACGGGCAAAGATATTGGTGCCGGCTATTTCGGCATCAATCGCCAAGCCGAACTTACACGCCATGCGCACCGCTTCTGCGTTGAGCACCGGCAGGGTGCCCGGCATGCCAAGGTCAACCAGGCTCGCCTGGGTGTTGGGTTCGGCACCGAAGGTAATGGCGCTGGCGGAGAAAATCTTCGATTGGGTGCTGAGCTGGGCGTGAATTTCCAGCCCGATTACGGTTTCCCATTGCATCTGTTTATTCCTCAGAAGCCAGTCGGCGCTTGTGTGTGCCAGTCAGTGACCTGCTGGTACTGGTGTGCGACGTTGAGCAAGCGGCCTTCCTGGAAGTAAGGCGCGAGCAGTTGCACACCCACCGGCAAGCCGTCGACGAAGCCAGCAGGCATCGACAAACCGGGGATGCCAGCGAGGTTGGCGGTGATGGTGTAAATGTCTTCCAGGTAGGCGGCGACCGGATCGTTGTTCTTCTCGCCAAGCTTCCAGGCCAGGTTCGGCGTGGTTGGGCCGAGGATGACGTCGACCTCGCTGAAGGCGGCGACGAAATCATTCTTGATTAGGCGGCGGATCTTCTGCGCTTTCAGGTAGTAAGCGTCGTAGTAGCCGGCGGACAGCGCGTAGGTGCCGACCATGATGCGGCGCTTCACTTCTGCGCCGAAACCTTCGCCACGCGAGCGCTTGTACAGGTCTTCAAGGTTGACTGGGTTTGCGCACCGATAGCCAAAGCGCACGCCGTCAAAGCGCGACAGGTTACTGCTGGCTTCGGCCGGGGCGATCACGTAGTAGGCCGGAATGGCGTGCTGCATAGTTGGCAGGCTGATCTCTTTAACGCTGGCGCCGAGCTTTTTCAGCGCGTCGACCACCGCCATGACCTTCTCGCCGATACGCGCGTCGAGGCCGGCACCAAAGTACTCCTTCGGCAGACCAATGCGCAGGCCGCTGAGTGGCTGGTTAAGCGTGGCCAGATAGTCGTCAACTGGTTGGTCGACGCTGGTGCTGTCCTTGGCGTCGAAACCGGCCATGGCCTGCAGCATCAACGCGCAGTCTTCAGCGGTGCGCGCCAGCGGGCCGCCCTGATCGAGGCTGGAGGCGTAGGCGATCATGCCCCAGCGGGAGACGCGACCGTAGGTCGGCTTGATCCCGGTGAGGTTGGTCAGCGCGGCGGGCTGGCGGATCGAGCCACCGGTGTCGGTGCCAGTAGCGGCGGGCAGCAGGCGTGCGGCCACGGCGGCAGCAGAGCCGCCCGATGAGCCGCCTGGAACGCGGGTCAGGTCCCAAGGGTTCTTCACCGCGCCGTAGTGGCTCGACTCGTTGGCCGAGCCCATGGCGAATTCGTCCATATTCAGCTTGCCCAGGGTCACGGCGCCGGCGGCGGCTTGTGACCACGGTGAGGTAAGGGGCCAGCCGCTGAGAATTTTCGAGCAGCTGGTCAGCACGTCTTGTGAACAGGTCCCGTGGCCGATTTAAGGCGCGCCGCTTGCCGGCTGGCGGTCACGGCACCCAAAGCGCCACCCTTCAAAACCCATGTGTTGAGTTGCGGGTCGAGTTGCTGAATGCGCGCCAGCAGGCTGCGGGTCAGCTCTTCGGATGAAAAGGTCTTGTCGGCGAGTCCGCGGGCGATCTCGGCCAGGGTAAATTGATGCATGGCTTGGCTTTTTCCCTTACTCGATGACTTGCGGAACCAGGTACAGGCCGTTTTCCACGGCCGGGGCGATGGCTTGGTAGGCCTCGCGCTGGTTGCGTTCGGTGACCTGGTCGGCGCGCAGGCGCTGAGTGGCCTCCAGCGGGTGAGCCAGTGGCTCGATATCGTCGGTGTTAACGGCCTGCATCTGATCAATCAGGTCAAGAATGTGGTTAAGGGTCTCGGTGGTACCCGGGATATCGGCTTCATTCAGGCCCAGTCGCGCCAGATGAGCGATTTTTTCCACGTCGGAGCGTTCAAGCGCCATCAGGGTTCTTCCTCTATAAAGCAGCGCTGTTGCCGGCCGCCTTTGGAAATGTAAACGGGTTACCATGCACAGGTGCGCAAGGAACAGATAGTGACAGATGGTGGTCAAAGGCCGCGATGATTGGCCTTAAAGCCCGTAAAACCGCCAATCTAACATATTGGTGCCTTGCTCAAAATCCCTGCCGTTGGTAGAATTTTCCGCACTTTTTAGCAGCGCCTTTACCGCGCCTTGCCTCTACCCACGCGTTGCCTAGGGTCCTTATCCCATGTTCAAAAAACTGCGTGGCATGTTTTCCAGCGATCTGTCGATTGACCTGGGCACTGCCAATACCCTGATTTATGTCCGCGATCGCGGCATCGTGCTGAATGAGCCCTCCGTGGTTGCTATCCGCACCAGCGCCAACAACCAGAAGAGCGTGGTGGCGGTCGGAACCGAAGCCAAGCGCATGCTCGGCCGTACGCCTGGCAATATTGCAGCTATCCGGCCAATGAAAGACGGCGTGATCGCCGACTTCAGTGTGTGCGAAAAGATGCTGCAGTACTTCATCAACAAAGTTCACGAAAACAGCTTCCTGCAACCGTCGCCGCGCGTGCTGATTTGCGTGCCGTGCAAGTCGACCCAGGTTGAGCGTCGTGCCATCCGTGAATCGGCCCTCGGTGCCGGCGCCCGTGAAGTGTTCCTGATTGAAGAGCCAATGGCCGCCGCTATCGGTGCCGGCCTGCCGGTTGAAGAAGCGCGCGGTTCGATGGTTGTGGATATCGGTGGTGGCACTACTGAAATTGCCCTGATCTCGCTGAACGGTGTGGTTTACGCCGAATCTGTCCGTGTTGGTGGCGACCGTTTCGACGAAGCCATCATCACCTACGTGCGCCGCAACTACGGCTCGATGATCGGTGGTCACCGCTGAGCGGATTAAACAGGAAATCGGCACCGCTTACCCCGGCGGTGAACTGCGTGAAGTTGACGTGCGTGGCCGTAATCTCGCCGAAGGTGTACCGCGCAGCTTCACTCTTAACTCCAACGAAGTGCTCGAAGCGCTGCAGGAGTCCCTGGCCACTATCGTCCAAGCGGTGAAGAGCGCGCTTGAGCAGTCGCCGCCTGAGTTGGCTTCCGACATCGCCGAGCGAGGCTTGGTGCTTACCGGTGGCGGCGCGCTGTTGCGCGATCTGGACAAACTGCTGGCGCAGGAAACCGGCCTACCGGTTATCGTCGCCGAAGACCCGCTGACCTGTGTGGCTCGCGGCGGCGGCAAGGCGCTGGAAATGATGGATCGCCACACCATGGACTTGTTGTCCTCGGAATAAGCGCCCCGCTCCAAGTCTTGAGCTGCAACCGGGTCATGCCCGCTTGCAGCTTTTGTTTTGCTGCCTGACGCTGTGAGGAGCTGCCGATCAAACCGCTATTTGCCAAAGGTCCTTCGCTGGGTGTGCGCCTGCTGGTGTTCACCGTGCTGTCGGCTGTGCTGATGGTGGTCGATGCGCGCTTCACCCTCCTGCAGCCGGTGCGTGCGCAACTGGGTCTTATCGTCGAGCCGGTGTATTGGGTGGGGCGCTTGCCGGTGCGTTTGTGGGACAGCGCGACGCAGGAGCTGAGCACTCGCAATGAGCTGGCTGCCGAGAACGAAAAGCTCAAGGCTGAGCAGCTGATGATGCAGCGTCGCCTGCAAAAGCTTGCGGCGCTGACTGAGCAGAACGTGCGCCTGCGTGAGCTGCTTAACTCGGCTGCTTTGGTCGATGATGAGGTGTTGGCCACCGAGCTCATCGGCATTGATCCCAATCCTTTTACCCACCGCATCCTGATCGATAAAGGCAAGATGGATGGTGTGGTGTTGGGCCAGCCGGTGCTGGATGCCCGCGGCCTGATGGGCCAAGTGGTCGAGGTGATGCCTTATTCCTCGCGCGTTTTGTTGCTAACGGACACCACTCACAGCATCCCTATTCAGGTCAACCGCAACGGCCTGCGCGCCATTGCCAGTGGTACTGGTAATCCAGAGCGCCTGGAGTTGCGCCATGTTGCCGATACCGCGGATATCAAGGAGGGTGACTTGCTGGTCAGCTCCGGCCTGGGTCAGCGTTTTCCGGCCGGTTATCCGGTGGCCATGGTCACTGAAGTGGTTCATGACTCGGGGCAGCCGTTTGCCATTGTCCGCGCTGTACCGACCGCAATGCTCAACCGCACCCGCTACATGCTGCTGGTGTTTACCGACACGCGTTCACCTGAGCAGCGGGCCACCGAGTCGGCCCAGGCTCAGGAAGCGTTGGACCGTGAAATTCGGCAGCAGGCGCAACCTGCTACTCAGGCCGCCGAAGCCCCTGCGGCCCCCGCAATTCCCCCAGAGGCAGTGCAATAATGGCCGCACGAGCAAGCAATATGTGGTTCGTCTGGCTGACCCTGGCCCTGGCCCTGCTGCTCAGCGTAGCGAGCATGCCGAAGTTTATGGAGCTGGGGCGTCCGCTTTGGCTGGCGTTGTTTCTGACCTATTGGGTGCTGGCGTTGCCGCACCGTGTGGGCATGACCACGGCCTGGTGCCTCGGTTTGCTGGCGGATGTGTTGAATGGCAGCTTGCTTGGCCAAAATGCGTTGATCCTGACCCTGATAACCTTTTTGGTGCTGACCTTGCACCAGCGTCTGCGCATGTTTCCGATGTGGCAGCAGAGCACCGTGTTGCTGGTGGTTTTCGGTTTGGCCCAGCTGGTGCAGTTGTGGCTGAACGCCCTCACCGGCAGCCGCCCGCCAACCCTGGTGTTTGTGTTGCCGGCGCTGGTCAGTGCCTTGCTCTGGCCCTGGGTCTGCACCCTTCTGCGTGGGTTGCACCAGCGTCTGAATGTCAACTAAGCATGGCTGCTCGGTCATGCGTTTATCCGACAGGGAGAAGTCAGCATGGCCACCCTTTATCTTGCCTCCGGGTCGTCGCGCCGCCGCGAACTGTTGAGGCAAATTGCGGTGCCCTTCCTCACGCTAATTGCCCCGATTGATGAAAATGCATTGCCAGGTGAGTCGCCAGTCGCCTATGTAGAGCGTCTGGCGCGTGCCAAAGGGCAAGCCGGGCTGGCCGCCTTGGCGGATACTCGCGATGCTGTTGTGCTGGGTGCTGACACAGCGGTAGTGCTCGATGGGCAGATGCTCGGTAAGCCTGCTGATCGTGACGAGGCGCTGGCGACACTGAGTGCGTTGTCCGGGCGCAGCCATGAGGTGCTCACGGCGGTGGCGCTGGTCAGCAGCCAACGGGTGGTATCGCGGGTGGTCACAAGTCAGGTGACCTTTCGTCCGTTGAGTCAGGCGGAAATTGAGGCGTACTGGGCCAGCGGCGAACCGCAGGACAAAGCTGGGTGTTACGGTATTCAGGGCCTGGCGGCGGTGTTTGTCAGCCAGTTGCACGGCAGTTATTCGGCGGTGGTGGGTTTGCCACTGTGTGAGACGGCCGCGTTGCTCGCAGAATTTGCTATTCCGTGCTGGCAGTCGCTGCCAGATCACAGTCAAGAGGTTGCGGGTCGCGGGTGAATGACCGCCTTTATCGGCGCCGTCACTGGGCTTTCAGCTTTATCTCAGAAGAGATGAGCGCATGAGTGAAGAGATCCTGATCAACATCACGCCGATGGAATCGCGCGTGGCGGTGGTGGAGAACGGCGTATTGCAGGAAGTGCACGTCGAACGCACGCAAAAGCGTGGCATCGTCGGCAATATCTACAAAGGCAAGGTGGTGCGGGTGTTGCCGGGCATGCAAGCGGCCTTTATCAATATCGGCCTGGAGCGTGCGGCATTTATCCATGCGGCGGAAATTTCCAGCCGCGAAGGTTCAGCCGTGGAGAGCATCAGCGCCCTGGTGCATGAAGGCCAGAGCCTGGTAGTGCAGGTGACCAAAGACCCGATTGGCAGCAAGGGCGCACGCCTGACCACCCAGCTATCGATCCCCTCGCGATATCTGGTGTATATGCCGCGCACCGCGCATGTTGGCATCTCTCTGCGCATCGAAGATGAGGCCGAACGCGAGCGTCTGAAACAGGTGGTCACCGATTGTGTCGCGTCCGAAGGTATTGAGGAGGTTGGCGGTTTTATCCTGCGCACAGCGGCTGATGGCGCGGGTGCCGATGAGATTTTGGCGGATATCCGCTACCTGCGCCGTTTGTGGGGGCAGATCGCCACGCAAATGAAGATCGGTCCGACGCCGCTGGTGATCTATGAGGACCTTAGCTTGGCGTTACGCACCCTGCGTGACCTGGTCAATCCGAAGATCGAGAAGATTCGCGTCGACTCGCGGGAGACTTTCCAGAAAATTACCCAGTTCGTCGATGAACTGATGCCGGAAATTGCTGACCGCCTTGAGCACTATCCGGGCGAGCGACCGATCTTCGACTTGTATGGCGTTGAGGATGAAATCCAGAAGGCGCTAGAGCGCAAGGTGCCGCTCAAGTCTGGCGGCTACCTGATCATCGATCCGGCCGAGGCGATGAGCACCATTGATGTCAATACCGGCGCCTTCGTCGGTCACCGCACGTTGGAAGAAACCATCTTCAAGACCAATTTGGAGGCAGCCACGGCGATTGCTCGCCAGCTGCGCCTGCGTAATATCGGTGGGATCATCATCATCGACTTCATCGACATGGAGGATGAAGAACATCAGCGTCAGGTGCTGCGCACTCTGGAGAAGCAGCTGGAGCGCGATCACGCCAAGACCAACATTATCGGCATTACCGAGTTGGGCCTGGTGCAGATGACCCGCAAGCGCACCCGCGAGAGCCTTGAGCAGGTGCTGTGTGAGTCGTGCAGTACGTGTCAGGGGCGCGGCAAACTGAAGACGGCGGAAACCACCTGCTACGAGATATTCCGCGAAATTCTGCGCGAAGCGCGTGCCTACCAGCCGGAGGGCTATCGCGTGCTGGCCAATCAAAAAGTGGTCGACCGCCTACTCGATGAGGAGTCGGCTAATGTCGCCGATCTCGAAGCCTTTATCGGGCGCACCATCAAGTTTCAGGTCGAAACCATGTATTCCCAGGAACAATACGATGTGGTGTTGCTCTGATATGCGCGTTTACCGTCCGAGCGTGAGCTGAATGGACGCATTGGCGCGCTGGTTTGCCCTGCTGCTGCGAATGGCTCTGGGGCTTGGCGCCTTGTCGCTGGTGCTTGCTGCGCTGTATGTCAGCCTCGGCCGTGAGCTGGTGCCGCTCGTCGCAGAATACCGCCTGGAGGCCGAAGATAAGGCTCGTCAGGTGTTGGTCATGCCGGTGCAAATCGGTGCGTTGGAAGGGCTGTGGCAAGGGTTTTCTCCGGTACTAACGGCCCACGATGTCACGGTTGGCAAGGGCGCAGGGGCGTTGCAGCTGGATCAGGTGCGCGTGGTGCCGGATGTCATCGCTAGCCTGCTGGCGCGCCAGTTGCGCATTGCCCGGCTTGAGCTCGACGGTCTGAAGCTGGTGGTGGTAGAGGGCAAAGACGGTCGTTGGTCGCTCAAAGGCTTGCCACAACGCAGTGAGTCTGCGCCGCTTGACCTGGCTCAGTTACTGACTCAGGCGCAGATGGTCAGCCGTCTATCGCTGGTTAATAGCCAGGTGACCGTGCAAGCGGTCGATCACCCGGCCCGAACGCTGACCTACGTTAATCTCACCCTGCTCAATGGCAGCGCACGTCAACGTCTGGATGGCCGCCTGCTGCTGCCGGATGGCCAGCCATTGGCCCTGCAAGTGCGGACACGCCTGCGTGCCGAACGCTGGCAGGAGGCCGAAGCCGAGCTGTACCTGAGCCTGCCGCAGAGTGATTGGGCGGCCTGGGTGCCGGCGAGTCTATTGGCGCAGTGGCGGCTTGAGCAGCTGCAGCTGGGCGGTGAAGTCTGGCTGAGCTGGGCCAAGGGCGGCGTGCAGCGTGCCGTCAGTCGTCTGCATGTGCCTCAGTTCAAGGCCGGCTATGCCAAGCGTAAATCGATTGCGCTGAATAATGTGGCGCTGAATGCTTATTTCACCCGCACCGAATTGGGTTTCAAGCTGTTGTTGGATGACCTGGCGTTCAGTCGCGATGATGAGCGCTGGGGTGAGGTGAGCCTGTCGCTGAGCCAGCAAGCGGAAAACGCAGAGCTGCAGGAACAATGGTTGCTCAGCGCCGACCGTATCGATCTGGGGCCGCTGCAGCCGCTGGTGGCGGCGCTTGCGCCGCTGCCGGACACCACCATGGCGCTGCTGGAGCAACTCAGTCCACAGGGAGCGCTGCGCAATATTCAGCTCGACTACCGTCCGCTCCTGACCGACAGCAAGCGCCTGCAGTTTTCCGCCAATCTAGAGCGCATTGGCTTTGCGGCATGGCGCGGATCGCCAGCTGCGGAGAATGTCAGTGGCAGCATCAGCGGTGATTTGGGTCAGGGTGAACTGCGGGTGGACAGCGAAGACTTTTCCCTGCATTTCCCTACATTATTTCCCCAACCTTGGCGCTACAAGACCGCCAACGCACTCCTGACCTGGCAGCTTGATGAGCAGGCCTTTACCTTGCGTAGCCCCTATTTGCAGGTGGTGGGTGAGGAAGGCCCGGCCGCCGCTGATTTTCTGATCCGTCTGCGCGTTGACCCGAGCGAAGAAGACTACATGGACCTGCGCGTCGGCCTGCGCAATGGCGACGCGCGCTTTACCGAAAAATACCTACCCAGCCGCTCACCGGGCTTGAGCCATGAGTTGGATGCCTGGCTAAAACGTGCCATACGCGGCGGTGCGGTCGATGAAGGCTATTTTCAGTATCAGGGCTCGCTGAATAAAGGTGCAGAAAACGCCGCACGCAGTATCAGTCTGTTCTTCGCTGTGCATGACCTCGAATTGGCTTTTCAGCCCGGTTGGCCTTCGCTGCGCGAGGGGCGTGGCTCGGTGCTTATCGAAGACACAGGCGTGCGGGTTGATCTTGCCGAGGGGCGCTTACTCGACAGCCGGGTGCGCAATGCGCAGGCTTTGATCGCCACCGCATTGCCCGGCCAGCCGCCGCGCCTGCTGCTGACCAGCGAGCTGAGCAGTACTGTTGATGATGCCCTGCACATTTTGCAGCAGACGCCGATTGGCACGGCAGAAACCTTTGCCGGCTGGAGTGGCGCAGGTACGCTGACGGGCAAGCTCAAGCTCGACCTGCCGCTGCGCAAGGGGTTGGCCCCTTTAGTGGTGGTGGATTTCGCCACTGATGGCGCGCAACTCAGTCTGCCTAATCCGCCGCTGCAGTTCAGCCAGGTGCAGGGTGCGTTTCGCTACAACACCGCCAGCGGTCTCAGCGCCCCGGATATTCGCGCGCACGTGCTTGGCCATGCCGTGCGCGGCAAAGCCCTGGCAGAGGGCGCGCAAGGTCAGGCGCGCAGTCGCATTGAGGCCAGCGGGCAAATTGCCGTAAATGAGCTGAGCACGTGGTTGGGCGTCACCCAGCCTTTGCCCGTCAGCGGCAGCCTGCCTTATCGGTTAAACCTGGCTCTGAACGGTGCGGACAGCCAGTTGCGTGTGAGCTCAACCCTCAAAGGCACAGCGATTGAACTGCCGGTTCCTTTTGGCAAGACCGCCGACACTGAACGCAGCGCCGAATGGCGAATGAGTTTGGGCGGTCGCGAGCAGCGTTACTGGTTGGAATATGCCGACTTGCTGAGCCTGTCTTTCGCAGCGAGCCCCGGTCAGTTCAATCAGGGGCGTGGTGAAATTCGCTTAGCCGACGGCCCGTCAAGTCTGCCGACCAGCCAGGGCCTGCGTGTTCGCGGGCGAGTGGCGCAGCTGGATTGGACTGCCTGGCAGCCGGTGTTGCAGCCCTATACCAGCGTACCGGTCAACGATGCGCAGCAGCTGTTCAAAGACGCGCAACTGCGCATTGGTCGCTTTAACGGTTTTGGCGTCAGTCTCGACGCGCTGGAAGTGGGCGTTGAGCGCGAAAGCGCTAACTGGATGATCAGCCTCGACAGTCCGCAGCTGAAAGGCCAAGTCGGCTTGCCGGATGGTGGCGCTGCGCCGATTGCCCTGACGCTCGACTACCTGCGGTTCCCGGCTGCCGAACTCAAGGTTGACGGCGAGCCTGTGGTGGAAGCGCCAGACTCGCTGGCCGCTGTTGATCCGAGCAGCTTCCCGGCGCTTGATGTCCGTATCGCCGAGGTCTTTCAGGGTATGGAGCCACTGGGCAGTTGGTCGCTCAAGGCGCGCCCGATCAGTGGTGGTGTACGTTTCAGCGAGCTGGATCTCAACCTCAAAGGCCTTAAGGTTGGCGGTCGGGCTACTTGGCAGCAGACCGCGAGTGGGGTGCGTACGGCCTATGAGGGCCGGTTGGGCGGTGCTGACATTGCCGATGTGCTGATCGCCTGGGGCTTTGCGCCAACGGCCAGTAGCCGAGATTTTCATGTGGATGTAGACGGTGACTGGCCCGGTTCGCCGGCCTGGGTCAGTATGAAACGCTTCAGTGGTTTGCTGGATGCGTCGCTGCGCGCAGGGCAGTTCTCCGAAGTCCAGGGCCCGGCCTCGGCGCTGCGGGTGTTCGGCCTGCTGAACTTCAACTCGATCGGCCGTCGTCTGCGTCTAGATTTTTCTGATCTGATCGGCAAAGGCCTGAGCTATGACCGAGTCAAAGGCGAACTGGTGGCCACGAATGGTGTATTCGTGACGCGTGACCCAATCACCCTTCAGGGGCCTTCGAGCAACCTAGAGTTGAATGGCACGCTGGACATGGCCAATGAACGGATCGCCGCCAAACTGCTGGTTACCTTGCCGGTGACCAATAATCTGCCGTTAGCCGCATTGATTGTCGGTGCGCCCGCCATCGGTGGCGCACTGTTTATTGCCGACAAACTCTTGGGTGACCGCGTGGCCCGCTTTGCCAGTGTGCAGTACGACGTCACCGGGCCTTGGCAAAATCCGGATATCAGCTTCGATAAGCC
>JAGGNC010000161.1 GCA_017886405.1 Pseudomonas sp. | reverse complement strand
GGCCACCTTGTTACCCAAATCAGGGTCATTGCCCTGCATGCGCACCACCACATCGGTAGTGGCACCAAAGCTCTGCACCACCGCATCGCCATAGCCAGCACCGGCCAGTTGCGCGCGGATATTACTGAGATCGGCCGGCTGCTGGTAACTCAGCTCAATTTGCGTACCGCCGGTAAAATCCAGGCCCAAGTTCAGCCCTTTGGTAAACAGGCTGCCCAGCGCCACTAGCGTCAGGACCATGGTGAGGGCGAACGCAATATTGCGCGCCCCCATGAAGTTGATCGTACGATTCATCACAGCCCCTTAAATCCACAACTTCTTGAAGTCACGACCGCCGCACGTCAGGTTGACCATGCAACGCGTCACCAGAATCGCGGTAAACATCGACGTGATGATGCCCAGCGACAGCGTCACCGCAAACCCTTTGACCGGCCCAGTGCCCATGGCGAACAGGATGCCGCCGACCAGCAGAGTGGTCAGGTTGGCATCGACAATCGCCGAGTACGCCCGATCATAACCCTCGTGGATAGCACGCTGAATTGACATGCCATTGGCAATCTCCTCACGGATACGCGAGAAGATCAGCACGTTGGCGTCGACCGCCATACCCATGGTCAGCACAATACCGGCGATACCTGGCAGGGTCAGCGTGGCGCTGAGCAGCGACATCAGTGCCAGCAACAGCACCATGTTTAGGCCCAGGGCAATAGTCGCCAGCACACCAAAGGCGCGGTAGATGGCAATGATGAACAGCGAGACAAACAGCATTGCCCACAGGGAAGCATTGATGCCTTTGGCAATGTTATCAGCACCCAGGCTCGGGCCGATGGTGCGCTCTTCAGCGAAATACATCGGCGCCGCCAGGCCGCCAGCACGCAGCAGCAGCGCCAGCTCAGACGACTCACCCTGACCATCCAGACCGGTGATGCGGAACTGACTGCCCAGCGGCGACTGAATAGTGGCCAGGCTGATGATCTTCTTCTCTTCAATGAAGGTCTGCAGCTCGACTTCTTTCTCAACGCCATCAACCACCTGACGCACCGTACGCGTGACCGGCTTCTGCTCGATAAAGATCACCGCCATGCTGCGCCCAACATTATTACGCGTGGCGCGACTCATCAGGTCACCCCCGCGGCCATCCAGACGGATATTGACCTGCGGGCTGCCGTTCTCATCGAAACTGGCCTGGGCATCTGTTACCTGATCGCCGGTGATGATCAGATCACGCTCCAACTGCGCCGGCGCACGGCCTTCCTCGCGGAACTCGAAGCTTTCAGTCGCAGCCTTGGCTGCATCTAGCTCAGCCGCCAGACGGAATTCGAGGTTGGCGGTTTTACCAAGGATACGCTTGGCTTCGGCGGTGTCTTGAACACCCGGCAGCTCAACCACGATGCGGTTGGCACCCTGACGCTGGACCAGCGGCTCAGCCACACCCAGCTCGTTGACCCGGTTACGTACCGTGGTCAGGTTTTGCTTGATCGAGTATTCACGAATTTCTACCAGTTTGGCCTGCGTCAGCGCCAGGCGCAGCACCTGCATCTCACTGCGCTGCACGGTGGTCATATCGAAATCGTTGAAATCTTTGCGGATCAACTGCTGGGCTTTCTCCAGCGCAGCATCGTCAGCAAAACCCAGCTGGATAGCACCATTGAGCTCAGGCAGGCTGCGATAACGCACCCGCTCTTTACGCAGCAGGCTCTTGACCTCGCCTTCATACACTTTACGGCGCGCATCCAAGGCTTTATCCATGTCCACTTCCATCAGGAAATGCACACCACCGGACAAGTCCAGACCCAGCTTCATCGGGCTGCCGCCGAGATTGCGCAGCCAGTCTGGCGTAGTTTGCGCTAGGTTCAAGGCCACCACGAACTCATCGCTCAAGGCTTTACGCACCACGTCTTTGGCCGGCAGTTGATCTTCTGCATTATTCAAACGCAGCAAACCGGCACGACCCTGATTGGCCACGCTGACTGCTTTTACGCTGATACCGGCTGCTTCCAGTGCGCGACTGGCGCGATCGAGATCGGCCTGCTCGACGCGCATGGCGGAGCTATTACCACTGATCTGAATCGCCGGATCATCCGGGTACAGATTGGCCGCAGAATAGAGAAAGCCGATTGCCAGCACAGCCAAAATCAGCAGGTACTTCCAGAGGGGAAATTTGTTGAGCATGACGCCGCCCGTTATGACGCGGGGCGCATTAAGCGCCCCGTCGAATGGTAAAGGTGTGTGGCTTAGATCGCTTTCAGCGTGCCCTTGGGCAGCGAGGCAGCAATGGCCACTTTCTGAATCTTCAGCTCGACGGTGTCGGACACTTCAATTACGACGAAGTCATCAGAAACTTTCGACACCTTGCCAGCGATACCGCCACTGGTTACCACTTCATCACCTTTCTGCAGGCCACCAATCAAGCCTTTATGCTCTTTTGCACGCTTAGCCTGTGGGCGCCAGATCATCAGATAGAAGATGACCAGAAAGCCGACCAGAAATACCCATTCAAAACCACTACCAACAGGACCGGCAGCCGGTGCAGCACCTTCAGCGAACGCAGCGGGGATAAAAAAGCTCATGTGACACTCCTGTAACAAAGGGTTGGGAAGGTTGTAAATCAGTCCAGAGGCGGCGTTGGCAGCCCGCGCTTGGCATAGAAGGCATCGACAAAGGCGGCCAATGTACCCTGTTGAATAGCCTCACGCAAACCAGCCATAAGCACCTGATAATGGCGTAAGTTGTGGATTGTATTGAGCATGCTGCCGAGCATTTCGCCGCACTTGTCCAAGTGATGCAGGTAGGCGCGGGAAAAATGTTTGCAGGTGTAACAATCACACGTCGGATCCAAAGGCGACTCATCGTGCTTATGGAAGGCATTGCGAATTTTCAGCACACCGGTATCGATAAACAGATGGCCATTACGCGCATTGCGGGTGGGCATCACACAATCAAACATGTCGACACCGCGACGCACACCTTCGACCAGATCCTCAGGCTTGCCCACGCCCATCAAGTAGCGTGGTTTGTCCGCCGGCAGTTGCGCGGGCAGGTAATCCAGGACCTTGATCATTTCGTCCTTCGGCTCGCCCACTGAAAGACCACCAATGGCATAACCGTCAAAGCCGATTTGCTCCAGGCCGCCCAGGGAGACCTTACGCAACTCTTCATGCATGCCACCCTGAACGATGCCAAACAGCGCCGCCGTGCTATCGCCATGAGCTTCTTTCGAGCGCTTGGCCCAACGCAGCGACAACTCCATGGAACGCTTGGCCACATCAAACTCAGCCGGATAGGGCGTGCATTCGTCGAAAATCATCACAATATCGGAGCCCAGGTCGCGCTGTACCTGCATCGACTCTTCCGGGCCCATAAACACTTTTGCGCCGTCCACAGGCGAAGCAAAGTGCACGCCCTCTTCCTTGATCTTGCGCATCGCGCCCAGGCTGAACACCTGAAAACCGCCAGAGTCGGTGAGGATTGGCCCCTGCCACTGCATAAAGTCATGCAGGTCGCCATGCTTCTTGATCACTTCAGTGCCAGGGCGCAACCACAGGTGGAAGGTGTTGCCGAGAATCATCTGCGCGCCAATTGCTTCGATGTCGCGCGGCAGCATGCCCTTGACCGTGCCGTAGGTGCCCACGGGCATAAATGCCGGAGTTTCCACCACGCCACGCGGAAAGGTCAAACGACCACGGCGCGCCTTGCCATCTGTCGCCAATAATTCGAAAGACATGTGGCAGGTGCGCGTCATAGCCGTTCCTCTGGTCCGCGCGGTGCGGGGTTGCGGGTGATGAACATGGCATCACCGTAACTGAAAAAACGATACTTCCCGGCAATCGCCGCTTGATAGGCCGCCATGGTTTCCGGGTAACCGGCAAACGCCGACACCAGCATCAGCAGGGTCGATTCCGGCAAATGAAAGTTGGTGACCAGCGCGTCGACCACATGCAGCGGCCTGCCGGGGTAGATAAAGATGTCCGTGTCGCCACTGAACGCCTTGAGCACACCATCACGCGCGGCGCTTTCCAGCGAGCGCACACTGGTCGTGCCCACTGCAATCACCCGGCCGCCCCTCGCGCGACACGCGGCGACGGCATCAACCACGTCCTGGCCAACTTCCAGCCACTCGCTGTGCATGGGGTGGTCTTCGATATGCTCAACCCGCACCGGCTGAAACGTGCCGGCACCAACATGCAGGGTCACAAAGGCACTGGCAACGCCCTTCTCGGCAATCGACGCGAGCAAGGCCTGATCGAAATGCAGCCCAGCAGTCGGCGCTGCAACGGCACCGGCCCGTGAGGCATAAACGGTCTGATAACGCTCGCGGTCAGATTCTTCGTCTGGGCGGTCGATATACGGCGGCAGCGGCATATGCCCGACCCGCTCCAACAGCGGTAAAACCTCCTCGCTAAAGCGCAACTCGAACAACGCATCGTGACGGGCGACCATCTCGGCCTCGCCACCACCGTCAATCTGGATGGTTGAACCGGGCTTAGGCGATTTACTCGAGCGCACATGAGCCAGCACACGATGGCTGTCCAGTACCCGCTCGATCAACACTTCCAGCTTACCGCCGGAAGCCTTCTGGCCGAACAGCCGCGCCGGAATCACTCGGGTGTTGTTGAACACCATCAGATCGTCGGGACGCAGGTAATCCAGCAGGTCGCTGAACTGCTTGTGAGCAAGCTCACCCGTAGGCCCATCCAGCACCAGCAAGCGGCTGGCGCGGCGTTCGGCAAGGGGATGACGGGCAATAAGCGCATCTGGTAGCTCGAATGTGAAGTCAGCAACACGCATGGTCAGAGTGGGGTCGTCTTGAAGGGCGGCAAAGCTTACCGGAAATCATGCATTCTGAACACGCAAGTGGATTGACCAACCGCAATACCATCCCTATAATCCGCCGCCATTGTGCC
>JAGGNC010000201.1 GCA_017886405.1 Pseudomonas sp. | reverse complement strand
AGGCAGCGGGCATATCGAAGCCGTGAGGGTGCGCTTTGACCCGAGCAAAACTAACTACAGCCAATTGCTGGAAGCCTTCTGGCCAACCATTGACCCGGTGACCGCCAACGCCCAATTCTGTGACCGTGGCCCGCAGTACCGTAGCGCGATTTTCTACAGCAACGCAGAAGAACAGCAACTGGCAGAAGCCTCCAAAGATGCCCTGCAGAAATCGGCACGCCTGCCAGCGCCAGTGGTCACGGAGATCCTTGCAACCAGCACTTTTTACCCGGCTGAGGACTACCATCAGGACTACTACCTGCGTAACCCGGTGCGCTACAACTACTACCGCAACGGCTGCGGCCGTGACCAACGCCTGGAGCAACTCTGGGGCAAAAAGTAATAAGCCTGCGCATCAGCTGGCGCTCGCGTCAGCTGATGCAGGTGTATTCAGACACTGATTGAACACCGCACGCGTTCGCGTATCCGCTATGGTTGAACCACCTATATTGAGCATGCCATCGCCCCGTTAAAACCCCTATTCAAAACCACCTCACTGATCGCCTTAGGCGGCTGGCTGATGCTGGTCTGCCTGCCGTTCTGGTCTTATACCGATGAGCTAGTACTGGGCTTAAGCGTCGTCCTGCTGGCGATCCTCTATTGTTGGCTGCTGTTTGTCGCCATGCGCCAGCGCCCAGAACCTGGCACTGGCAAACCAGGCTTCTTCAGCCTCGGCGGGGTGCTCTCGCTGATGCGCCAACCCACGGCGGCGCTGGCCGTTTGGGTGCATATCCTGGCATTCGATCTGATGGTAGGGCTGTATATCCGCCACGAAGGCGCCCTTGCCGGCATCAGTCACTGGGCCCTGCTGCCCTGCTATGTGCTGACTCTAATGTTCGGGCCGCTGGGTTTGCTGGCGTTTCTTGGATTGCGCTGGGGGCTGGCCCTAGCAGTCTGAGCTAGCGGCGGCGCTCAAAGTACTCGCTGCCCTGGCCTGGATACTGCGGCACTCGGTAGCCGTTGGGATACTCAATGGTTTGCTTGATCGTCCCACGGCTTTCTATCGATTGATTGCCGTAACGCTGCTCATGACGGCGCAGGCCATCGGGCAAACGCTGCCCACCATAAAGGTTATGGCTTTCGATCTGTTGGGAGCTGCCGATGCTGCCACTGGCACCGGGACTTATATAGATTATAGGAATGACCCGCAGCGTCTGCGGCGCCTGCTGCTCCGCGTGCAGCGGGGCAACTAATAACAAACCCAGCAGACTGACTGCATATCGGCACATCGTCATCACAACCTCTGCGCCATCAGCGCTAAACCAACCTAAAGAGTTGGCAACGCAAGCAAACCTAGGGTGCCGACCATTGGTCTAGACACGGTTTTTCTTAGCCACCAATAAGCCTGTCAAATAGACATCAATCATCCTCGGATAGATGTCTAGCGCAAGCAGGCCCGACTGGCCAAAGTAAGACACGCAATAAACCCCTCATCCACATACCCTCCCTCTTCTAATTCGCGATACCTGTCCCGCTTAATCTGGCTGGCATTCGTTACTATAAGCGATACCGCAATTGCTACCGAGCATCGCCAACAAGATGACTATCCGCATCGTTCTACTGCTTCTCATCAGCCTGCCAGGTTTGGTGGTCGCTGATCCATTCAGCTGCAGGGTGGTTACCATCAGCGAAGGCGACACCTTCAACTGCCTGACCATTGAGAACAAACGGCTGCGGGTTCGTCTTGCAGAAATCGACGCCCCAGAAATAAAGCAACCCTATGGCGCTGAAGCCAAGCAGGCGCTCTCTGAGCTGATCCTTGAAAAGCAAGTTATCCTGCATGTTCAAGAGGTGGATCGCTTCGGCCGAACGCTCGCCCGCGTCTATGTCGGCGCTCTGGATGTGAATTACGCCCTGGTCGAGCAAGGCAACGCTTGGGCCTATACCAAGCAGTTGAAGGACCACAGGCTAAAGGATGCCGAGACGCTGGCTAAAAACATGGGCAAAGGACTTTGGCGGTTTCCAGATGAAGCCATAATCGCCCCTTGGGATTGGCGCTACGCCGGCAGAAATTCTACGCCGCAAAAAACCAGGCCAAGCAGAACGGCAACGTTTTCCCAGTTTGGTGACAATTAGTGGCCTGTGTGGCGAGTTCAATTAGTCAATTTCGGCGACTGAGGCCCTGATACTGCGTTGCTGCTCCTCGCCATAGCCTGCTATGACTCCTCGTCGCTGCGCCTTGTCTCAGTACCTCATTCATCCGAACTTGAGTTAACCAACTCGCCGTACAGGCCACTAGCAGCCAGGCTGATTGGTTTATGCGGTCGATCGAGATAGACATCGAAGCAGCCGTATACGGTTTACAAACCAACACGCAGCTGAATAAATGACCTAGGCGAGGTACTCGTCTGCTTGCTGCAGTCTGCACCCCAGTTCAAGCAGCGAGTCGATTTACCCTTGCACGTGCAACACCCACACGACGGCCACATTGCAAACCATGCCCTTAATAACCCAAGACATCGCGCTTTGCGCTCAGCACCTTCGCGACGGTCATTTGGTCGCCATGCCCACCGAGACGGTTTACGGTCTTGCTGCTAACGCACAGCAGGAAAGCGCGGTTCGCCAAGTATTTGCCCTTAAAGGAAGGCCCAGTACGAACCCGCTAATCGTCCATCTTCACGATGCCGAACAGGCGAGCCAGTGGGCAGCAGACATCACCCCGCAGGCTAAGCGCCTGATGGCGGCCTTCTGGCCAGGCCCTTTGACCCTGGTACTGCCAGCCCGCGACGATGTGTTGCGCTGTGTCACTGCCGGGCAGAACAGTGTGGCTCTGCGCGTGCCTGCGCACCCCATGGCGCAGAAGCTACTGCGCACCTTTGGTGGCGGCCTGGTGGCGCCTTCGGCTAACCGCTACATGTCTATCAGCCCAACCAGCGCCGGGCATGTGGCCAAGCAGTTTGCGGAGAGTGAGCTGACTATCCTCGACGGCGGCCCCTGCCAGGTTGGCCTGGAGTCGAGCATCGTCAGCCTGTTACCAGGCGACTGTCCGCGCTTGCTGCGCCGCGGCATGCTGGGCCGGATGCGTTTGCAAGAAGCCCTTGGAGAGGCGCTTGAAGAGAGTGCTGGTGACGTCCGCGCACCGGGCCAACATCACCGGCACTATGCGCCCACAACTCAGGCGCAGGGCTTTTCTCAGGTACCGACAGCTGCGCTGGAGGGCAAAGCAAACGGTTGGATCTGGTGCGGCCAAGCACCCTCTAGCCAAGGCCCGGCGATCAATCTTGGCGCTGATCCCGAACAGTATGCGGCGGGCTTCTATGCGGCGCTCTACCAGCTCGACGCACTGGGTCTGCAGTGCATCTATATCCAGACTCCTCCGCAACAGGAAGCCTGGGCTGCCGTTCACGACCGCCTGACGCGCGCCTGCCACTCAATAACCTGACGCCTGCTATTGCGGCTCACAGCAACTGTTAGTCCTCGCGCAGCATCAGCGTGGCGCAGCCTCGGTCGATCAACTCGCCGACACTGGCTGCCAGCCCTCGGCGGTACGCCGCTCCAGGGTATTGCTGCAATCGCTGTCAATGCGCAGCAGATAAAGCCAACCGTTTATCACCAAGTCGCTGACCGCCGCATGCTCGGCGATGACTTTATCAATCATGCCCTGCGGCGCTTCAATCACCACCGTCAGCCGCAGCGGCCGATGCACCCAACGCTGACCGTCATGCAGCGACTGGTGCGCCAGGCCGATGCGCAAATCGCCGCCGTTGCCTTCGAACACGCCGATACGACCGCCGACAACGTTGTGCAGCACCTTGTTGCCGCTGCCAAACCGCAGGTTATCGGTGGTGGAGGTTAGGTACTGCAGGTTGATCCAGTTAGCCACCACCATCGGTGCGGTCATGATCAATTCCAGCACCTGACCCCCGCTATCTTGCTGCCAGTCGTAGTCATGCAGGAAGGAGCGGCCTTGCAAGTTTTGCCCACGGGTGCGTGAGCGCGGCGCGGCGATAAACGCCGCATTACCGGCCAGGCCCCACTCCGGGCGCGTCTGCGCCCAGTCAGCGGCACGCCGGCGCAAGCTGGTCAGCAGTTTTGCCGGCTTTTCGTTCAGGTGTGACAGGCCTAAAAGCGCCGCACGCTCGCGCCGGGCACGTTCACCAGCATCGTCGAGGGCTTTGCGCAGTGTCCGCCAAGACGGCTGCAGAAGAGGCGGCAGCGACTCGCTGGCAAACACCTGAATTTCATCTGTGGTGGTGTTGTGCAGCCCGGCGAGCACCCGGCAGTCCGCCGGCAGGTCGATACCCTCGCGGTGCAGGGCGCTGCGCACCTCGGCATCATTGAGCAGATCAGCCAGCAAGCGGGCGTTGATCTCGCCGCTCTGGCCGCAACAGGCACCGCAATCCAAACCGGCAGCTTGCGGGTTGTTGGCGCTTTGGCTGCCATGCCCCAGCAGCACGATCAGCGGCGGGAAGTCGTGGGTCAGGCTCATGGCGCGCAAGATACGCGCTGCCACGTTCGCCCGCTGTTCAAGCGCGATCACCGGTAGCGCAGGTTTTAACTGCTGCCACTCGCTTGGCCGAAAAGCGCTGCGATCTGGTGCGGACGGGCGAGCCAATAGGCCACCAACGCGGCCCAGCAGTGCGCCGGCATAGCCCAAGCCCAGCGCCTCAACCAAGGTAAAGGTCGAGGCTGGCAAACGCTCAAACAGCTGCCAACGACCGGCGCGCGCCAAGCGCACATTGCGCTGGCTCGCCAGGGCCAGATCACGGGCGGCATCGCCGCTGCTTTCAGTCACGGTTAATTGCGCCGCCAGCAGCCCTGGTAGTTGCGGGCGCGTGGCCTGCGTGCCCAACGGGGTGTAGGCGATTGGTAGGCCAAAGAAGCCGGCGAAGCCGCCCGTTTGTACTTGCGGGCAAACCTCTTCAAGGGCGCGGCGCAGCACCTC
>JAGGNC010000322.1 GCA_017886405.1 Pseudomonas sp. | reverse complement strand
CGCGCCAGAGGGTCTTGGCGATAGAACAGCGCCAGCTGCGCGTAAACCGCCGGGAAGGCACCCGCCAGCAGGTCCGGGGCGCTGAAGAAGTACTCGCTGGTGACGGCGAAGAATTCCGCTGGGTTTTCCGCTGCGTAGGGGTCGATGGCGGTTTGTGCCTCGGGGTTGGCGTCCAGTTCGGCGTTGATTTGATCGAAGGCGCTCTGCATGGCCTGGGCCCAGTCCTGAATCTGCATGCTGTTATGCAGCGGTGGCAGGCCGTTGGCGTCGCCGTTGAGCATGTCCAGCTTGTGCGCCAGTTCGTGGATCACCAGGTTGTAGCCGTGCCACTGGCCGCTGGCCTGCACCCCCGGCCAGGCGAGGATCACCGGGCCCTGTTGCCAGGCCTCACCGCTGTGAGCACCGTCCCATTCGTGCACCACGCCGCTGGCGTCACGGTGGCGTTGCGGGCTGACGAAATCATCCGGGTAGAGGACGATCTCATGAAATCCCTGGTACCAGTTAACGTCGGCCAGGTGCAGTAACGGCAGTTCGGCCTGCACCGCCAGCAGCAGACGGGCATGGCCGTCCAGCTCTACGCCGGGCAGGGCGCTGAGGTGTTTGTGGTGCAGAAACAATACGGCGCGTTCACGCAGGCGCTGTTGTTCGGCGCCACCCAGTCCATCGAGGATCGGCAGTTGCTGCATGACGGCCTGCCATTGCGTACTGCTGATGGGGTGGCGGGCAAGGATGCGTTGGCGACGCCAGGCGCATAGCGACCACATAGATTTTGCTCGGGCGATAGGGGCAGCCACCATAAAGCCGGGACACAGCGCTGGGCAAGTCGGCACAAAGGCTGCAGTGGCATTGTTGTACGCGACCTGGGAGGGCTGCCAATGTCGATCGAACGTCTGGATCATCCCACCGTCAAACTGCTCTGCGCTAGTGGGCTCGACCTGCATAACCAGGCTGCTCGGGCCCGGGCTATCTGGTTGCCGGTGCGTCAAGGGCGCCCACCGGTGCTGTTGATTGCCTTGCTTTGGGCGCGCGAATGCACTGATGCAGTGCGTACGCTGGAGGCGCACCTAGACGGCCTGCTGGCCGACTGCTGTAGCACCCCCGCTGGCTGGAGCGAAGCGCAAGCGGTGCGGCAGGTGCTGGCAGGGTTCAATCAGCAGCTGTATCGCCAGCATCAAGACGGCCGTAGCCGGGCTCAGTTAAATGCTGGGTTGCTGTTACTGCAGGGCGGCGAGGCGCAGTTTCTGCAAGCGGGGTCCATCGGGTTGTTGCGTTATCAGCATGGCTATACCCATTGTTTAGCAGGCCGTGAGGGTATGCAGCTGGGGATGCAGCAAGAACTGGCGCTGGTGCAGCAAAGCCTGACACTGCGTCCGGGGGAGCTGCTGTTGCTGGCGCCGCAGCCATTGCTGGATGTGGCGGACCTGGAAGGCTTGCGTGGGGCGGGCGATGCAGTGGAAGGCGACCCCCTGCCGTGGCTACTCGCGCCGTTGTTGCAGGCTCCCGGTGCGGCGGCGTTGCTCATGCCAGTAACTGCCGAGGCACCTGCGCCGCTGACTGCGCGTGAGCCCTGGGTGGCAGTGGCCAATGCGCACCCTGGTTTGCAGCTGGATGGTTGGACGCTGCTCTCAGCATGCCCATATGGGCCGCCGGGTCGGCTGTTTCTGGCCACCGACCAACGGGGGCGCGAGGCCATGTTGTGGCTGGCCGAGCAGGCGGCAGATGAAGTCTTCTGGCAGCGCGAGTGGGCGCTTCGGCGCAGCCCGGTAGCCAGTTTGCCGCAGGTGCTCTCCTCGCATCAGCCGCGCCGCCATGCCTTCTTGTTGTTCGAGCCTGCCAGCAAGGGCATGCGCAGCCTCGTCGATTGGGTTGCGGCCCACGGTCCGGTGGACGGGGTGACGGTGTTGGCCGTGCTCGACCAGCTGATAACCGCCGTGCGTAGCCTGCAGCGGCGCGGCATGCAGGGGCTTTGGTTAGATCCGCGGAGTATTTTGCTGGATGACGCTGGTCGAGTGTTGTTGCTGGCCGAGTATGCCGCGTTACTGCCCGGTGTGCCGCTGCAGCCATTGCCTCAACACGCGGTACCGCTGGCACCAGAGGCGCGCAACGGGCAGGCGCTGGATGGTCGCGCTGATCAGTTCGCCTTAGCGGCGCTGGCCTACTGGTTGATCTGTGGGCGCTGGCCCGAGGCAGCGCAAGCGGATGCAGCCAGTAACAGCCGCTATGTGCCGCTGGCGCAGTTCAATGTGCGCGTTCCGGATGGTTGGGAGGGTGTGCTGGCGCGGGCCTTGGCGCCAAGGCCGCAAGCGCGTTTCGAGGCGTTGTCTGAGTTTCAGTCTGCCTTGCAGCAGCCATTAATGCATCAACCCGAGCGCTCGTTACGCAAACGACGCTTTCGGCAGTGCTGGCGTCTGGCTGCGCTCGGCTTACTGGTGCTGCAGCTGGGGGTGGGGTTGTGGCTCAGCGTCGACGGGTGAAGAGCACTGAATGTTCGAGGTGTGTGCTGCCACTAACTGTGCAGTGAGACACGGATGCCGTCCTGAAAACGGCAGCAGATGTCGAGTCTTTTACGTTTCCTTGAGCACGCACACGAAACGGGAACAGGCCCCAGGATTGTTAGCGCGCAGTCAGGTCTTCAGTAATCGGCATGACATAGTTCTTGAACTCGGTGTCTTCCTGGAACCCGATGGATTCATAGAGCTTGTGCGCGACTGCATTATCGATGCTTGACGAGACACGCAGGCGTACGGCGTTGGTTTGCTTGGCCATTTCCTTGGCCGCCTGAATCAGGCGATCAGCCACCAACTGGCGGCGCGCGTCTTGGCACACATAGATGTCGTTGAGAATCCACACACGCTTTAGTGATAGCGAGGAAAAGCTCGAATAGAGCTGGCAGAAACCCAGAATCTTCTCTTCATCATCAGGCATGGCCAGGTAGATCACCGATTCTTTACGGCTGATGCGATTTTCAAGAAATTTGCGTGAGGATTCTGGGTAGAGCAGCTGGCCGAAGTGTTCGCGGTAATCGGCGAACAGCGGCGCGAGTTGATCCAGATGCTCTAGGGTGGCGTGGACGATGCGCATGGTGAGCCTCTACTTCAAATTCATGTGGATGGCTTAGGCAACACGACAGCGCTGCCTATGAACGGTTCGATGCTGCCTAAAGCTTTTGGAAAGTGCAATCCAAACGCGCGTTGGGTTGGAAACCCGCACCATTGCGGGTTAGCCCAACAGAAAGTTTGCGTTACGAGGTGCTCCGGCCAGTAGCGGCACTTCAGTTTCATCCTTCAGATTGACCCCGGAAAGCTGCCGCCGGCAAGCCTCACGCATCAGATAATGCAGGCGATGACTGGCCATGGCGTAGCTCAAGCCCTCCAGGCGCACGTTGGAAATACAGTTGCGGTAGGCGTCGGTCAGGCCAACCTTGGGTGCGTAAGTGAAATATAAACCTAGGCTGTCCGGTGAACTCAGGCCCGGGCGTTCACCGATCAAAATCACCACCATGCGCGCGCGCAGCAGTTCGGCCACCTCATCGGCCACCGCGACGCGGCCCTGGCTGACCAGGGCGACGGGTGAGAGGCTCCATCCTTCGGTCAGGGCCTGCTCCTCGATGCGCTCCAGCATGGGCAGTGCATGGCGGTGCACGGCCAAGGCCGAGAGGCCGTCCGCCACCACGATGGCCAGGTCGTAACCGGCGGGGTTGGCGGCGCGGTGCTGGCACAGCAGTTCGACAGACGCGTCGCTCAAACGGCGGCCTAGATCAGGGCGTTGCAAGTAGGTGTCACGGTCCTTGGCGGCGCTATGCAGCAGCACGCTTTGCCGCTGTTGGCTGGCCAGGCCAGCAGCCAATGCCGCGTGATCGAACGGCAGGTGCACGGCATCACGGGCCTGGGCGTGGGCGAACTGGAAATCCAGCTGGGCGCGGGTCGGCATGCTGGTGCCGGCGCGGCCAAGGGCGATGCGCGCCGGGGTCAGGTTGCGCAGTTGCTGCCAGGGGTTTTCGCTGGCCGTGCTGAGCGGGCTGTCATCGTACATCGGTAATATCCTCGGTTAACCCAGCTGCGCCAGTGCTTGGCGGAAGGCCGGCGGCAGGCTGTTGCCCATGCGCGGGCGGCCATCGGCCTGGGTGAAGATGCCCATGCGCGTTAGCCAGGCTTCGAACTCGGGGGCCGGTTTCAGCCCCAGGCTCTGCCGGGTATACAGCGCGTCATGGAAGGAGGTGGTCTGGTAATTGAGCATCACATCATCGGAACCGGGGATGCCCATGATGAAGTTAATGCCGGCCACGCCGAGCAGGGTCAGCAGCACGTCCATATCGTCCTGATCAGCTTCGGCGTGGTTGGTGTAACAGATGTCGCAGCCCATCGGCAGGCCCAGCAGCTTGCCGCAGAAGTGGTCTTCCAGGCCCGCGCGGATGATCTGCTTACCGTTGTACAGGTACTCCGGGCCAATAAAACCGACCACGCTATTCACCAGAAACGGTTTGAAGTGGCGGGCCACCGCGTAAGCACGGGTTTCGCAGGTTTGCTGGTCGAGGCCATGGTGCGCGCCAGCAGACAATGCACTGCCTTGGCCGGTTTCAAAATACATCAGGTTGTCGCCGAGGGTGCCGCGCTTGAGGCTCAGCCCCGCTTCATAGCCTTCCTGAAGCACCTGCAGGCTGACGCCGAAACTGGCGTTGGCCGCCTCGGTGCCGGCAATCGACTGGAACACCAGGTCCAGCGGGATGCCTCGATTGATCGCCTCGATCGAGGTGGTGACATGGGTCAGTACGCAGGCCTGGGTGGGTATCTCATAGCGACCAATAATGCCGTCGACCATCTTCAGCATTTCGCAGATGCTGAAGATGCTGTCAGTGGCCGGGTTGATGCCGATCATGGCGTCGCCATTGCCGTACAGCAGGCCATCGAGAATGCTGGCGGCGATGCCCGAGGGCTCGTCGGTTGGGTGATTGGGCTGCA
>JAGGNC010000315.1 GCA_017886405.1 Pseudomonas sp. | reverse complement strand
GCTAGACATTGGTAGTAGCTGGCGTACGCTGCATTGCAAGGTGTCTTAAGACCTTAGCAGGCAAGCGCCACACGCTTGCTTGCTGTTATCTGCTGTGCCGGTGCCCGACCATGGTCTAACACCACCAGGACGGCCCGCAGGCAAAAAGCCCGGTTAATCCTTAACACTACCGCCGCACCGAACGCCGTTGATGTGGACCGCTCATGCCTGCAGGCTGTTAGATAATGCTCAGCCACCCTAAGCGCTGACCTAGCTCGCGCGAGCCCGAGAGTTGTCAAATGCTAGCGCGTGGATTGAGGTGATGGAGGCGGGCGACTTGAAGCTGCAAATAGCCTTGCGATGCGCCGTGCCAGCAGATGCCCGGCGCGCGACTCTTCACGCAAGCCGATATGCCCGCTCAACGCACATACCACAGGCGAAAGAAACCGGCGGCCAGCAGCAGACCCAGCTGCCCCAGCGCCGAACACAGGCTGAGGAAAGACTGCAGCGCAGGGTTTTGCGTGGCATCGGCCAAGCCTGTCAGGTCATTCCAGAACGCCTCCGGCAGCAGCACGAGGCTCAACTTCGCCAGGGGCAGCCCCGTGAGTTGTAACCCTTTGATCAGATCAAACTGGCCGCCGAACATCAGGCCTAACAACACCAGTAGGGCGACCGCCAAACCCAACGCGAAACAGGCGGCCCATCGTATAAACAACCGCATCAATAAACGCATCATGCTCGACGCTCCAGGTTGGGCGCAGCCTGAGCCGCGCCCCGGTTGATCAAAGGCTACTGGCCGGGCTGGTTTTGCCCACGCCGTACCAGTCGAGTTTGCGCGTCAGTACCATCACCCCCGTCAGCACGCCAAACACCAAGATCGAGCCCATCAGCAGGGCGTAGTCCTCGGCATTCAACAGGGCGAACAGCAAACCGTATAACGCCGCCAGCAGCAGGCCGAAGAGGCCGCCACGCAACGCGCTGTACAACACATGGCTGACGTAGAAGCCGATCAGCGCGACGCAGGCAATAGCCGAAATGCCGTAGGCCAGGGCAAAACTCAAGTGTTCGGACAGCGACAGCAGCAACAGGTAGAACAGCGCTAACGACATGCCCACCAAGGCGTATTGCACCGGGTGCACAGCCATGCGTTTGAGCACTTCAAAGAGGAAGAACACGGCGAAAGTCAGGCCGATAAACAGCAATGCGTATTTGATCGCACGCTCGGTCTTCAAGTACTGATCCACCGGATCGACAAAGCTCACGCCGAAGTGGCGTGCAGTCAGCGCTTTGCAGCTGTCACCCCGCACACAATCGGCCAGCGCCTCTTCCAGGTTGGTGGCGAAGAAGCTGGTCTGCCACTGCGCGGTGAACCCTGTCGCCATAACCTCACGGCTGCTCGGCAGATACTCACCGACAAAGCTCGGGTGCGGCCAGTCGGAACTCAATTCGACTTTACTGTCTCGCCCCACCGGGGTGATGCTCAGCTGCTCGGTGCCTTGCAGTTTGAGGTCGAAAGCGAACTCCAGCAGCTGCCCACCCTGGGCATCCAGCAAAGGCAGCGGCGCATGCACGCCGGCGCCGAACCGTTCCTCGGCGCTGCCTGGCTCAAAGCCCAGCGTTGCGCCGTTAAAACGCACTTGCAGGTCATTACTGATGCCGCGGACATCACTGATACCCACCGAGAGGAAGGGCCGGTCGAACTGATACAGACCCAGCTCATCACCCAACCCCAAGCGCGCCGGCAGCTTGAATGCACCACTGATCTGGTTATCGCTGCGGTACAGCAGTGCCTTGTAGATACCGCGCGCACGCTCCTCGGTGGCGACATGACCATTGAGCACAAAGCGCTCCGGCAGGAAGTACAGACGTCCGCGACTCTTCTGCTCTTCCAAATAACGCTCACCGGTCTTGGCGTGGGTTTTCCACTGGTTCCACACCTTGGTGTAAGGCATCACCAGAATTGGTCCGGTGAGCTGCTGGCGATAGCTGGAACTGCGTGCGATGTCCTGCAGCACCTCGGCGCGCTGGTATTGTCGCTCACTGACCAACCCGCCAATCATCGACAGCGGAATCAACAACAACACAATCAGCAACGCGATAGCGCCCAGCTTGAAAGCCAAAATGCGGTTCATGGTGCAACTCTCCGATACGGTTTAGGTAGGCGGAGTCTGGGCGGCGCGGGTGGTGGCTTTATGCAGGGCATATGGAGAATGCGTGGAGAGTTTGTGCACACTGCTTAGCGGCAAATAGACAGTGATAGGGGACATGCGTCGCGTGCTGAAGCATCTATCAAGGATGAACGGCCCATGAAAAAGCTCGTATTACCCCTGATCACCCTGCTGGCAGTCAGCGCCTACACGGTCTACGTGATGCTCCACGCAGAGCAATCGCTGCTGCAAGTGGGCCCGCACCTGATGTCCCGCGCGACACCGCTCAGGTGGTAATCGACCTGGACATACTCGCGGTTCTAGCCGGCACTTGGATATACCGCGACGGCCGCGCACCGGGCAAATCGCTGACCTACCTGCTGCCATTCTTTGCCTGACCGCGCTGTTTGTGTCGGTTGGCCCGCTGCTCTATCGGGTGCTCAAGGCAATAGGCGCAGACAGCAGTGCGCCGCAGGCCGCGCGATAGCAGACTGATGAAACGCAGAAGCCCCGGAAGACCGGGGCTGCTCACCGTTTATACACTTAGATTGAAATTGCCAGTGCCAAATATGCCAACCAGACCAACCACGATCAGATAAATCGCCACGCTGTAATTGAGCAAACGCGGCACCAGAAAAATCAGAATACCGGCGGTCCGCGAAAGTAGCGGAGTAAGGGCAAGGGTCATCATGGTCACATGAGCGTTATTGAGCGGCCAGTATGCGCACCACACCCAAACCGCACAGCACTATCCATCTACCGGTCTCGACATGGCAGATACCCTCAACCTTTGGGTACGGCTTTACTCGCCGCGAATATACTGCTCCAGCTGCTGGATCAAGCTGGCCTGATCGGCGATGGTGTGTTTGACCAAGTCACCGATCGACAGCAGGCCAATCAGCTCACCTTCGGCCATTACCGGCAAATGGCGCAGGTGGCGATCTGTCATCAGCTGCATGCAGTGCCGCGAGGTGTCACTTGGGCCGACGACCAGGACATCTGCCGTCATAATTTCGCTGATCGTAATATCAGCAGCAGAGCGCTCCAGCAGGACAACTTTACGGGCGTAGTCGCGTTCGCTGACGATGCCGACCAGGCGGCCCTTATCCAACACTACCAAAGCACCAATGCCCTTTTCCGCCATTAGTTTGATCGCATCAAGTACCGTGGTAGTCGGCTCGACGCTGTACACGGCGGCCTGTGGCTTGGTGCGGAGAATCTCGGCAACTGATTTCATGCAGCAGCTCCTGCTCTGTTTCTTATTAGGTGGTGAGGACAGCGCGCGGGGCGACCATTGGTAGCCAACCCGAAGATTCGATCAGAGCATCTGCGCGAATTCAGCGCAACCCTTGTAGACCAGTAAGGTCGGTGCCAAGCAGCGCTTCAGCTACCCCTGAACAGCGGCAGACGCAGCTGCACCTCGACCCCGCCCTCGACATTGCCGAGGTGCAATGCACCGCTATGCAACTGCATCACTTCCTCAACAAAATTTAACCCCAAACCGGTGCTTTTGCGCCCGCTAACGGGGCGCGGTAGGGAGTAGAAGCGCTCGCAAACACGCGCCAGTGCGTAATTGGGGATCGCTTCGCCCTGGTTGAACACGCGCAGTTCGACCTGCCCGCCGCTGGCCTCGGCGCTAAAACGGATCAGCCCACCATGCGGGGTGAAATCCAGGGCGTTATCCAGCAGATTGGCCAGTGCCTGACGCAGCAGAAAGGCCTCGCCGCGCGCGCTGAATTCAGCGCCAATACGGTTTTCAATCTGCAGATTCGCCGCTTCGATGCGTGCCATCTGCGCCTGTAAAAGTGATTCGACCAACGCCCGCAGCGGCACTGCCACTTGCTCTTCAAGGCCCTGACGCTGCTCAACGTGCGCCAGGTGCAGCAGGCGCTCGATCAGTTGCTGCATACGTGCACTTTCCTGCTCGATGTTAGCGACGAAGCGCTGGCGTTGCTCACGCGGCATCTCGCCATCGAGCAGTTCCGCCGCGCCACGAATCGCCGCCAGCGGGCTTTTCAGTTCGTGGGTCAGGGTGTGCACATAGCGTTCGACATAAGCCTTGCCTTCCAGCTCGGTACGCATGTGCTCAATGGCCTCGGCCAGTTGCGCCAATTCACCACCGCGCACACTGGGCAACTCAGCGCGCTGCCCGGCGCTTACCGCCTGGGCGTAACGGGTGAGCTTACGCAGCGCGGCGCTGAGCCACCAAGACAGCAAAGCGCCGATCAGCAGTCCGAGCACGATCAAGCCACCGCCAACCCGGGCCAGGCGCTGCTCGGAGCGTTCGATATAGGGCTGCAGGGTGCGGTTGGGCTTGGCCACCGAGACCACACCGATAATCTGCGCGCCGGCCATGATTGGCGCGGCCACGTACATCACCGATGAGTCGGGGTCGTTCGGGTCTTCTTTGGTCGAGCGCGCCCCGTATTCGCCGCGCAGGGTCAGCAACACATCGTTCCAGCGTGAATAGTCCTGGCCCACCGCCGTGCCCGTGGAATCGAGGAGGACGATGCCCTTGGCGTCGGTGACATAGATGCGGTGGTTGACGTGGGTTTTCTCCACGCCCCAGATCTGCGCCTGCGGCATGCGCTGCCCATAGGCCTGTAACACCTGCGGCAGGCGGCCTTGTTGCAGCCGCCCGGCGTTGACTTCATCGCGCAAAATCTCCGCCAGCAGGTTGGCGGTGTCGACCAAGGTTTCCTCGGTGGACTGGCGCACGCCGGGGCGGATTTCGTCCATCACCGTGCTCAACACAAACCAGCCGGCCAGACCGACAAACAGGAAGTACACCAGGAAGATGCGAATCCCCAGGGGCATCAGGCGTGCCTCGGCGAATAGCTGTAGCCCAAGCCGCGATGGGTCTGAATCGGCTCGGCAGCGGCGGCCACC
>JAGGNC010000006.1 GCA_017886405.1 Pseudomonas sp. | reverse complement strand
CGGCCTGGATGCCGTACAGAACTGGCTTAAGCGCCTGATCGAGAAACGCGTCAGCGGCCCCGATGCAGCCACTCGCGCGCGCCAGCGCACCTGGCTGTGGGGCGAGGTGCGCAACGCCACAGGCATAGTAAAAACCGCACGTTTGGAAACCGCCAATGGCTATGACGTCACCGTACACGGCACCTTGATGGCTGTTCGGCATCTGCTGGATTACAGCGGCCCAGGCGGGTACTTCACGCCCTCCAAACTACTCGGCGAGCGCTGCGTGGAAAAACTGCCAGGTTCAACCACTATTTCCATCACGTAGACCGCGTCACCCCGCCGGGGCTGACAAGCCCCGTGTGCTCTCTTGCCACGCAGGCATGCCTGGCGATGCTCCAGGCTGGCGCCGATCAAACGTCACCACGTCCGCCTGTCTCTGCCCTGATCGGCAGCACACCCTCGTTCTGTCTGCCACATAGTTGCTCGCTCGATTTAATTTACAAATCGTCAATTAACTCGCACGCTTCTTGCTGAATGCTTAACATCAGCCGAACTGTAACCCTTCTCTCCGCGGAGCCACCAGCCATGCCGTTACGCCTCAAGCTTGCCCTGAGCTATTTGTTTATTGGAATCGTTCCCGTACTGGCAATGGCTGTTACGGTCTACTTCCATGCCAGCCAGGCCCTGCAGGAACAAACACTAAACGCCCTTGAGGCCGTTGCAAATATCAAACAAAGACAGCTCCTGGATAATTTTCAAGGACGCCGTGACCAACTCAGCACCCTGGCTAACAATCTGGGGACGAGCTACAGCGGCCTGAACGAAACAGCCCTCATCAGTGCGGCCAATTATGACCAGCCGATCTTCAAAAATTTTATCCAGACCTACAACTACCGGGACCTCAAGCTCATCTCACCGCAGGGCAAGGTTATCTTCAGCGTGCTGCGCGGCGATGACTATCAGCAGGACCTGCGCCAAGCGACCTGGCGGGAACAGCCGATAGGCCGCATGGTCAGCGCCAGCTTGGACACCAGAAAGAGCGCCATCAGCGACCTGGCAATCAACCCGCAAACCGGTGAACCCAGTCAGTTTCTGATAAGCCCAGTGATCAGCGACGATGAACTGATTGCGCTGTTAATGCTTGAGCTCCCTATCGCGTCACTCAATACAGTGATGCACACCCGCCAGGGCCTGGGAGAAGCCGGGGAAACCTATCTGGTGGGCGCCGATAACCTGCTGCGCTCCGATTCCGTGCGGTTTGCCCAGCATCAGGTTCTGCGCACCGCTAAGCAAGGCAGTGCCCTGCCAGGCGAAGCGATTACCCTCGCCCTGCAGAACCAGCAAGGACGCCTGGCTGAGGCTGGACTCGACAATCAGCCCGCGCTGAAGGCCTTTGTGCCACTTGAGTTCGATGGTCAGCAATGGGCGCTGATAGCCGAAATGGATCAGGCGCAGGCATTCGCCCCGGTACGTGAACTCATGTGGCAAGTGCTGCTCCTCGGTGTGCTGACCTTGGCGGGCATCGTGTTCGCCACCTGGCTGGTCAGTCGCAGCGTAATGCGCCCATTGGGCGGCGAGCCCAGCACGATGGCGGCCCTGGCCAAGCGCTTGACGGCCGGTGAACTGCAACTGCCGGCACACGTGAACTCGGCTAACGGCCTGATGTTGGCACTGCATGACATGGCCAATGCCTGGCGCGTGGTCATCGAACAACTTCGCCAAGCCAGCAGTGCTGTCGAACAGGCCAGCGGCGATATTCTCGACGCCGCCGGGCAAACCAGCAGCCGCCTCGATCAACAGCAGGAAGCCCTAGAAATGGTGGTCAGCGCGGTCGATGAGATGGCCGCCACGGTGCAGGAAATCGCCGCCAACGCCAGCCAGAGCGCCGACAGCAGCGAGACCGCACGCGGCGCCTTCAGCACGATGCAGACGACCTTGCAACGCATGATTAGCCGCCAGGACCAACTGCTTGACGGCTTGCGCGAGGCCGACCGGGTGGTGCAGACGCTCGCCGGCAACAGCCAGCAGATCGCCTCGGTGCTTGAGGTGATTCGGGGGATTGCCGAGCAGACCAATTTGCTCGCCCTGAACGCCGCCATCGAAGCCGCGAGGGCTGGCGAACAAGGCCGCGGCTTCGCGGTGGTCGCCGATGAGGTGCGCAGCCTGGCCATGCGTACGCGCACCGCCACCGAGGAAATCGTGCAGATCATCGGCACCCTCGGCGACTCTTCTAACCAGGCATTGGCGAGCATGCAAGGCTCTACCGCTCAGGCCCGCGCCTTGGAAGATGAAACCCAGGCGGTGCTCGGTTCCCTCAGCCACCTCGACGAATCGCTGCAGACCCTGCATGGCTTGGCCTTCCAGATCGCGGCGGCTGCCGAGCAACAGGCGTCCACCACTCAGGAGGTCAACCAGCATATGCACCAGCTCAACGCCATGACCGGTGACAACCGGCAGAACGCCGCGCATACCCGAGAATGTGGTGAGCACCTGCAACGTGTCGCTGACAGCCAGCAGAAACTCTTGGCGCACTTCCGGCTGTAAAGCTTTAGCGCGCTGCGGCCACCAACCAAGTGGCCGCATGATGATGTTCATGCTGGGTCAGGGCACTCAGCAGTTCGCCATCATTGCGCCAGTGATGCCAATACAGCGTTACATCCAACGGCCGCTCGGGCAGCAATTCACGCAGCTTGCCTGTCGCCAACTCCGCCTGTACCTGCAGCTCCGGGATCAGGCCCCAACCAAATCCAGTCTGGGCCAGACGGATAAAGCCTTCGGATGACGGACAGAGGTGGTGAGCAAACCCGCCCTCAACCCCTAACCCGGTCAGATAGCGGTGTTGCAGCAGATCATCCGGGCCGAAGACAATGGCCGGGGCATGGACCCAGGCCTTCGCCGTCACCCCGTTCGGGAAGTGCCGGGTGATAAATGCTGGACTGGCCAATGCGCGGTAGCGTATAGCGCCGAGCGGCATGGCTCGCGCCCAGCCACAGGTCGTTCGCTGGCACACACACAAGCGGCCACCTCGCCGGCACGCATGCGTTTGAGGCCAACGTCCTGATCTTCCACCACCAGATCCAGCCGCAAACGCTGCTCGCTGCAGAAATCGCCGACCGCCGCCGCCCACCACGTGGCAAGGCTATCGGCATTCAGGGCGTGCGCAGGCGTTCAGGCGGACCGCCCTCATTCAGCCCAGGCACCTGCGCCTGGATGTCACGTTGCAGCAAGCGCACCTGCTGCAGATGGTTGAGCAGACGACGGCCGATTTCCGTCGGCGCCGGAGGCAGCGCACGCACCAATACCGGCTGGCCCACTCGCGCCTCTAACACCTTGATTCGCTGCGACACCGCCGACTGTGACAAGCCCAACGCCTGCGCCGCGCGCTCGAAGCCTGCCTGCGCCACAACTGCGGCCAAGGCGGCGAGTAATTTATAGTCGAGTAAAACAGTTTTCCTAATCTGTAATCAGCATTATCGGTTTCTCTAATACAACCGGACGCAGCACACTTTTCAGCATCACCCACCCCGAATAAGGTAATTGACATGGCTGGCGAAACGTCATTGAGCACTTTGCTGCGCAGCATGAGCCCACACCTGCACGAGGGCGCTTACGTATTTTGTAGCCTGAGCGATGCCGCGCAACTCGGCGGCGTGCAGCCACTGGGCAGTTTTCAAGAACCTGAAGGCCTCACCGTGATCCTGCAGCGCCAGCAGGCTGAACAACTGCGTCTGCACTACAGCTACGTCGCAGCCTGGCTGACCCTTCGCGTGCATTCGGCGCTGGAGGCGGTCGGCCTGACTGCCGCCGTTGCCAGCGCACTGGCGCATGCCGGGATCAGCTGCAACGTGGTCGCCGGCTTCCACCACGACCATTTATTTGTTGCCTACGCCGACGGGACGCAAGCCCTGGCCGTTTTGCAGCAGCTAGCTGAACAGACGCAATAACAGCCATGGGGCAACGCGCCAGCAACGCGTTGCTGATCGCTGCCGGGCTGGTCATTGCCAGCGTACTCAGCCTAGCCGCCGTGCTGGCAAAAAATCCGCTATTGCCGTGCGTTGCGCCCTTGGACGACGCCGTTTGGCTAGCCCGACCTGCCCCACTTGGCGGCTGATTGACCTTGGCGTTGCGCCGATGATGTTCAGCATTGCCTGGCAATTACTCAGTGAACAATTTGGCACTAAGACGGTCCGACAAAGCAGCGGCAAACGCAGCGCTGAGCGGGTTTCCACACAGTTGCTGCGTGTTTAAGCCGCAAAGCCAATGCTATGATTCATGGCCCGCGGCGCAAGAGAGATAACTCACGCCGCTGATATAGCCGCCCGTGATCGGCTTCGCGCACAACGCACCTGTCCTGATTAGGAGATAAACCATGGCTTTCGAATTGCCGCCGCTGCCTTACGCTCATGATGCTCTGCAGCCACATATTTCCAAGGAAACCTTGGAATTCCACCACGACAAGCATCACAACACCTATGTCGTGAACCTGAACAACCTGGTCCCTGGCACCGAGTTTGAAGGCAAAACCCTGGAAGAGATCGTCAAGACCTCCTCGGGTGGCATCTTCAACAACGCCGCCCAGGTCTGGAACCACACCTTCTACTGGAACTGCCTGGCGCCAAACGCCGGCGGTCAACCAACTGGCGCGCTGGCTGACGCGATCAACGCTGCCTTCGGCTCGTTCGACACGTTCAAAGAAGAATTCAGCAAAACCTCCATCGGTACCTTCGGCTCTGGCTGGGGCTGGCTGGTGAAGAAAGCTGACGGCTCCCTGGCTCTGGCCAGCACCATCGGTGCCGGCTGCCCGCTGACCAGCGGTGACACGCCATTGCTGACCTGCGACGTCTGGGAACACGCCTACTACATCGACTACCGCAACGTGCGTCCGAAGTACGTCGAGGCGTTCTGGAACCTGGTCAACTGGGACTTCGTAGCGAAAAACTACGCCGCCTAAGTACCCGCGTCACTACACCGAAAACCCGGCTAAATGCCGGGTTTTTTGTTATGCAGACATCGGTTTTACAGCAGCTTGCGCGGCGAGAAGGCCAGATGCTGCGTCTCCACCTGATACACG
>JAGGNC010000060.1 GCA_017886405.1 Pseudomonas sp. | reverse complement strand
AGGAACCGTCCTGGCTGGATGTCGGATTTTTCCGATTTTATCTAATCATCCTTGGACTTATGGTCTTACTGCGCCAATATCTCAGCGCGGATCAATCAGTCGAGGCGCTGAAACTTCAGATCCCATACACCATGCCCTAAGCGCTCGCCGCGACGCTCAAACTTGGTGGTCGGGCGCTCCGTCGGGCGTGGTACGTATTGGCCATCATCGGCCTGATTCTGATAACCGGGCGCCACATTCATCACTTCTAGCATGTACTCGGCGTAGGGCTGCCAATCGGTAGCCATGTGCAGCACGCCGCCGACTTTGAGCTTCTGCCGCACCAGTTCAGCGAAGGACGCCTGAACGATGCGCCGCTTGTTATGCTTGGCCTTGTGCCACGGGTCTGGAAAGAATAGCAGCACCCGGTCCAGGCTGGCGTCGGCCACACAATTGCGCAGCACTTCCAGGGCATCGCAGCTGTAGATACGCACATTGCTGAGGTTCTTCGTCATCAGGCCGTTGAGCAGCGCACCAACACCCGGCCGGTGTACTTCAACGCCGATAAAATCTTGCTCGGGCGAGGCAGCGGCCATTTCCAGGGTCGAGTGACCCATACCGAAGCCGATTTCAACAGTGAGCGGCGCGCTGCGGCCAAACACCTGGTCGAAATCGCGCAGACCCTCGTCCAGTTCCAGGCCGAATTTCGCCCAGCCTTGCTCGAGGCCGCGTTGCTGGCCTTCGGTCATGCGCCCGGCACGCATGACGAAACTCTTGATCGCGCGGTGTTTGGAGGTGTCTTTAGCCGGCTCGGGCTCTTGCTGCAAATCAGTCATGCTGTGCTCGTTACTTAATCAGGCCATCCAGCGGCGAAGAGGCGCTGGCATAGAGTTTCTTCGGCATGCGCCCGGCCAGGTAGGCCATACGCCCGGCGATGATCGCGTGTTTCATCGCCTCGCCCATCAGAATCGGGTTCTGCGCGTGTGCAATCGCGCTGTTCATCAGCACCGCCTCGCAGCCCAGTTCCATGGCGATGGTGGCATCGGATGCGGTGCCAACACCGGCATCGACCAGCACCGGCACGGTGGCTTCTTCAAGGATGATGCGCAGATTGTAAGGGTTGCAGATGCCCAGCCCAGTACCGATCAGACCGGCCAGCGGCATCACTGCGATGCAGCCCATAGCCGCCAGCTCGCGCGCGATGATCGGGTCATCACTGGTGTACACCATCACGTCGAAGCCATCCTTGATCAGGACTTCGGCGGCCTTGAGGGTTTCAATCACATTAGGGAACAGGGTCTTCTGGTCGGCCAACACTTCCAGCTTGACCAGCGTGCGGCCGTCGAGCAGCTCACGGGCTAGGCGACAGGTGCGCACGGCCTCAACGGCGTCGTAGCAACCGGCGGTGTTCGGCAGGATGGTGTAGCGCTCAGGGCTGATCACATCCAGTAGGTTCGGCTCGCCCGGGTTCTGCCCGATATTGGTTCGGCGCACCGCCACGGTCACGATCTCGGCACCCGACGCCTCGATGGCCAGGCGGGTTTCTTCGAGGTCCTTGTACTTGCCGGTACCGACCAGCAGGCGCGACTGATAAGTACGGCCAGCCAGGGTAAAGGGCTTATCGGCAGGAAGGTGGCTCATGGTTACTCCTCGTAAAGTGGGCGGGTAGTCAACGCGTGCAGCCGACTTCAACCGCCACCAATGGCGTGTACCACCTCAACCTGATCACCTTCGCGCAGGGTGGTAGTGGCGTGCTGGCTGCGCGGCACGATTTCCAGACTGACTTCAACCGCCAGGCGGCGTCCGGCCAGATCCAGACGGTCGATCAACCCGGCGATGGTTGCCCCATCGGGCAATTCGAATGCTTCACCGTTTAACTGAATATGCATTACGGCTCGGTCATAACTGGAAAATGGATCGGCATTCTAGCCTGATCATAGGCGATGACCAAGGCTGGAGGCTGCCGCCCAACGTGCATTCTGACTTATGGGTCAATCACTGCCGCGCTAGGCTAGCCTCCAAGCTGCCAGGCCCAAGCACAGCCAGCCGGCGAGAAACGACAGGCCACCGAAGGGCGTCACCACCCCCAACGCGCCGATGCCGCTCAAGGTCAGCGCATACAGACTGCCGGAGAACAGCACGATGCCCAGGGCGAACAGCGCGCCGGCGCAATTGAGTAGGCGCGATGAGCGCTGCAACGCCAGTAATCCAACGCAAAATAGCGCGAGCGCGTGAATCAACTGATAGTGGGTGCCGGTCTGGAATACCGCAAGATAGGCCGGCGTTAGCTGACTCTTCAAACCATGCGCGGCGAAAGCACCCAAGGCGACACCGATAAAACCGGCGCAGGCGGACAACAATAACCACAGACGAGCCATGCATCACTCCAGCTATAAACAGATGACTGGCTATAATGGCTAGCAAAATCATCTTGGCCAAGCACGCATGGTTCGTTATCTCTTTCGCCGCCTGCTCAAACTCCTGCTCTGGCTGGTACTCGGCTCGGTATTGCTGGTGTTGCTACTGCGCTGGGTACCGCCAATCGGCAGCGCGTTGATGGTTGAGCGCAAGATCGACGCCTGGCTCGACGATCAGCCCATCGACCTGCAGCGCAGCTGGCGCCCCTGGAGTGAACTGCCGGATGACCTGAAAATGGCAGTCATCGCCGCCGAGGATCAGAAGTTCGCCGAGCACTGGGGCTTCGATGTCGCCGCAATCCAGGCCGCCCTAGAGCACAACCAGCAGGGCGGCTCGCTGCGCGGCGCCAGCACCCTCAGTCAACAGGTGGCGAAGAACCTCTTCCTCTGGTCTGGTCGCAGCTGGCTGCGCAAGGGCATTGAGGTGTGGTTCACTGGCCTGATCGAACTGCTTTGGCCCAAACAGCGGATTCTTGAGGTGTACCTCAACAGCGTCGAGTGGGGCGATGGTGTGTTCGGTGCTGAGGCGGCGGCGCGGCATCACTTCAAGGTCGGCGCACCTTACCTGTCACGCCAGCAGAGCAGCCTGCTGGCCGCCGTACTGCCCAACCCCCGCGAATGGAGCGCCAGCCGCCCCAGCGCAAGCGTCAGCCGCCGCGCCAACTGGATTCGCCAACAGATGTGGCAACTGGGCGGCAGCCATTACCTCAACGGCCTGCAACCCAGCCGACCCGAGTGGTGGCCACGTTGGTTAAAGGATGCTTAGCAGAACGCTGAAAAAAACCTCGGCGGTGGCATTCTGCGGCGCCCTGCATCTACGCAGTGGTGCGTTGGCTCTATTGCGCTGAAACGGCCTAGGGCGTGGCCTCTCACATGCTTATTTACAATTCGTAAACTCGGCTTTCAGCCGTTTCGCCTTGGCGTGCAATGGAAAGAAGTCGTGAGACTGACCTAGCTATGCACCTATGACGCCCGCAGCCAATTCCCAGGCTACCCGCACTAACATCGTCAACAACACCAGGCACCCAAACAGGAACGGTCACCTCCAATCAACTTAACAGAAACCAGCCCAACAACAGTGCGAAGGCAGCCGGGAAGGCGCCGCGCGAGAAGAGATCCAGTCGCGCAGTGAAGCGTTCCCTAAGGCTTGTCTCAAGAAAGGCAATGAGTACGACCATGATCAACGCGAGAAAGACCAGCAGGGTGCTGCCGACCGTAAAATAGTCCATGCGGGTCATATAGGGTAATCGGGGAAGCAAACTGGCGAATACAAAGCGATTGGCGATCAGGGTCAGAACGGAGCTTGTCGCAACGCCGATGCGCACACCGATATTGTCCCTGCCAACCCAGAATGCCGCCCACGACATGACGACCACGACACTCATCGGCAACACAACCTGCCAGAGGTAATAGGCAAACTGGCGTTGCGCCACGAAGCGTATTCCGAAGCCTGCCGCACGCACCGCCTTGATGGGCTGGTAGGTCATGGCTAACGCCTCGTATTCCAGGACCTTCCAGTCGGTCAGCGAAAGCTCGTCCGCCATCGACCCACCGCGGATCGAAGTATCGAAAGGGTACTCATCGGCAATGAACTGCAATTGATCTACGCCATAGCCAGTGCCAACAAACTGCACGACAAATGTGTGCTTGTCTTTGGGGAACTCGGACAGACGCATGGGTTGCGAGAATCCGCCGGTGTAACGCTGGTGATAGATAACCGTCCCATCGGCTTCGACCTGGACGACGTCGGGCAGTGATTTGGACACCAGCCCGGTACGGTTGGCAATCAGCACCCGCGGATTCCAGACCGATTCCAGCGGAATCTGCCGCACAGCAGCCCCGGGTTTCGCCAGACGACGATCCTCCCAGCGCAAACGAATATACACATTGGAGGTGAAGTTCTGGTTTGCGTCATCGATAGCGTCGACATCTATCACGAACACCAGGAAGTACACCCTGGTCGGGCCCCTCCATTCGTCGGGGCGCTTGGCCGTCTGCTCGGCCTGGAGCGAGGATTCAACGGCCGCCTCCTCGACAACCCTTTCCACCGCCTTTTCAGCGGCCTTTTCAGCGGCCTTCTCGACACTCTTCTCGACACTCTTCTCGACTGCCTTTTCAACAGCCTTCTCGACACTCTTCTCGACTGCCTTTTCAACGGCCTTCTCCACACTCTTCTCGACAGCCCTTTCAGCCGCCCTGTCCGCCACTGCCTCGGCAGATTGCCCGGTGCTCTGACCCTCCATCGCTTGCGCCCCGGACAGTGCGCAAAAACCTTCGGCGCTGTACAAGGCCATGCCGACGAGTACAGCGAGGAGACTCAAACTCCGTTGCACCGTGGAGAACCATCGACTGGATCGGAACTCAGCCATGCATGTGCCCCGATTGGTCAGCCGTTAAGTGGGATCAAGGGGGCGGCCCCTCGATTGTGGGTTTTCATCTGTGTTCTCCGCGTTTCGTAAATCACCCCCGTGGCGACCGATGCTGGCCGGCGCGCTGGTAAGTTTTACTGTAGACGCTTATTGACAGTAAGCGTCCAGCCCTACCACCTGTAACCCACTCCACTCGAGCAGCATCCTGTTTTTTTCCGGCAGGAGAGTCACATGGAACCGATGTCAGTGCGCCGCGCGGCATGGATCGCGCATGTTAAGTCTTGGCGTGGCAGCGGTCTGACGCAGGCCGATTACT
>JAGGNC010000177.1 GCA_017886405.1 Pseudomonas sp. | reverse complement strand
ACCCTACGAATTACCGCGCACCAGGCATCGCCTAACCGCCCCGCACGCTTCAACATATAACTGGTACATAGCAATAAAAAAGGGAGGCTGATCGCCTCCCTTGTTCATTGCACGTTGACGATTTAGTCGAACAGGCCAAATGTTAGGTAGCTGAACCACGAGCGGCCAGCTGCTTCTTCGCTGGCAGTGGCTTTAAGTTCGTCGGGTATCAGTTCTTCGGCGTCTTCGTATTGGCGCACCACATCCTGGCTGGCGCGTGTTTCTCCCGGCGGCAGCGGGGTATCGGTTTCGATCAGGCCCAGGGTGGCTTTGGCCAGCCAAGAGCGGCTGTCGGCATCTTCTTCACGCTGAACGAACTGGCCGTCGACCAGGCTGGGATGATCCGGGTAGTTGAGCCTGAGGGTTTCCAGGCTGGTAGCGGCCAATTCATCCAGCGCTAGGCGTTGGTAGGCCTCGGTCATTACCGCCAGGCCGTCGCCGACTGCTGGCGTTTCCTGGAAGTTTTCCACCACATAACGGCCGCGGTTGGCGGCCGCCACGTAGGCATTACGGGTCAGGTAGTAGTGCGCCACGTGGATTTCGTAGGCTGCCAGCAGGTTGCGCAGATAGATCATGCGCTGCTTGGCATCCGGGGCGTAGCGGCTGCTTGGGAAGCGGCTGGTGAGCTGAGCGAACTCATTATAGGAGTCGCGCGCAGCACCTGGGTCGCGCTTGGTCATGTCTAGGGGGACGAAACGAGCGATCAGGCCGCGATCCTGGTCGAATGAGGCCAGGCCTTTGAGGTAATACGCGTAATCAACGTTGGCATCCTGCGGGTGCAGGCGGATGAAGCGGTCGGCCGCAGATTTGGCAGCTTCCGGTTCAACGTTCTTGTAGTAGGCGTAAATCAGCTCTAACTGGGCTTGTTCAGCATAGCGCCCGAACGGGTAACGGGACTCCAGCGCTTTGAGCTTAGCCACTGCGGCGGTGAAACTTTTGTTATCCAGGTCGGCCTGCGCCTGCTGGTAAAGCTCGGCCTCGCTGAGGTTTTCGTCAACCACCTGTTTTGATGAGCAGGCGGCAGTGAGGGAGAGGATTACGATCAGCAGCAGGTGTTTCACTTGCATGGCGGCTTGCGTCCCTTAGACGGCGGCTGTCTTGAGCATAGCCGTCCTGTTATGATGAGCGCCCCTGGCATCCCTGGGGCAAAGACGCCGTATTTAACCACAAGCGTGTAGCCGAAACCAAAGGCTAGACCTCTCAGACCTCCCCGCCGTTGCCGAGCATGCCCTCTATTAATAAGCAGATCATTGAACTGAACGCCGAGGTGCCTTATGAAATGGGCGGTCAACGCCTCGATCAAGTCGCCGCACTCCTGTTCGCCGAGCACTCCCGTTCGCGGCTGTCTGCCTGGATCAAAGAGGGTCTGCTGACCGTCGATGGGGCGGTAGTGCGACCGCGCGACATTGTCCACGGCGGTGCGCTGCTGGCGCTTAAGGCCGAGCAGGAAGCCCAGGGTGAGTGGATTGCCCAAGACATTGCGCTGAACATCGTCTACGAGGATGAGCAGATATTGGTCATCGACAAGCCCGCTGGCTTGGTCGTGCACCCTGCTGCGGGGCATGCCGATGGCACCTTGCTCAACGCCTTGCTGCACCATGTGCCGGACATTATTAACGTGCCGCGTGCCGGCATCGTCCATCGCCTAGACAAGGACACCACCGGCCTGATGGTAGTGGCCAAGACCCTCGAGGCGCAGACCCGCTTGGTCGATCAGTTGCAGAAGCGCACAGTCAGCCGCATCTACGAGTGCATCGTAATTGGCGTGATCACCGCGGGTGGCAAGATCAATGCGCCGATCGGTCGCAGCTCTTCGCAGCGTCAGCGTATGGCGGTGAGTGACGGCGGCAAGCCTGCGGTCAGTCACTACCGGGTGCTCGAGCGTTTTCGCTCGCACACCCATTCGCGGGTCAAGCTGGAAACCGGTCGCACTCACCAAATTCGCGTGCACATGAGTCATATCGGTTACCCGCTGGTAGGCGACCCAGTCTACGGCGGGCGTTTTCGCATTCCACCGGCCGCCAACCTGAACATGGTGCAAACGCTCAAGGAATTCCCGCGCCAGGCCTTGCATGCGCGATTTCTCGAGTTGGATCATCCGATTAGCGGTGTGCGGATGAAATGGCAGTCGCCATTACCGGATGACTTTGTCTGGTTGCTGACGCTGCTGCGCCAGGACCGTGAGGCTTTTATTGGCTAATAAAAGTGGGGTGACAGCATGCATGACTGGCTGATGCCACAGTGGCCTGCACCGGCAAAAGTGAAAATCTGTGTCACCACCCGCAGTGGCGGTGTCAGTGTCTCGCCGTTCGACAGTTTAAATCTGGGCGAGCATGTTGGTGATGATCCGCAAGCGGTAGCTAAGAACCGTCAGCGGTTGGTCAGTCTGTTGGGCTGCAAGCCCGCATGGCTGCAACAGGTGCATGGCGTTAAGGTGGTCGAGGCCAGTCCTGCCTTGGTGCATGAAGCCGACGCCAGTTGGACCGGCAAACCGGGCGTGACTTGCGCGGTGATGACGGCCGATTGTCTCCCCGTGCTGTTTTGTGATCGTGCCGGCACGCGTGTGGCTGCAGCCCATGCCGGCTGGCGTGGTTTGGCCGCCGGTGTGTTGGAGGCCACGCTGGAGAAGCTGGCCGTGCCGGCGGATCAGGTGTTGGTCTGGCTGGGGCCTGCGATTGGGCCACAGGCCTTCGAGGTCGGCGCTGAAGTTCGCGAGGCATTTGTCGCCCAGCACAGGCAAGCGACGGCGGCATTCCTACCGAGCGCTAATCCGGGCAAGTTTATGGCCGATATTTACCAGCTGGCGCGCATTCGTCTGGCCGCTTGTGGCGTCGATGCGGTGTACGGCGGCGATTTCTGCACCTACAGCGACCCGCGTTTCTTTTCCTATCGCCGCTCGGTGCAAACCGGACGCTTTGCCAGCCTGATCTGGCTGGGTAACTGAGCGTCCCTATCCCCGCATCCGGCCAGAGGTTTGCGGCGACGCTTTAACTGATCTCCATCAACGCCGCTTGGCTTGAAACCCGCACAATCGACCTTATCTACTCTATATCCGCAGACTTTCTGTTTGGGTGCGATTCAGTGCGCCGGTCTGCCACTACCACGAGGGTTGATTGTGTATGCGTATTGATCGTTTAACCAGCAAGTTGCAACTCGCGCTGTCCGATGCGCAATCCCTTGCCGTTGGTCTTGATCACGCGGCAATTGAGCCGCTGCACCTGATGCAGGCGTTGCTTGAGCAGCAGGGTGGCTCGATCAAGCCGTTGTTGATGCAGGTCGGTTTTGATGTCAACAGCTTGCGTCTGGCGCTGGGTAAAGAGCTGGACCAGCTGGGCAAAATCCAGAATCCGTCTGGCGACGTCAATCTGTCGCAGGATCTGGCGCGCTTGCTCAATCAGGCAGATCGCCTGTCGCAGCAGAAGGGTGATCAATTTATCTCCAGCGAGTTGGTGCTGCTGGCCGCGATGGATGACAGCACCAAGCTGGGCAAGTTGCTGCTCGGTCAGGGCGTCAGCCGTAAGGCGCTGGAAAATGCGGTGACCAACCTGCGCGGCGGCGATGCGGTGAATGACCCGAACGTCGAGGAAAATCGGCAAGCCCTGGATAAATACACCGTCGACCTGACCAAGCGTGCTGAAGAAGGCAAGCTGGACCCGGTGATCGGCCGCGATGATGAAATCCGCCGTACGATTCAGGTGTTGCAACGCCGCACCAAGAACAACCCGGTGTTGATAGGTGAGCCAGGTGTGGGCAAAACTGCCATCGCCGAAGGCCTGGCGCAGCGCATCATCAATGGTGAAGTACCGGATGGCCTTAAGGACAAGCGTGTGTTGTCGCTAGACATGGGCGCGCTGATTGCCGGCGCCAAGTTTCGTGGCGAGTTCGAAGAGCGCTTAAAGGCGGTACTCAACGAGTTGGGCAAGCAGGAAGGCCGCATCATCCTGTTTATCGATGAGCTGCACACTATGGTCGGCGCCGGAAAGGGCGAAGGCTCGATGGACGCTGGCAATATGCTCAAGCCGGCCCTGGCTCGCGGCGAGCTGCACTGCGTCGGCGCGACCACCCTTAACGAGTACCGCCAGTACATTGAGAAGGACGCAGCCTTGGAGCGGCGCTTCCAGAAAGTGCTGGTCGATGAGCCCAGCGAAGAAGACACCATCGCCATCCTGCGTGGCCTCAAGGAGCGCTACGAGGTGCACCACAAGGTGGCCATCACCGACGGCGCGATCATTGCGGCAGCCAAGATGTCGCACCGCTATATCACCGACCGCCAGCTGCCCGACAAGGCCATCGACCTGATCGACGAAGCGGCCAGCCGCATTCGTATGGAGATCGACTCCAAGCCTGAGGTGCTTGATCGCTTAGAGCGGCGCTTGATTCAGCTCAAGGTAGAAGCGCAGGCGCTGAAAAAAGAGGACGACGAAGCAGCGATCAAGCGTCTGGCCAAACTCAACGAAGACATTGCTCGTCTGGAGCGCGAATACGCCGACTTGGAAGAGATCTGGAAGTCGGAAAAGGCTGAGGTGCAAGGCGCGGCGCAGATTCAGCAGCGTATCGAGCAGTCGCGCCAGGAGCTTGAAGCGGCGCGGCGCAAGGGCGACCTTAATCGCATGGCAGAGCTGCAGTACGGGATCATTCCAGACCTTGAGCGCAGCCTGCAAATGGTCGACCAGCATGGCAAAAAAGACAATCAGCTGCTGCGCAGCAAAGTTACCGAGGAGGAAATCGCCGAAGTGGTGTCGAAGTGGACCGGTATTCCGGTGAGCAAGATGCTCGAAGGCGAGCGCGACAAGCTACTGAAGATGGAAGGCCTGCTCCATCAGCGCGTGATCGGCCAGGAAGAAGCCGTGGTGGCGGTGTCCAATGCGGTACGGCGTTCCCGCGCAGGGCTGTCCGATCCGAATAGGCCGAGCGGCTCGTTCCTCTTTCTTGGCCCAACGGGGGTCGGTAAGACCGAGCTGTGCAAGGCGCTGGCAGAATTCCTTTTCGACACTGAAGAGGCGCTAGTGCGTATCGACATGTCTGAGTTTATGGAGAAACACTCCGTCGCGCGGCTGATC
>JAGGNC010000018.1 GCA_017886405.1 Pseudomonas sp. | reverse complement strand
TGTTTCAACTGCAGTACGTCGAGCATCTGGATACTCCTGGTAACGCCTTGTATGGGCCTGTATTCAGGGTTGCATGGTTGGCTTGGTGACGTGGCCAAGGGTAATCTAAAAATACTGTACAAATAAACAGTATTCGATAATAGTAAGCCCAAGGCCTTAGTCGGCACCTACTCGATCACTTCAGTCATTCGCTCGAAAGCTAATGGCCACAGGCACTGCAAAGGAGTCACTGACAATGCAACAGATGCTCATGACAATTGTGCTGTTGAGTCTTTTGGCCGGTTGTGCGCAACCGCAGCTTGATCAACCCAAAGCCAATGGCAGCTACCTGGTGATTGAGAACAGTCAGGCCTGGGCCGTGCTGGTATCCGATGGCAAGCGCGTGGAAGAGCAGGGCACGGTGGTGGATGTAATCAAACCATCCAGCGAGGGCTCCACCGTGGCGGCCAGCTATGTGATCGAGACAGCCAATTGTGGACGCGTGCAGTGGCTGAGTGAGCGCTCGGATGCGGCTGACGGCATGACTAACTTAATGTTACTGCACAGTGGCAACCAGCTTGGACAAAGCGATTGTGTGATTGCTGATGGTCTAAGCCGGGTGTGGACGGTGCTGGATTATTCGGGTTGAAACGCTGGAAGGCACCCTGAGATGCCCTCTGCATGTTTACTCGTCGACCTTAGGTTGTTGGCCGGGCAAGAGACCGTCGGCGCGGAACATCGATTTGATCCCACGCAAGGCCTGACGAATGCGATCCTGGTTTTCGATCAGGGCGAACCGCACATGGTCATCGCCATAGTCGCCAAAACCTATACCCGGCGACACGCAGACCTTGGCCTCCAGCAGCAGTTTCTTGGCGAACTCCAAGGAACCGAGTTTCGCGTAGGCCTCGGGTATCTTCGCCCAGACGTACATTGAGGCTTTCGGATTCACCACCATCCAGCCGAGCTCATGCAGCCCTTTAACTAAGAGGTTGCGGCGCTGGCGGTATTGCTCGGCGATATCGAGTACGCATTGCTGATCGCCTTCCAGCGCAGCAATGGCCGCTACTTGCAGTGGGGTGAAGGTGCCGTAGTCGTGGTAGCTCTTGATCCGCGCCAGGGCGTTGACCAGTTCCTTATTGCCAACCATAAAGCCGATGCGCCAACCGGCCATGTTGTAGCTCTTAGACAGGGTGAAGAACTCCACGGCGATGTCCTTGGCACCCGGAACCTGCATGATCGACGGGGCTTTCCAGCCGTCGTAGACGATATCGGCGTAGGCCAGATCGTGGATCACCAGCACGTCGTATTGCTTGGCCAGGGCAACCACCCGCTCAAAGAAATCCAGCTCCACGCATTGGGCGGTGGGGTTGGACGGGAAGCCGAGGATCATCATTTTTGGTTTTGGAATCGACTCGCGAATCGCCCGCTCCAGCTCGGCAAAGAAGTCTACACCGGGAATCAGCGGCACCGAACGCACCTGGGCGCCAGCGATGACCGCACCGTAAATATGAATCGGGTAGCTGGGGTTTGGCACCAGCACGGTGTCGCCATGGTCGAGGGTGGCCAACATCAGGTGCGCCAAGCCTTCCTTGGACCCGATGGTGACAATGGCTTCGCTTTCCGGGTCAATCTCGACGTCATAGCGGTCTTTGTACCAGCGCGATATAGCGCGGCGCAGACGCGGAATGCCGCGCGAGGTGGAGTAGCCGTGTGTGTCTTCGCGCTGGGCGACCTGCACCAGCTTTTCAACGATGTGCGGCGGTGTGGGGCCATCCGGGTTGCCCATGCTGAAGTCGATAATATCTTCGCCGCGGCGACGCGCGGCCATCTTCAGCTCGGCCGTGATGTTGAACACGTAAGGGGGGAGTCGATCGATGCGCGCAAAGCGGCGCGGCGCACGTGTGTCAGTCATGTCTATCTCGCAAACGTAAGCGCCCGGAACCGTCCGAGCGACGTTGGCCAGTGTGCTGGCCAGGTGGCGAAGATAAGCGGCGCGCCAGCCTGCTGTCTAGAGCAGTTGACGGCAAACTGAGCAGCACAGCTGTAGGATGGGCTGTTACCCGCAGGCCGCCCTAAACATCTTACGCAAGTCTCTTTAGCTGCCGAGCATGTCGTGCATGGCGATGATTTGTTCGGCGACTTGCGCCAGTTTCTGCTGGCGGCTCATGGCCTGGCGGCGCATTAGGGTATAAGCCTGTTCCTCGTCGCAGCTTTTCATCTTCATCAACAAGCCCTTGGCCAACTCTATGCGTTTGCGTTCGGCCAGCTGTGCATCGCGCGCCTGCAACTGAGCGCGCAGTGCCTGGTCGCTTTCGAAGCGCGCCATGGCCACATCGAGGATCGGCTGCAGGCGTTGGGCGTGAATACCCTCGACGATATAGGCGCTGACGCCGCTTTGGATCGCCTGGCGCATAACGCCCGGGTCGTGCTCGTCGGTGAACATCACAATCGGACGCGGCTGGTCGCGGCTGACCAGCACCACCTGTTCCATCACGTCGCGGCTGGGTGATTCGGTGTCGATCAGAATCACATCTGGGCGCACGGCTTCGACGCGCTGGGGCAGGTCGATAGTCAACCCAGATTCATCGATCACCTCGAAACCAGCCTCGGTCAGGGCAGTTTGCAGGCGCCCGACCTTCTTTGCGGTGTCATTGATCAGCAAAATGCGCAGCATGTTAGTGACTCTCCTGCTGGGCGCCGATGGAGGCATCTACTAGGGCGTGCAGAGAAAAACTGCGGGCATAGCCGGCCGGGTCGCTGCCGTCCCAGATATGCCCGTCAAGCAACTGACTGCTGCGCATCTCCCCCGGTACGGCGATACCGAGCGCCTCTGCAGCCTGACGGTAGAGGTCGAGTTGCTGTACCTGGCGGGCGATTGCCAGGTAGTCCGGGTCTTCGCGCAGCAGGCCCCAGCGGCGAAACTGGGTCATAAACCACATGCCATCAGACAGGTAAGGCTGATTCACTTCACCGTCTGCGTGAAAGCGCAGCGGGTGTGCGTCTTGCCAGGCATGGCCGAGACCGTCTTGGTACTGGCCGAGAAAGCGCGGTTGGATAGCCGAGAGCGGTGCGTCAACATACTCGCTGCCACTGAGCAGTTGAGCCGCGCTGCGACGGTTTTCTTCACTCTCATCGATAAACCGACTGGCTTCCAGCACCGCCATAATCAAGGCGCGGGCGCTGTTGGGGTGCTGCTCGGCAAATTGACGGGTGCAACCCAAGACTTTCTCTGGATGATCGGGCCATATCGCCTGGCTGGTGGTCAGGGTGCAGCCCATTTGTTCATCCACCGCCTGGGCGCTCCAGGGTTCGCCAACACAGAAGCCGTCGATGCGCCGGGCCTTGAGGTGGGCGAGCATCTGCGGCGGCGGCACGACGACGCTGTCGACATCTGTCAGTGGGTGAATACCCTGACTGGCCAGCCAGTAATTCAGCCACATGGCGTGGGTGCCGGTGGGGAAGGTCTGGGCGAATATTAATTTTGCGCCAGACTGGTGCGCGCGTTGCGCCAGTGCGCTAGCAGTGCTCACGCCGGCTGCTTGCAACGCTGGCGATAGGTTAATGCTCTGGCCGTTCTGGTTAAGGCCCATCAGCACGGCCATATCAGTGGCTGGCGCACCGCCGAGCCCCAATTGCACACCATAGACCAGCCCGTAGAGGCTATGAGCGGCGTCCAATTCGCCGCTCAGTAATTTGTCGCGCAAGGTGGCCCAGGAGGCCTGGCGTTGCAGGTTGAGGGTCAGACCATGCTTCTCGGCAAAACCCTGAGTGGCGGCGACGATAACGGAGGCGGCGTCGGTGAGGGCCATAAAGCCGATATTCAGGACTGGCTTTTCCGGCGCAGCGCGGCGGCTGATGTCGTGCTCATTCATAGTGCTTTTCCTATGCCCACACCAAAAAGGTGCCGTGCCGAGCGCCGACTTCAGTCGGCGATCAGAACGACACCATTGTCTATTTAAGCCGTTTCCGCCTTTGGAAACACTCTATGCCTTAAGCCAAAGCAAGGCATATGCCATGTGCTTGGCAGGAGCCAGTGAGTCAGAAAAGAAAAAGCCCCGCACAAGGCGTGGCTTGTCTTTACACGTGCTACGCGATGCGTTGTTTCGTTAGGCTTGAGGGGTGGAGCTCTGCCATCACGCGCTGCCTGAGTTGCGCTGGCGGCTGTATTTGTCAGGGAATAACTGTGTACGGATTTACAGCAAGGCATGACCCCATGCTGGTCAAAATAAACCCCGCGGTAGCGGGGTTATGAAGTAGAGGCCGGTTTAGCGTTCCATCATCTGTTTGACCGAATCCTGCGGGATCTGCTGCTTGCGACCTTCGCTGTCTGTAAATTCGATCATGCCGGTGTCTTTATCCAGCTGAGGTTTGCCGTCGCTGGTCAGCATTTGCCCATCAGTGGTGCTGATAATATATTCGCTGCTGCAGCCGGCTAAGGCAAAGACGCAGAGTGCGGCAATAATCCAGTGCTTCATAAACATCTCCAGACGGTATTTGGGTGCATGATTACACCTCCCAGCTCTGAAGGTAGCTGCTGGCGTATCACTATCAAGGTCAGCACAAAGAAAAAGCCCCGCACAAGGCGGGGCTTAGTCATTACTGCAAGCGCTTAGACCTGAAGAGCAGGGATGTTGGCGTTCGCAGCAGCTTCACGGAACTCGGCAATCTGATCGAAACTCAGGTAGCGGTATACGTCCGCTGCCATGGTGTCGATTTCTTTCGCGTAGACCATGTATTCCGCAACAGTCGGCAGTTTGCCGGTGATTGCCGCAACCGCAGCCAACTCGGCCGAAGCCAGGTAGACATTGGCGCCATCACCCAGGCGGTTGGGGAAGTTACGGGTTGAGGTCGATACCACGGTGGAGTTCGGCTCAACACGTGCCTGGTTACCCATGCACAGCGAGCAGCCGGGCATTTCCAAACGCGCGCCAGCTTTGCCGTAGATGCTGTAGTAGCCTTCTTCGGTCAGCTGGTGCTGGTCCATCTTGGTCGGCGGCGACAGCCACAAGCGAGTTGGCAGCGAACCTTCGACTTTTTCCAGCAGCTTACCGGCGGCGCGGAAGTGACCGATGTTGGTCATGCACGAACCGATAAACACTTCGTCGATCTTCTCACCGGCAACGCTCGACAGCAGACGGGCATCGTCCGGGTCGTTCGGTGCGCAGAGAACTGGCTCATTGATGTGAGCCAGATCGATTTCGATGATTTCAGCATACTCGGCGTCCTTGTCAGCCGTCATCAGCTTAGGATCGGCCAACCAGGCTTCCATCGCTTGAGCACGGCGCTCAATGGTGCGCGCATCGCCGTAGCCTTCGCTGATCATCCAGCGCAGTAGGGTGATGTTCGAGCGCAGGTACTCGGCGATGGCCTTTTCCGGCATCTTGATGGTGCAACCAGCCGCCGAACGCTCGGCAGAGGCGTCGGACAGCTCGAACGCTTGCTCTACCGTCAGCTCTTCCAAGCCTTCGATCTCGAGGATGCGGCCGGAGAAAGCGTTGATCTTGCCTTTCTTCTCAACGGTCAGCAGGCCTTTCTGGATGGCGGCGTAAGGAATTGCATGGACCAGGTCACGCAGGGTGATGCCGGGCTGTAGCTTGCCTTTGAAGCGCACCAGAATCGACTCTGGCATGTCCAGCGGCATGACGCCGGTGGCGGCAGCGAAGGCAACCAGGCCGGAACCGGCCGGGAAGGAGATGCCCATGGGGAAGCGGGTGTGTGAGTCACCACCGGTGCCAACAGTATCCGGCAGCAGCATGCGGTTCAGCCAGCTGTGGATGATGCCGTCGCCAGGACGCAGGGACACGCCGCCACGGGTGCGGATGAAGTCCGGCAGGGTGTGGTGGGTGGTCACGTCGATTGGCTTCGGGTAAGCCGCGGTATGGCAGAATGACTGCATGACCAGGTCAGCGGAGAAGCCCAGGCACGCCAGGTCTTTCAGCTCATCACGGGTCATCGGGCCAGTGGTGTCCTGGGAGCCGACGGTGGTCATCTTCGGTTCGCAGTAAGTGCCAGGGCGCACGCCTTGGCCTTCAGCTAGACCGCACGCTTTGCCGACCATCTTCTGCGCCAGGGTGAAACCCTTGGTGCTGGAAGCTGGAGGCTCGGGCAGCTTGAACAGATCGGTTGGGCCCAGGCCGAGTTCGGCGCGAGCTTTCTCGGTCAGACCGCGACCAATGATCAGCGGGATACGGCCGCCAGCGCGGACTTCGTCGAGCAGAACCGGCGTCTTCATTTCGAAGGTGGTCAGCACTTCATCAGTACCGTGCTTGCAGACTTTGCCGGCATGCGGGTACAGGTCGATCACGTCGCCCATGTGCATGTTCGACACGTCGAATTCGATTGGCAGAGCGCCAGCATCTTCCATGGTGTTGTAGAAGATTGGCGCAATCTTGCTGCCGAAGCAAAAGCCGCCAGCGCGCTTGTTGGGCACGTTCGGGATGTCGTCGCCGAAGAACCACAGTACCGAGTTGGTGGCGGATTTACGCGAGGAGCCGGTGCCGACAACGTCACCCACGTAAGCGATCGGGAAGCCTTCGCCACGCATGATTTCGATCTGCTTCATCGGGCCAGTCACGCCTTGCTCGTCCGGCACGATGCCTTCGCGGGCCATTTTCAGCATGGCCAGGGCGTGCAGCGGGATGTCCGGGCGTGACCAGGCATCAGGCGCCGGGGACAGATCGTCGGTGTTGGTTTCGCCGGTGACTTTAAATACGCGCAGACTGATCTTGTCGGCCAGAGTCGGGCGGTTCTTGAACCACTCGCCGTCGGCCCAGGACTGCATAACGCCTTTAGCGTGAGCGTTGCCGTTTTTGGCTTTTTCTGCGACGTCGTGGAAGGCGTCGAACATCAGCAGGGTGTGCTTCAGTTGCTCTGCAGTCACGGCAGCCAGTGCGCTGTCATCGAGCAGATCAACCATAGTGGTGATGTTGTAACCGCCTTGCATGGTGCCCAGCAGCTCAACGGCGTGTTGTGCACTGATCAGCGGTGAGGTGGCCTCGCCTTTGGCAACGGCAGAGAGAAAACCGGCTTTAACGTAGGCGGCTTCATCGACGCCTGGTGGCACGCGGTTGGTGATCAGGTCGAGTAGAAAGGCTTCTTCGCCGACTGGCGGGGATTTCAGCAGCTCAATCAGGCCTGCGGTTTGTTCGGCGTTCAGCGGCTGGGGCACGATACCCTGAGCGGCACGCTCTGCTACATGTTTGCGATAGGCTTCAAGCACGGTTATTACCCTCATCAGTGGTCCCATAGGCTTGTCCGGTTCGCGATCCAGAAACAACTAACCAGGCGCTTTGTGGCTTTAACGGGCCGCTTAGCCGAGGTTTAGCTGATTTCTTGCAGAAGCTGTTTTCAAAGTTTTACGCCGGCAGGACGGGTTGGATGAGGGCTGGTACCGACACTTGAAGAGTGGCTCAAGGGTCAGCACCAACATCGAACCTGCAGGATTGACTGTGCTCGTGACGCTTTGAAAACAGCTTCCAACGGACATTGGTGCCTATAAAAGGCCGGCCGATTCTACTGGAAAGCTTTCGCAAAGTTAAGCCAAAAGCCCTGCTTATATGGGGGTGATCTGCCTTAGACAAAGGGCTAAGATGCCAGTCTATTTCCCAGTAGCAATGCCATTCGCTATGTCCAACCAACGCATCAAAACACCTTGTGTAGGCCTGTGCTCGACTGTCTACGGCGACTTGGTCTGCCGCGGCTGTAAGCGCTTCCACCATGAGGTGATCAACTGGAACGGCTATAACGACGAGGAAAAGTACGCTGTTTGGCTGCGCTTGGAAGTGCTGTTAGTTCAAGTGATGGCGGCCAAAGTGGAAGTTTTCGATGTTGATCGCCTGCGTCTGCAGTTGGAACAGCGCAAGATCCGCTTTGTGCCGCGACAGTCGCCTTATTGCTGGGCGTATCAACTACTTGCGCGTGGCTCGCGGGTTATCAGTCAGCTTGAGGCTTACGGCATGGTCCTGCTGCCGGAGTTTCGCGATTGGAGCCTGCCGGAGCTACGCGATGCGATCGATCGTGAGTTCTTTCTGTTGTCCGAAGCGCACTACGAACGGTATATCGCGCCGCGTTTTCTGCTCGAAGGCCTTGAAACAAAAGTATGAGCCCAAGGTTGAAATGATCAAGCCGCCTTTAGGCGGCTTTATCATTCAAGGGCGACGTATTAGCGTTTGGCAACCAAATCTTCAAGATGGGCGATGATCTCGTCAGGCTTAAGCACCAGGATGTCGCTTTCCAGTGAGTCGAGAATCACCTCGGCGGTATTACCGATCAGCGCACCGGAAAGACCAGTACGGGCTACTGTGCCAATCACGGTGACCACCGCGCCTAATTGCTTGGCAACGTGCGGGATCAAGGCGTCGGCCGGACCCTCGACCACATGCAAGCACTCATCGGCGATGTCGTACTTCGCTTGGAACACCTTGCACTGCTCGCGGTAACGCGCCTCGATGGACTCTTTCAACTGGAAGGTTGGGTCCGCTGACGACAGCATGGGTGCTGGATGCGCCGTAATAACGTGTAATTTAGCAGTAGCCAGTGCGGCGATATCGAAGGCGTGGCTGATGATGCCGGAATGCAGCGTGCGATGTTCACCATCGGCGTTGCCCACATCCACGGCCGCCAGAATGATGCCGCTGGTCCATGGCTATCAGTTGTCACCAGCAGCACTGGCGCAGGGCAGTAACGCAGTAGCTTCCAGGCGTCTGGAGTGAGCAGGGCCTTTTTCAGCGGATTGTCGGGAAAGTGCTGCTTGACCACCAAGCCACAGCCTTCGGCCTGTTGCACAGTGAGGATGGTCTGATTCAGGTTTTCATGCCAAGCCTGCTGGCCAGAGGCGTTAAACCCTTCACGGTTGAGGGTGGCACACAGATCGTTGAGGTAGACCGAATGATCATGCTTCTTGTCGCAGACCAGCAGATGTATGTGCGATTGGGTAACGCCAGCAATCAGTTTGGCCCGCTTCAGCGCCAAACTCTCCGGCTGCTCTGGTTGCATAACGACTAAAATGTTGCGAATTGCTTGCATGCTCGTCTCCTTACGATGTGGGGTGTGACTTTTAACAATTAACTATATGTGCAGAATAGATGCAAAACAGTCCTGTGTTCTTGACAGGTATCAACTGACCGGCTGGTCGCGCGCCGCTTCATTCGTATAATAGCCGACCCAATTCGCCAGTCACTACCACCACTGTCGTGAGCTTATGCAACTGTTACCAGAAATCGAAGCGTTCCTGTTGTGCCCAACCCCTGACGCCTGGATTGCCCAAGCATTGGAAAATCAGGACGTGATGCTGATCGATCACGCCAATTGCGAGAAAAAGGCCGCATCTACCGCGCTTACGCTGCTTTTCCGCTATATCGAGAAGGCCGACTTGCAGCACAACCTGTCGCGTTTGGCCCGAGAAGAGTTGCGTCATTTCGAGCAGGTCGCAGCATTGATGAAGAAGCGTGGGGTCGCCTATCGACCTGTCAGCGCGGCGCTATACGCCCAGCGGTTGCACAAGCATATGCGTACCAGCGAACCGCACAAATTAGTCGATACCCTGATCGTCGGTGCCTTTATCGAGGCGCGCTCTTGCGAGCGATTCTTCCGCCTGGCACCGCATCTCGATGAGGAACTTGGGCAGTTCTATCGCTCCCTGCTCAAGTCTGAGGCGCGGCATTACCAGGGTTACCTGAAGATGGCGCGCGATTATTCGGCGGAATCTATCGATGAGCGGGTGAGCTTTTTTGCCGAAGTCGAGCGTGAGGCGATACTCACGCCGGACAAGGAATTTCGCTTTCACAGTGGCGCGCCCGCCTGAGGAACTCAAAAGGCGCTGCGGTTTCTTCTGCTCAGCAGGCATCCGCCGTTGCTGGGTTGGCCGCCAGCGCTTTGCGATTGCCACGCAGGATCACGATTGCCACGGCCACCAGCAGCAGGGACGCGCCGGTTAACACTAAGAAAACGCTGTGTAATGAGCCGGTTGTTTCGCGGATATAACCGGCCAGCAGGTTGCCGAGCGTACCGCCCAGGCCGAAGGTGACCATGCAGATGCCGCTGATCTGCATGGTGGCGGTCGACGAATAGTGCTGGTTGATCCAGCCAGCGACGATGCCCCACATTGGGAAGTACATCAGGCCGTAACCGAAGCCGGCAATCAGTGCGTACTTGCCAGGGTCATAGACAAATGCCAGCAGGCCCAGGGCGAAGCCGCTGAAAATCACCATCAGAGCCGTGCCGTGGCCTCTGCGATCTGCCAGCTTGCCGGTGATGAACCCGGCGACCATGCCGGTGCCGCCCACCGTCGCCCACGTGTAGCCGCCGAGTGCGGCGGGCAGCATGAGTTCATCCAGGTAGCTATTGAGCCAATAGGCGAACGGCATGGTGGTAAAGCCCACCAGCAGGCAGATCAGGCAGGCAAACAGGGCGGTGCGCTCGCCGATGATGGTGGCGAACAGCCTGGAGGTCGGGATCACCGCCTCGCGCTGGTCTAGCTGGCTGAGGGGCAGGCTCTCCAGATTCCGCAGCAGATGCCAGGTCAGGCCGACCACCAGGACGCCGAACAGACCGGCGACCTGCCAGCTCCTTTGCCAGCCGAGCATCGGCACCACAAACAGGATCAGCAGGCCGTTGAGGGCATAGCCCCAAGCCGTGCCGCTAGAGGCACAGGACAGATAGGTCGAGCGCAGTTCGGGGCGGGCGCAGCGGCTGATGATCTCGACGATGCAGCCCCAGCTGATCGCGGCGCTTGCGGCCAGGCAGGTCAGGACCAGGGTAATCAGCACGGGATCGTGCAATTGCGACATGGCCAGCAGCAGGCTGCTGCTGGTGATGCCGGTCAGCAAAGCCAGGCGGCCCGTGCCGATGCGGTGGCCGAGCACGCCGAGGAGCATGGCCCCGGCCAAATAGGCCAGCTGGGTCAGGGCACCGATGGTCGCCAATTGCCAGTTGCTGATGTCGATGGACTCTCGCATGTAAGGCATCAGGGCGGCGAACAGGAACATGCCGAAGCCGTGGCTGACGATCTGGTTCATGCCAAACGTGGTGGGCATTCGCATTGTTCTTGCTCCGTAACAATACCCGAGAATCCAAATGGACAATCTGGGTGCCGGCTAACATATAAGCTTGCCAACGTTCAGAAAAACGATAAATATTGATTACCACTTTCAATAAAGTTGAATTCTGCCATGCGCGATCTGCCGATTCTCTTGCTGCGCACCTTCGTCGTGGTCGCCGGCACGCTGAACCTGACCACTGCGGCCCAGCGCCTGCATCGTGCGCCCTCGACTATCAGCATGCAGCTCACGCGGCTGGAGGGGCTGGTAGCGACCGAACTGCTGCAGCGCGGCCAGTACGGGGTCAGGCTGACTCCCGCTGGGGAGCGGCTGAAGTCCTGCGCACAGGAGCTGCTCAACCTGCATGACCGCATCCTTGGCACCTTCCAGCACGCCGATGTAGGCGGGCAGGTGCGTCTTGGTACCCACGACCAATACGCCACGCGTAGCCTCGTCCCTTTGCTGGAGACCTTCGTGCTGAGCTACCCAGAGGCCAGTCTGGAGGTGGTCTGTGACCATCGGCCCTGTTACCTGGCGTCGCTGGTGGCCGAGGGCAAGTTGGATCTGGCCCTGGTTGAGATGCCGGCCTTGTCGGATGGCGGGCAGCGCTTGTTTCGTGACGAACTGATCTGGGTGCGCAGCGAGGCGCATTCGACGCACCAGCGTGAGCCGCTGCCGCTGGCGGTCTTTGTCGAAGGTTGCTATCACCGTGATTCGGCGCGCAAGGCTCTGGCCGACGCGCAGATCCCGTACCGCATCGCATTCACCAGTCAGAGCCGGGCTGGCGTCCTGGCGGCCGTACGTGCGGGGATCGGTGTGGGCATCATTCCCCGCTCCACCCTGGAGCCTGGACTACACGTGATCGAGGAAGGGCTGCCGTCCCTGCCCGGTATGGATATCACCTTGTTCGTCGCCGATCAGGTCAGCGAGGCGACTCAACGCCTGGCGAAAACCATTGAGGCAAGCCCGCAATATCGACGCTATGAGAAGTCGTCGCTGCTGCAGCGCTAAGCCAGCAGCGGCGGTGATCAATGGAGAGAGAAGGGAGCCAGCTGCCAGTTTTGGCCATCGACCTGCAAGGCCCAGCCTTGGCTGTCCCAGTCACCTAGGACAATCCGTCTGGCGGGTTGACCCGCTACTTGTAGTGGATGGACCGCAGGGCGGTGAGTGTGGCCGTGAATCAACGTGCGCACACCATGGGCAGCCATGATCCGCGGCACTTCTGTCAGGGTGACATCGACGATGTCGCTGGCTTTCATGCGGGTTTGCTCGCGGCTTTGATTGCGCAGCTTGCGTGCCAGCGTGTGGCGGGTGGCCAGCGGCAGGTTGCGCAGGATAAACAGCGACAGCGGGTTGCGTAGCCAGCGGCGCAGGCGCATGTAAGCCTCATCCTGGGTGCACAGGCTGTCACCGTGCATCAATAGGACGTTTTCCCCGCCGAGTTCGACCAGGCTGGGGTCGCGCAGCAGGGTGCAGCCAGCCTCCTGACAGAAGGTTTTGCCAATCAGAAAATCACGATTGCCATGCATCAGGTAGATGCGTGTGCCGCGGTCGCTCAGCTGGCGCAGGGCCTGGGCAATCGAGCGTTGAAAGGGGCTGATGGCGTCATCGCCGATCCACACTTCGAAGAAATCACCGAGGATATACAGCGCTTGGGCATGGATCGCGCGGGTTTCGAGAAAGTGCAGAAACGCCCGGGTGATATCCGGGCGCTCCTGTTCTAAATGCAAATCCGAGATCAGTAAGATACTCATCTACTCTATTCGATGATCTCGGCGCGCTCGATGATCACGTCATCAACTGGCACGTCCTGGTGGCCGGCTTTGCTGGTGGTGGCCACGGCCTTGATGGCGTTGACTACGTCCATGCCTTCAACTACTTCGCCAAATACCGCATAGCCCCAGCCTTGCACGGTCGGTGCGCTGTGGTTGAGGAAACTGTTGTCGCCGACGTTGATAAAAAATTGCGCGGAGGCAGAATGCGGCTCCATGGTGCGAGCCATGGCCACGGTGCCAATTTTGTTGACGACGCCGTTATTGGCTTCGTTCTTGATCATGGCGCGGGTGGTTTTCTGCTTCATCCCCGGCTCGAAACCACCGCCTTGGATCATGAAATTACTGATCACACGGTGGAAAACCGTGTTGTCGTAATGACCTTCCTTCACATACTGCTTGAAGTTGGCCACGGTCTCCGGCGCTTTGTCGTCGAACAGGTTGAGGGTAATAACGCCATGGTTGGTATGCAGCTTGATCATCTAGGTAATCGCTCTGTCGATAAATCCGTGAGCCGGCTTCTTTTCCTTTACTGACGCTGCGTTAGCTAACAGCGAAGGGCGTTGAAGCGGGTCTTGGGCCTGTCAGGGGGTTGACAGCTTCGGCTATGATAAGCGCTTTGTTTTAGTCGGCCTACCCTATGCCGCGCACATGCATGATCAAGGACCCCATGAGCAAGCCAGAAACTGTCGCCGCCGCTAACATTTTTCGCGCCATCGTCCAGGCCGACCTGGATGCTGGTAAGCACGCGAAGATCATCACCCGCTTCCCGCCAGAGCCCAATGGCTACCTGCATATTGGCCACGCCAAGTCGATCTGCCTGAACTTTGGCCTGGCCAAGGAATTTGGCGGTGAGTGCAACCTGCGCTTTGATGACACCAACCCCGCCAAGGAAGACCAGGAATACATCGACGCGATCAAAAGTGATGTGCAGTGGCTGGGCTTTGAATGGGCTGGTGAAGAGTGTTATGCCTCCAATTACTTCGACCAGCTGCACGATTGGGCCATTGAGCTGATTAAGGCCGGCACCGCGTATGTCGACGACCTGTCGCCGGAGCAGGCCCGTGAATACCGTGGCAACCTCACTGAACCAGGAAAAAACAGCCCGTTCCGCGAGCGTAGCGTTGAAGAGAATCTCGACTGGTTCGCTCGCATGAAGGCCGGTGAGTTCGCCGATGGGGTTCGTGCCCTGCGCGCGAAGATCGACATGGCTTCACCGAACATGAATCTGCGTGACCCGATCCTCTACCGCATTCGCCATGCCCACCACCATCAGACGGGCGATAAGTGGTGCATCTACCCCAGCTACGACTTCACCCACGGTCAGTCGGACGCCATTGAGGGCGTTACCCATTCGATCTGCACTCTGGAGTTTGAAGATCACCGTCCGCTGTATGAGTGGTTCCTGGCCCAGCTGCCGGTGCCCGCGCAGCCGCGTCAGTATGAATTTGCCCGCCTCAACCTGAATTACACCATCACCAGCAAGCGCAAGCTCAAGCAGCTGGTTGACGAGAAGCACGTCAATGGCTGGGACGATCCGCGCATGTCGACGCTGTCGGGCTTTCGTCGCCGTGGTTACACGCCAGCCTCGATTCGCACCTTCTGCGACATGATCGGCGTCAACCGCGCCGGCGGCGTGGTGGATGTCGGCATGCTTGAGTTCGCCATTCGTGATGACCTAGACACCAACGCCGGCCGCGCCATGTGTGTGCTCAAGCCGCTGAAAGTAGTGATCACCAACTACCCAGAAGGTCAGGTCGAGAATCTGCAGCTGGCGCGTCACCCCAAGCAGGACATGGGCGTTCGGGTACTGCCGTTTAGCCGCGAGATTTATATCGACGTCAGCGACTTCGAAGAAGTCCCACCGGCCGGCTTCAAGCGCCTGATTCCCGGTGGCGAAGCGCGCTTGCGCGGCAGCTACGTGATTCGCGCCGATGAAGCGATTAAGGATGCCGACGGCAATATCGTCGAACTACGCTGCAGCTACGACGAAAACACCCTGGGCAAGAACCCTGAAGGCCGCAAGGTCAAGGGCGTTATCCACTGGGTGCCAGCCGCTGAAAGCGTCGAATGTGAAGTGCGTCTGTACGACCGCCTGTTCCGCTCCGCTGACCCTGAGAAGGACGAAGAGGGCGGTACCTTCCTCGACAATATCAACCCGGGCTCGTTGGTGACTCTCAAAGGGTGTCGTGCTGAGCCGTCCCTGGCCCTGGCAGCACCCGAAGAGCGCTTCCAGTTCGAGCGCGAAGGCTACTTCTGCGCCGACATCAAGGACAGCAAGCCGGGCGCCCCCGTATTTAACCTTACCGTAACGCTGCGCGACTCCTGGGCTTGATCAAGTCGGGCGCGTGATAAACCGGGCCGCTAAGCCGGCCCGTGGTTTCCAAGGAACTGCAATGCTCTCGATTTACAACACCCTGACGAAAAGCAAAGAAGCCTTCAAACCGCTGGATGGCAACAAGGTGCGCATGTATGTCTGTGGCATGACCGTGTATGACTACTGCCACATCGGCCACGGCCGCAGCATGGTCGCTTTTGATCTGGTGACCCGCTGGTTGCGTTTCAGCGGCTATGACCTGACCTACGTGCGCAACATCACCGACATCGACGACAAGATCATCAATCGGGCTCGTGAGAACGGCGAGCCGTTCGACGTGCTAACCGAGCGCATGATCACGGCGATGCACGAGGACGAGGCGCGCCTCAATATCCTCAAGCCGGACATGGAGCCGCGCGCCACTGACCATATCCAGGGCATGCTGAGCATGATCCAAACCCTCATCGACAAGAATTACGCCTACGCCCCGGGCAATGGCGATGTGTATTACCGCGTCGCCAAGTTCATGGGCTACGGCAAGTTGTCGCGCAAGAAAATCGAAGACCTGCGCATCGGCGCGCGTATTGAAGTGGACGAAGCCAAGCAAGACCCGCTGGACTTTGTGCTGTGGAAAGCCACCAAGCCTGGCGAGCCGAGCTGGGAGTCACCCTGGGGCGCCGGGCGTCCGGGCTGGCACATCGAATGCTCGGTGATGTCGACCTGCTGCTTAGGCGAGACCTTCGACATTCATGGCGGCGGAAGCGACCTGGAATTCCCGCACCACGAAAACGAAATCGCCCAGAGCGAGGCGGCCACTGGCAAGCCTTACGCCAATGCCTGGATGCACTGCGGGATGATCCGTATCAATGGCGAGAAGATGTCCAAGTCATTGAACAACTTCTTCACCATTCGTGATGTGCTGGCGAAGTATCACCCGGAGGTGGTGCGTTACCTGCTGGTGTCCAGCCACTACCGCAGCCCGATCAACTACTCCGAAGACAGCCTCAAGGATGCCAAGAGTGCGCTTGAGCGTTTTTATAACGCCCTCAAGGGCCTGCCAAAAGTGCCTGCGGCAGGTGGTGAAGCCTTCGTTGAGCGTTTTGCTGCGGCCATGAACGATGACTTCGGTACGCCGGAAGCCTGCGCTGTGCTGTTCGAGTTGGCACGTGATGTCAATCGCCTGCGTGAAACCGATGTGCAGGCGGCGGCCGGCTTGGCGGCGCGTTTGAAGGAGCTGGCTGGGGTACTGGGTGTGCTGCAGCTTGAGCCTGAGGCCTTCTTGCAGGCAGGTGCCGCCGGTAAGGTCGATTCAGCTGAGGTTGAAGCGTTGATCGCGGCGCGTCTAAAGGCTCGCACCGATAAGAACTGGAGTGAGTCCGACCGTATTCGCGACCAGATCACCGCGATGGGGGTGGTGCTGGAAGACGCCAAGGGAGCTACGACCTGGCGCCTGGCAGACTAGCCGCTGACCGTCACTAGCCCGAGCGGCATTGGCCGTGATGAACCCTAAAAAAGCCCCGCATAAGCGGGGCTTTTTGCTGCGGGACGTTTAGATCAACTCAGCCCACATGTCGTATTCATCAGCATCTACGATGCGCACGCGGACCTTGTCGCCAGGCTTGACCTCAGTGCTGGCGATAAACACGCTGCCATCGATCTCCGGGGCGTCGGCGTAGCAGCGGGCGACTGCGCCTTGGTCGTCGACTTCATCAATCAGTACATCCATTTCTTTGCCTACTTTCAGTTGCAGGCGTGCGGTGCTGATGACTTGTTGATGCGCCATAAAGCGATCCCAGCGATCTTGCTTCACATCATCCGGCACATGATTGTCGAGCAGGTTGGCTGAAGCGCCCTCAACCGGCGAGTACTGGAAGCAGCCAACGCGGTCGAGCTGGGCTTCGGTCAGCCAGTTGAGCAGGTACTGGAAGTCTTCTTCGGTTTCACCGGGAAAGCCGACGATAAAGGTTGAGCGAATGGTCAGCTCCGGGCAGATCTCGCGCCAGTTCTTGATGCGCGCCAGGGTTTTTTCTTCGAACGCTGGGCGTTTCATCGCCTTGAGCACTTTCGGGCTGGCGTGCTGGAAGGGGATATCCAGGTACGGCAGGATTTTACCGGCGGCCATCAGCGGGATCAGTTCGTCGACGTGCGGGTAGGGGTAGACGTAATGCAGGCGCACCCAAACGCCCATGCTCGACAAAGCTTCGCACATCTCGGTCATGCGGGTTTTCACCGGCTGGCCGTTCCAGAAGTCAGTCTTGTACTTCATATCGACGCCATAAGCGCTGGTGTCCTGGGAGATCACCAGCAGCTCTTTAACACCGGCTTTAACCAGGCGCTCGGCTTCGCTAAGCACGTCACCCACCGGGCGGCTGACCAGCTTGCCGCGCATGGACGGGATGATGCAGAAGCTGCAGCTGTGGTTGCAGCCTTCAGATATCTTCAAGTAGGCATAGTGGCGTGGGGTGAGCTTGATGCCTTGTGGCGGCACCAGGTCGATCAGTGGATTGTGTGAGGTACTGGGCGGCACCACTTTGTGTACGGCGTTGAGCACCTGCTCATACTGTTGCGGGCCGGTTACCGAGAGCACGCTGGGGTGTACGTTGCGGATTGCGCTTTCTTCCACGCCCATGCAGCCGGTGACGATGACCTTGCCGTTTTCTTTAATGGCTTCGCCGATCACTTCCAGAGATTCAGCCTTGGCGCTGTCGATAAAGCCGCAGGTGTTGACCACCACCACGTCAGCGTCCTGATAGGTCGACACCACCTCATAACCTTCCATGCGCAGCTGGGTCAGAATACGCTCGGAGTCCACCAAGGCTTTGGGACATCCGAGTGAAACGAAGCCGACTTTTGGCGCAGCGGGGGTGGACATGGCGGTAACCTCAGGCATGAACGGATGGATGCTGGGCGCTTGTTACGCCGCTGATCAAAAAGTGCGCAATTCTAGCGGCGACGCTGCCACTTGACCAGCGCTGAACGTCGCCGTTAGTGAGGTAAGGGTATTTGTGTTGCCTGGCTTATGCGTTCTTGCCTGGCAGGATGCGTGTGAGGGTGTTGTCACGTGCGACAAAGTGATGGAACAACCCAGCGGCGGCATGCAGGCCGATCAACCAGTAACCAGCGGTGCCTGCCAGTTCGTGCCATTCCTTGATCTGTCCAGCCAATGCTTTGTCCGGTCCTACCAATGCGGGTAACTCGAGACCGAAGAAGGGAATGGGCTTGCCAGCGGCGCTTAGGATCAACCAGCCAGCCAATGGTGCGCCGATCATCAGGGTATAGAGTGCCAGGTGCATTAGCTTCGCAGGGATAGCTTGCCAGGCGGGCGGGGCCGGCTTAATTACTGGCGTGGGTGCAATTGCGCGTGTTAGCAGACGAAGCCAGACTAGGGTGAATACGCAGAGGCCGAGCATAAAGTGCCACTGCTTGAGCAGGTCGCGCATATCACCGCCCTTAGGGAAGTAGCCCCTCAGTTCGATGCAGGCATAGACCCCGGCAATCAGAATCAGCATTAACCAATGCAGGGCAATCGAAAGGGTGCCGTAGCGTGATTCGGTATTTTTCAAGGGCATGATGGTGTGGGCTCTGAGGCTGTAATGTGGAGCTCAACAGTCTAAATAGGCAAAGCTTAAGCTTTGCTGAGCCCGATCACTTAAATCGCGCGCAAACAAAAAGGCCACTCGATTGAGTGGCCTTTTTGAGTATCTGGTTGCGGGAGCCGGATTTGAACCGACGACCTTCGGGTTATGAGCCCGACGAGCTACCAGACTGCTCCATCCCGCGCCGGCTATTCTATAGGGGAATCGTCTGCTGTCAACAAAAAGCTGTTTTTAATCAAATGCTTAGGCATTTTGCAGTGAGAAACAAAAAAGGCCACTCGATTGAGTGGCCTTTTTTGAGTATCTGGTTGCGGGAGCCGGATTTGAACCGACGACCTTCGGGTTATG
>JAGGNC010000001.1 GCA_017886405.1 Pseudomonas sp. | reverse complement strand
GCGTGGGCTGGTCTTGGCGATTTCGTCCCAGAACTTCAAGGCCTCGGCTTCCACCGTGGCCCATTCTTCGGCCGGGATGGAGGTCAGTTCGAGCTTGCCGCCCTCGACCCGCAGTTGCGCCTCACCGCCCCAATACCAGTGCTGACGGTAGTAGTTGGAGCTGTCCATGCAGAGCTTGAAGAGGACTTTCAGATGCTCGGGCAGCTCTGCCCAGCGATCCGAGTTGGCGAAGTAGGAACCACACCAGGCGCCGGAGATGTTGTTGGTCAGAAAGTATTTGGTCACGTTGGCCCAGCCGACGGTGTAGTCCTCGGTGATGCCGGACCAGGCGATGCCGTCCAGCTCGCCGGTCTGCATCGCCACTTCGACGTCTTCCCAAGGCAGGGTTACCGGGATCACGCCGAAACGGGACAGGAACTTGCCGGCGGTTGGGAAGGTAAAGATACGCTTGCCCTTGAGGTGCTCAAGCTTGGTGATCGGCTCCACGGTGGCGAAATGACAAGGGTCCCAGGCACCGGCACCGAGCCAGGTCACGCCTTTGACTTCACCGTAGGCCTCAGCCCAAATTTCGTTGAGCCCGTATTTTTCGAACAGCACCGGCACATCCAGGCTGTAGCGCGTGGCAAAGGGGAAATAGCCGCCGAATACCGAGATATCCACCGGGGCGGCGATGGAGTCGTCATCGCTTTGCACCGCATCGATGGTGCCCTTCTGCATGGCGCGGAACAGCTCCCCCGTAGGCACCAGCTGGTCGGCGTAATACAACTGGATTTCCATCTCGCCATTGGCGGCCTTGTTGAAGGCATCAATGGACGGTTTGATCACATGTTCACCCAGCGCCGCGCCTGCATAGGTCTGTAAGCGCCAGATGATTTTCTTCGGCTCGGCCGCATAAATATGCGACGAACCTAGCGCCGTTGCCCCTGCTGCCCCGGTAGCAACCGCGGCGGTTTTCAGAAAACTGCGTCTCGTACTCATGCTGTTATCTCCAGAAGTGTCGATTCAGATGGCATACAACCGCACTGCCTGGCCCACGGGACCCTGGCAGGGTTTTCAGAGGGGCAACCTGTATCTGAGTCAAACAAGACCTTGAGGGTTGCGTCTCACCAGAGCGGCAATCCTCACAGGCGTGTGCAGATACAACTGCGCTGGCCTCCTACTGAAACTAAATGTGCTTACCTCGCGTAATGCCACTGTGGCAACCACAGGGCGATCTGCGGAAAGACCATGACCAGCACCAACGCCAGCAACATGATCAGCACGAAGGGGGTCACCGACACATAGATGTCACGCAGTGAAACCTCGGGCGGCGCCATGGCGCGCATCAGGAATAAGTTGTAGCCGAAAGGCGGCGTCATGTAGGCGATCTGGCAGGTGATGGTGTAGAGCACGCCATACCAGACCAGGTCGAACCCCAGGGCGCCGACCAAGGGAATATAGAGCGGCGCGACAATCACCAACATTGCGGTGTCATCGAGAAACATGCCCATGATGATGAACGACAGCTGCATCAGAATGAGCACCTGCCAAGGGCCCAGCCCAAGGCTTTCGAGAAAGAACGCCTCAATCGCCTTAACCGCGCCCAAGCCGTCAAACACCGCGCCGAAGCACAGGGCAGCGAGAATGATCCACATAAACATGCAGCTGATGCCCAGGGTCTTGCGCAGGGTTTCTTCCATTACGCTGCGGGTCAAACGGCCTTTGACCAGCGCCATCAGCATCGCGGCTGCCGCCCCCACCGCCGAGCTTTCCACCAGACTGGTGACACCCATCAGAAACAGCCCAGTCATGCAGAAGAAGATAAACAGCGGCGCGATACCCGCTTTCAGCAACAGCAGCTTTTCTCGTCGACTGATCTGCCCGCGTTCTTCCTCAGACAATGCCGGCCCCAGCTCTGGCTGCAAACGGCAACGAATGACGATATAGAGAATGAACAGGCCGGCCATCAACAGCCCAGGCAGCACGCCCGCCAACCACAACTGACCCACCGGTTGGCGGGCGATCATGCCGTAGAGCACCAGCACCACACTCGGTGGAATCAGGATGCCCAGCGAGCTGCCGGCCTGAATCACCCCGGTGACCATGATTTTGTCGTAACCGCGACGCAGCAGTTCAGGCAAGGCAATGCTCGCGCCGATCGCCATGCCAGCAACGCTCAAGCCATTCATCGCCGAAATCGCCACCATCAAGGCAATAGTGCCCACTGCCAAGCCGCCATTGAGCGGCCCCATCCATACATGGAACATCTTGTAGAGGTCGTCGGCCAATCCCGACTCGGAGAGCATGTAGCCCATAAACACGAACAGCGGCAGGGTCAGCAGCGGGTACCATTTCATTAATTTCATGGCCGAGCTGAAGGCTATTTCCGAACCACCATCGCCCCACAACAACAGGGCCGCGGCCACGGCGACAAAGCCAATCGCACCGAACACGCGCTTGCCGGTGAGCAGCAGCAACATCATCGAGGAGAACATCAGCAGGGCTATCAGCTCGTAATCCATTACAGCGTTTCCCCCCGCGCGGCGGCAATGTCCTTAAATAACGTAGCGATGGCCTGCAGCAGCATCAGGGCGATGCCGATGCACATGATGATCTTGATCGGGGCCATGGGCGGCGACCACGCCGAGTAGCTGGTTTCGTTGTATTGCAGGGCGTACTGGGTGGAGGAAATACCGCCGTAGAGCAGGAACACCAGATAGAAAATCAGGAAACCAATGGTGATCGCATCGATGATCGCGCGCGCCCGCGGCGACCAGCGGCTGTAGAACAAGTCCATGCGCACGTGGGCGTCGAGCTGCATGGAATAGGCACCGCCGAGGAGGAAGTAGGCGACCATCAGAAACTGCGCCGACTCCAGGGTCCAGGCAGCCGGTAAAAAGAAGGTCTTGCTGATCGAGGAATACAGCAGCACGCCGAGAATGGCGAAAATCAGGTACATGGCGAAACGCCCAACAACGCGGTTTAGCGCTTCCACTGCGTGCACAAACAGCCTGATGGCCTTGGGCATACCGTACCTGCTGAGTAATTGTTATTCCGAGAGCCTAGACCATGATTGAACAAAGCCAACCCGCGAAAAAAAGCTGTAGCACAAAGCACGCCAGCTCTTTTGCGAGGGCAATCAGTCTCGAAATATCAGCGACTTAGTCCGTCACTCAGCACGGGCAGAGTCCCTGGTTAGCGCTCTAGAAAATCAATCAGCACCGCCACGGTGCGTGCTGCGTCCTCTTCTTGGGGCACATGCCCCAGGTCATCGAACAGAACCAGGCGGCTGCCTTCGATATCGCGCTTGAAGTACTCGGCGTTGACTGGCGGAATCAATTGATCACGACCGCCCCAGAGAATCAGCGTCGGCATCTTGAGTTCGGTAATCCTGGTATGGCCCGGCCCTGCTTCGCTCTGATTAAAGCGTTGACCCAAGGCTGCGCGGTTGCCGGCGCGCAGGGTCAATTCGTAGTAACGATCAATCAGTTCATCACTGACCTTGCTCGGGTCGCCGTAGACGTTGCGTACACTCGACTCGATCATCGAGCGCGGCAGCAGGTTGGTCATCAAGGGCGCCAGTGCAGGTATTTGTGCCAAACGAAAGCCAATCGGAATGGAGGTGGCGTTACGTGGATAACCGGCGGCGTCCACCAGCACCAAACGCTCGACTCGCTGCGGGTGGTCCAAGGCAAATTGCCAAGCCAGCTGACCACCAAAACTATTGCCCGCCACTACCGCGCGTTTCACCTGCAACTGATCCAACACTTTGGCAAGGAAGGCGCTGTAATGGCTCATGCGGTAATCGCCATCGGGAAATGGCCCGGTCAGGCCAAATCCAGGCAAGTCCAGACTGATCACCCGGCGCTTACTCTGTAACGCGGCGACCCAGCCCTCCCAGGTGTGCAGGCTGGCAGAGGTGCCGTGCAGCAGCACAATCGGCGCGGGATCATCACGCCGGCCTTGGTCACGCAGGTGCACCAACATGCCGTCGATGGCGAGGAACTGTGAGGGCGGCAAAGCCCAGCGCGGCGTTAACTCAGCCACAGAACGGTCCGGCGCCCAGCTCCAGGCGACCACTGCCGTGAGCGCTAACAGCGCCAGTAGCACGATACTGAACACAACCTTGGCAAACCGCTTCATGGCAAATCCTTGTAATAGGTCAGCGGCAATAATAGTTACCGCCCCACACGCCGCCTAGCCTCGACAGGCTTCTAGCAGGCGAAAAAAAGCCCCGATGTACCGGGGCTTGAGGAGTGCTGCGCCGTTTTGCGGCGCAGACGAAAATCAGCGGAGCTTAGACTGGTGCTTAAACTAGGCTCATCAACGCCTCACGACTAAACGGCAGAATGTCCTGCTCGCGGCCATCGCGTACTTTGACTGCCCAATCCGGGTCAACCAGCAGGGCGCGGCCCACGGCAACCAGATCAAACTCCTGCTTGTTCAAACGCTCCAGCAGGTTCTCCAAGCTGGCCGGCTGGGCCACCTTGTCGGTGTTAACCATAAACTGCAGGAACTCACCATCTAGGCCGACGCTGCCGACAGTGATGGTTGGCTTGCCGGTAAGCTTACGCGTCCAGCCGGCCAGGTTGAGGTCAGACCCTTCGAACTCAGGCTCCCAGAAGCGGCGCGTCGAGCAGTGGAAAATGTCTACACCGGCATCGCTCAGCGGCTTGAGGAAAGTCCCGAGTGCTTCTGGAGTCTGCACCAGACGCGCGCTGTAATCCTGCTGCTTCCACTGCGAGAAGCGGAAGATGATCGGGAAATCCGGACCCACAGCTGCACGTACGGCCTGGATCAGTTCAATGGCAAAACGCGAGCGCTGGGCCAGATCACCCCCGTACTCGTCAGTGCGCTGGTTGCTGCCTTCCCAGAAGAACTGGTCGACCAGATAACCGTGGGCACCGTGGATTTCTACGCCGTCCATGCCGATGCTTTGAGCATCCTTGGCGGCCTGGGCGAAGGCGGCGATGACCTCATTGATGTCGTCCTGGGTCATGCCATGCACAACCACAGTGCCGTCTTTGATTTTCTCGCTTGGGCCATAACCTGGCACGCTGGCGTCCGGTTCGGTGCCCAGCTTGCGCACATTGCCCACGTGCCACAGCTGCGGAACAATCTTGCCGCCTTCGGCGTGTACCGCCTCGACCACTTTTTTCCAGCCGGCCAGGGCGTCTTCACCGAAGAAACGCGGCACGTTGGGGTAACCATTGGCGGCCTTGTGGCCAACCGTGGTGCCTTCGGTGACGATCAGACCCACACCGCCTGCAGCACGACGACGGTAGTACTCAATCACCTTGCTGTTCGGCACACCGCCCGGCGAGAACGAGCGAGTCATTGGCGCCATTACCACGCGGGTCGGTAGCTGCAGGTTACCCAGGCTGAACGGTTGGAACAGCGCTTTAACGGGATCGGTCATTATCATTCCTCTGCCCGGCCACGTGACCGGTCGTCTTGTTGAAGGTGTTTTAAAAATCAGGCCTGCAGCAACAGCTGCAAACGCTGGATAAAGTCGTTCAGTGCCTGAGTGTTGTTCGCCACTTTTAAGCGGGTCAGCGCACCCTGCCAAGCATTGCTAATGAAGCTCGCCAGGTTGCGGCAATCCTCATTGGCAGGCAGTTCGCCAGCACTTTGAGCCTGCTCAAGGCAGCGCTGCAAGGTATCCGCGGACTGTTGCAAAATCGCATCAACCTGCGTCGCCAACGTCGGCGACAGCTCGGCCATTTCGAAGCTCAGGCTGCCAATAAAGCAGTGGTATTCCAGGCGTTCCTGACGGGCGAAGTGCTCCACCAGCTCGGCGTAATAACCAAGAATACGTTCGCGCGGGCTCAGTGCAGGATTGGCCAAAACTTCGGCATAGCGCACCAGGCGCGGCTGATAGACCTGCTGCAGGGCCTGCAGGGCAAAGTCTTCTTTACTGGCGAAGTAGTGATAGAACGAGCCTTTCGGCACCCCCGCCGCCTGGACGATTTCCTGCACGCCGGCGCCGTGATAACCGCGACGGGTCATCACCTCGGCGCCTTTGGCGAGGATCAGGTCACGCTTGTCGAGACGGATAGTTGAGTTCATGCCGATAAGAATATGACCGGTCGTCTCGCGCGCCCAGCACTATTGATTTTCGTGATTACGCGTAAGAAGCCTGTACGGATTATTTGCTGCGCCTTGGGCGAACGCGCAAAACTAGCGATTGCTCGAACGCAGCTGTTTTGCACGAGGTGCAACGCGGACCTTGAGCCGCCCAGAGGGTGCAGCTCAATGCTGTGGCAGGTTAACCGCGAGCCGTGTTGATGATCTCAATGTAAGACTCGGCAAAGCGTTGATCATTGATCAGCGCGATAAAGTCATTGCCTTGGGCGTCCTTGGCATTCAGGTCATAACCCGCCGCGACAAAGAAACCGATAAAGCGCTCGAAGTCATCGATACGCAGGCCACGGTAGGCCTTGACCAGCTTATGCAGCGACGGCGGCGTGGCATCAACCGGCTCAACGCCGAGGAACAGCTTGATCGGCTCGTCACCAATCTCTTCGCCAATCACCTGCTTCTTGTCTTTACGCATCGTTCACTCCAGCTAACCAGGCCACACGGGGCGGCAGTGTAACTCCGCGGTGGCCAGAGGCTCAACGCACGCCTTACAGGCCTTTGACCGCATAGATGCCCGGCGCATTGCGCCAGTAGCCCTTGTAGTCCATGCCATAGCCAAAGATGAAACGGTCGATGCAGGGCAGGCCGACGTAATCGGCTTTCAGGTCGGGACGCGCCTTGCGCTCGTGAACCTTGTTGATCAGCACCGCGGTGTGCACCGCACTGGCACCGGCGTGGCGGCAGAAATCGATAATTGCACCGAGGGTGTGCCCTTCATCGAGGATGTCGTCGATGATCAGCACGTCGCGGTCGATAAAGGAAATTTCCGGCTTAGCTTTCCAGAACAGTTCGCCGCCGCTGGTTTCATTGCGATAACGGGTGGCGTGCAGGTAGGACAACTCCAACGGAAAACTCAGCTTGGGTAGCAGTTTTCCGGAGAAAATCAGTCCGCCGTTCATCACACAAAACACCACCGGATTTCGCTCGGCGAGTTCAGCGTTAATCTTGGCGGCCACCTGATCAATGGCCGTTTCAACTTCGGCTTCGCTGTACAAGCAATCGGCTTGGGCCATGACTTGGCGGATATGCACGAGATCGGCGGACATGCTGTTTCCTCTTGGGAGCGGGACGGACAGACCAGAAAGCTGATCGATGCGTCAAAATAAAAGCCGGCAAAGGTACCTACCTGCATCACGCAGAGCAAGCTCCGTCAGACCAACTGCGGTAAAGGCTAATAATGGCCACCACGGTAGCGTCTTTTACCGCCAATAGGCCATTTTGGCGCAGCACCTGGCATAGCCAATGCTTTAACCTAACGCGAATTTTTCGCCCGTTCGCCGGAGAGCCCTACCCATGCCCATCCTTGAGATCCGCCACCCGCTGATCCGCCACAAACTCGGCCTGATGCGTCGCGCCGATATCAGTACGAAGAATTTTCGCGAACTGGCCCAGGAAGTCGGCGCGCTGCTGACCTATGAGGCGACCAAGGATCTGCCCCTGGAAAACTGCGAGATTGAAGGCTGGTGCGGCACCGTGCAGGTGGAAAAAATCTCCGGCAAGAAGATCACCGTGGTGCCGATTCTGCGCGCCGGGATCGGCATGCTTGAAGGCGTGCTCAGCCTGATTCCGGGGGCCAAAGTGAGCGCCGTCGGTGTCGCACGTAATGAGCAAACGCTACAGGCGCACACCTACCTGGAAAAACTGGTACCGGAGATCAATGAGCGCCTGGCGCTTATCATCGATCCGATGCTCGCCACCGGCGGCTCAATGGTCGCCACCATCGACCTGCTGAAGAAGGCCGGCTGCAAGGAAATCCGCGCCATGGTGCTGGTCGCCGCCCCGGAGGGAATTAAGGCGGTGGGCGACGCCCACCCGGATGTAATGATCTTCACCGCGTCCATTGACCAGTGTCTGAACGAGCACGGCTACATCATTCCCGGCCTCGGTGATGCCGGTGACAAAATCTTCGGCACCAAGCAAAAGGACGCCTGAACCATGACCGTCGAATACAACGATCCCCTTTGGCGCCAAGGCATTTCCGGCGCGCAGATGCTGTTTGTGGCCTTCGGCGCACTGGTGCTAATGCCGCTGATTACGGGCATGGACCCTAACGTTGCGTTGTTCACCGCCGGTATCGGCACCCTGCTGTTCCAACTGGTGACGGGGCGCCAGGTGCCGGTATTTCTGGCCTCCAGCTTTGCCTTTATCGCACCCATTCTCGCCGCCAAAGGTGAGTTCGGCTTGCCGGCCGTGCTCGGCGGCATCGTCGCCTCTGGCCTGGTGTATATCCTGCTCAGCGCCGTGGTGCGGGTTAAAGGGGCCGGCTTTATCGACCGCCTACTGCCGCCGGTGGTGATTGCCCCAGTGATCATTTCCATTGGTCTGGCGCTGTCGCCCGTGGCGGTGAACATGGCCATGGGCAAAGCCGGTGACGGCAGTGCGCAGCTGGTGCCATATGAAATCGCCATGTTGATTTCCATGTCGGCGCTGGTTACCACCGTGCTGGTCGCCGCCATGGGTCGAGGCCTGCTGCGCCTGCTGCCAATTCTCGCGGGGATTATCGTCGGCTGCGGCGTCGCGGCCTTCTGTGGCGTGATCGACACCAGCCAAGTCGCCGCTGCGCCCTGGCTGGCCCTGCCGGCATTCGTGGCTCCAGAACTGCACTGGGGGGCGATTCTGTACATCGTCCCAGTCGCCCTGGCGCCGGCCATTGAACACATTGGCGGGGTCGTGGCGATTGGCAGCGTCACCGGCAAAAACTTTATCAAGAAGCCTGGCTTGCACCGCACCTTGCTCGGCGATGGCCTGGCCACCTCGGTTGCCGGCATGCTCGGCGGCCCACCTAACACCACCTACGCGGAAGTGACCGGCGCGGTGATGTTGACCAAAAACTACAACCCCAAAATCATGATCTGGGCGGCGTGCTTCGCCATTGGCCTGGCCTTTGTGGGCAAGTTCGGCACCGCGCTGCAGAGCATTCCAGTACCGGTAATGGGCGGCATCCTCTGCCTGCTGTTTGGCTCTATCGCGGTGGTCGGCTTGAACACCTTGATTCGCCATCAGGTTGACCTGTCCGAGGCGCGCAATCTGATCATCGTTTCGGTGACGCTGGTTTTCGGCATCGGCGGCATGGTCATGGGTAACAGCGAGTTTGCCCTGTCCGGCATTTCCCTGTGCGCCATCAGCGCCCTGGTGCTCAACTTAGTTCTGCCAGGTGGCGCGGGCTGGCGCAGCAAAACCGTGCTGGAAGAAGCCGATCTGTAGGTCGCCCAGACTAAAAAGCCCCGCACGTAGCGGGGCTTTTTTTGCGCTGTGAAACGTTAGGTATGGCTGGCCGACCACCCCTGCAACCGCACCACACTCTCGCGATAGGGCTTGAGGCCCATGCTCAGCAGCACGATAGCGCTGAACACCGCCAGCGCCGTCACAATCAGCAGCGAATAGCGTAACGCGTTATCGTCGGCAAACACGTAATCGGTCACCAAGGCCACGGCAGTAGGGCCGATGCCCAGGCCGATCAACGTAATCACAAACAGGTAGATCGCCGAGGCCTGGCCGCGCATTGAGTTGGGCATGATTTCCTGAATAGCCGCCGGTGCGACACCAAAAGGCATGCTCAGGAAGAACACAGTCGGTGCGATCAAAACCGCCGCCCAGAACGCGCTGTCCATCAACGGAAACGCCAACACGAATGGCACAGCACCTATGGCGGCGTAAAGGCCGACGCGCATATTGGCGTCGCTGCTGCCGCGCTTGGCCATCCAGTCCGCCAACCGCCCGCCGAAAACAATGCCCAGGCAACCAAATACCGCGACGATGCTGCCGTAGACGATGCCGACCTGCCCGGCGTCCCAGCCATAGGTGCGTATAAAGAAGGTTGGCACCCAGGCCGCGCTGCCATAACCGGCAAACGCCAGGCCTGCGAAACCGAAGTTATGGCACAACACCGTGCGGCGATTGGCGCGAATGTAACGGCCCACATCCGCCAGCGGCACGGCAACTCCGGCACCAACACCACGACGAGCCGGCTCTTTGACGGCCAGCATCAGTAAGGTAAACAACACCCCTGCCGCGCCGAGAATCAGGAAGATCAACTGCCAAGGACGCACTTCGCCGATCACAGGCAGCACCACATCGCCTTGCGCCGAGGCAAACTGAATCACCAGCCCGCCGAGCAGGAAGGCCAGCCCGGAGCCCAAATAAACCCCCATGGAATACACGCTGATCGCCGTGGCGCGCCGCTCCGCTGGAAAGCTATCAGCAATCAACGAATAAGCCGCCGGCGACAAGGCGGCCTCACCCACACCCACGCCAATACGGCAGATCAAAAACTGCCAATACAACTTGGCCATGCCGCAGGCAGCGGTCGCCATGCTCCAAAATATAATGCCGACGGCAATCAGCCCGCGACGGCTTTTAGTGTCAGCCAAACGACCTAGAGGGATGCCGCAAACGGTGTAGAACAGCGCAAAGGAAAGCCCCATCAACAGGCTCATTTGCGTGTCACTGATCATCAAATCACGGCGGATCGGCCCTACCAGCAGGTTGAGAATCTGCCGGTCGATAAACGACAGCACGTAAGCCACCATTAAGATGGCGACAGTCACCCAGGCGCGGGTGGATGAGGGATAGCCGTTATTGTTGTTAGGCACTGGCAGTCTCCTCGGCACCGCTGGTGCGGTGCACGACGGTTGAAAGAACTGCCAGCTTAGGCCGAGAGACAGGGCGATGAGTACCGCCCTTTGGTGTTATCAAGCAGACGAATGCAGCGCATCCTTTTGAACGAATGACAGCGGTGTTAATTCATTTACAGCATCAAGGGGGCACGCTCGCTCAGCGCCTTCAAAGCCGCCACCCAGCTCGGGTGATCATTCAGGCACGGCACCAGCTGCAAGCTCTCGCCACCCGCCTCGATAAACTGCTCGCGGCCACGGTCGCCAATTTCTTCCAGGGTTTCAATGCAGTCGGCGACAAACGCCGGGCACATCACCAGCAACTTCTTCACGCCTTGCTGAGCAAGCTCATCGAAGCGCGTTTCGGTGTAGGGTTCAATCCACTTGTCCCGACCCAGACGCGACTGGAAGGACACCGACCACTGCTCAGGCTTAAGCCCCATGCGCTGGGCAAATAGCTCGGCGCTGCGCAGGCATTGCGCGCGGTAACAGGTGGCCAGTACTTCAGGCGAGGCGGTGCGACAGCAATCAGGGCCTTTCAAACAATGTTTGCTGGGGTCGAGCTTACGCAGGTGACGCTCTGGCAGGCCATGAAAACTCAGCAGCAGGTGATCAAACTCTTGCTCTAGGTAGGGCTTGGCGCTGTCGACCAAGGCCTCTAGGTATTCCGGCTGCTCGAAGAACGGCGGCAGTATCGAGAAACCAATCGGCAGTTGCTGGTCACGCACCACTCGGCGCGCTTCTTCAATCACCGTGGTGGTGGTGCTGTCAGCAAATTGTGGATAGAGCGGCGCCAACGTGACCTTTTTAATGCCCTGCGAAGCCAAGCGGGTCAGCACGGTTTGCAGCGATGGCTCGCCATAGCGCATGGCCAGTTCAACCGGGCCATGGGTCCACGACGCTTTCATCGCTTCCTGCAGGCGCTTACTGAGCACCACCAGCGGCGAACCGTCCTCCCACCAGATTGAGGCATAAGCATGCGCCGAGGCCGCCGGACGCCTAATAAGAATCAACGAAACTAATAGACGACGCAGTGGCCAGGGCAAATCGACCACATAGGGGTCCATCAGAAACTGGTTGAGATAACTGCGCACATCGGCCACGGAGGTGGAGGCCGGCGACCCCAGGTTTACCAGTAACAAGGCGTGATCGGTCATGCGGAATCCTAGTTAGGCTGGCCCAGCAGATCTGCCAGGGCTACATCCAAGTGAGTGAAACGAAAATTAAACCCTGCGGCCTGCAGACGCGTCGGGAGCGCGCGCTGGCCACCCAGCAGCAACTCCGCTAACTCGCCCAGCGCCAGACGCAGGGCAAATGCCGGCGCAGGCAGAATGGCCGGGCGGTGCAGTTCACGACCCAGTATCTGGCTGAAAGCGCGGTTACGCTCAGGGGTCGGTGCGCAGGCATTATAAGGACCGCGTGCTTGCTCGTGCTGCAGGAGAAAATCAATCAAAGCGACTTGGTCGGCGATATGAATCCACGGCATCCACTGCCGACCATCGCCCAGCGGGCCACCCAAACAGAGTTTGAATGGCAGTAACAGGCGCTTGAGGAAACCACCGTCGCGGGCCAACACCAGCCCTGTGCGCACCAGCACCACGCGGATACCCTGCTCCTCAGCACGCAGGGCGGTTTCCTCCCAGGCGCCACACAACTGGGCGGCAAAATCCTCAACGACCGGTGGCGAATCCTCGTGCAGTTCGCGCTCGCCGCCATCGCCGTACCAGCCCACCGCAGAACCCGACAGCAGCACGGCCGGTTTCTGTTCACGGCTGTGCAGCCAAGCCAACAGGTGTTCGGTCAAGCCAATGCGGCTGGCCCACAACAGGGCTTTACGCTTGCGCGTCCACGGCCGGTCAGCAATCGGTGCCCCTGCCAGGTTGACCACGGCATCCAGAGACTCCTCGCCCAACTCATCGAGCTGGCCAATGCCGCGCACCGCCTCACCACAGAGGGCCGCTACCTGCTCAGGGCGGCGGCTCCACACCGTCAGTTGATGGCCTTGCTGCAGCCAGTAATGACATAGCGCGCGCCCAATCAAACCGGTGCCACCCGTCAGAAGTATGTGCATAGAATTACCCTCTATTGCCGTTGCAAAATCGCAGCCGCCAGATGAAATGCCAGCGTATGACTTCAACCCTGCGGCAGGTTGTCTTAACTATAGGAAGGCAGGATCAAACCGTTATAGCTTATACAGAAAAACATTATTGTATAGCTTTTGTCTAAAGCGTAGCCTAATGGTGGAATAGATAGAGGTAGACCATGAGCGCACTGCATCCCATCGCCATTATCGGCACCGGCATAGCTGGCCTTTCAGCCGCACAGCTGCTGCATGAGGCTGGCCACCCCGTACAACTGTTCGACAAGAGCCGTGGCAGCGGCGGTCGCATGTCCAGTAAACGCAGCGATGCCGGTGCGCTGGATTTGGGCGCACAGTATTTCACCGCACGTGACCGCCGCTTTGTCGACGTGGTACAGCAGTGGCGGGCTCGCGGCTGGGTGGCCGAATGGACCCCAAGTCTTTACACCTTCAAGAATGGTCAACTCAGCGCCTCGCCGGATGAGCAGGCACGCTGGGTCGGCAGCCCACGCATGAGCGCCATTACCCGCGCCATGCTTGGGGCACTGCCCGTGCACTTCTCCTGCCGCATTACTGAAGTGTTTCGCGGTGAGCACAATTGGCATCTGCAGGACGCTGAAGGCAACAGCCACGGCCCGTTCAGTCACGTGATTGTCGCCACCCCAGCGCCACAAGCTACAACGCTGCTGTCCAGCGTACCGAAACTGGCGTCCGCCGCCGCCAGCGTGTCCATGGACCCTACGTGGGCGGTGGCCTTGGCGTTCGCCAGCCCGCTGGATAGTCCAGTTGAAGGCTGCTTTGTCCACGACAGCCCACTGGACTGGCTCGCCCGCAATCGCAGCAAGCCCGGCCGCGACACCCATCTCGACACCTGGGTGCTGCACGCCACCAGCCAGTGGACCAAACAGCATGTGGACATGCCCAAAGAAGCCGTAATCGAGCATCTGTTTGGCGCTTTCGCTGAGCTGATCGGTTGCGCCGTTCCTGCACCGGTTTTCAGCCTGGCGCATCGCTGGCTCTATGCCCGTCCGGCCAGCGCCCACCAATGGGGCATATTGGCCGATGCCGACCAGGGCATCTATGCCTGTGGCGACTGGTGCCTGTCCGGCCGCGCTGAAGGTGCCTGGCTCAGCGGCCACGAAGCGGCGCGGCGCTTGCTCGCGCACCTGCAATGAATATTCAAGTACGCGCCAAACCGGGCAAACACCGGCTTAACCCACGCAAGCTGTTGCTGTCGAAATGGACAGCGGTACGGCCACAAAACCGCGAAAAGCATTTTCTCGTCACCGATCTGTTCTACGACGAGGACGGCACAGTGCTTCAGCTTGAACTGCAGGCTGTGCTCAGTCAGCGCAGCCAGCGCCTGGACTGGCGTGAGCTGGAAAACGCTGAGCACTGGTGCATGGGCTGGAAGTAATAATTTTGCACAAGAAAATATGAATTAGTTGTACAAATATATTGACTTGTACAATCACAAACCTATGATGAATCTAAGTTGTACATCCACAAGGATCTGTACAAGTCGTCATCAGAGGTTGCCCATGAGCCAATCAGAAACCATCACCGGCAAACCCACGCTAGGTATCAGCGCCTGCTTGTTGGGTTCCGAGGTGCGCTATAACGGCGGCCACAAGGAATCACGGCTGTGCAATCGGGTGTTGTCCGAGTATTTCGACTTCGCTCCCGTGTGCCCAGAAGTGGCTATTGGCATGGGTATTCCACGTGAGCCCATCCGCTTGATTGGTGACCCGCTAGCGCCTCGCGCAGTAGGCACGGTCAGTCGCGAGGTGGATGTCACCGAACCCTTGGCCGCCTATGGCGAGCGCATGGCCGGGGAGCTAACGGACATCTGCGGCTACATCTTTATGCAACAGTCACCATCGTGCGGCCTGCATCGGGTCAAGGTCTATCAGGACAATGGCCGCCCCAGCGAGCCGGGTCGCGGAATTTTTGCCGAGGCTTTCTGCGCCAGGCACCCCAACCTACCGGTGGAAGAAGACGGTCGCTTAAACGACCCGATACTGCGTGAGAACTTCATCACGCGGGTTTTCGCCTATTCCCAGTGGCAACAATTAATGCGCGATGGCCTAAGCCGCAATAGCCTGATCGGCTTCCACTCAAGCTACAAATACCTGCTGATGGCCACCAACCCGGCGCAGTACAAACTACTCGGGCAAATGCTCGGCAACCTCGGCCAGCAAGATCTGAACGAAATAGCCCCGCGCTACTTCAGCGACTTAATGAGCGCATTGAAAAGCTGCGCCACCCGCCGCACCCATAGCAACGTACTGCAACACCTCAGCGGCCACCTCAAGCAAGCGCTGAGCAGCGAAGAGAAACAGGAAATGCAGCAACTTATTGGCCAGTACCGTCATGGTGTGGTGCCGCTGGTGGTGCCCATGACCCTGCTCAAGCACCACTTCCGCCGCCACCCAGACACCTACATCGCACAGCAGGTGTACCTGCAACCACACCCTGAAAACCTCAGCTTGCGAAATGCCCTATGAGCCTTGAGCCAACCAGCGATGGCGCCTCAGCCGACGATTACCAGACAGCCATCGCCCAGGGGTTTATGCCGATCCGCGATGTGGCGCGCATCACCGGCGTTAACGCCGTCACCCTGCGCGCCTGGGAACGTCGTTATGGCCTGATCGTGCCGCACCGCACACCCAAGGGTCATCGCCTTTACTCGGATGAGCATGTCGCGCACATTCAGGCGATTCTCACCTGGATTAATCGCGGCGTTTCGGTCAGCCAAGTCAAAGGCCTGCTGCGCAGTAACCAGCCGGCGTTTGCCGAAGCCAGCTCGCAGTGGGGCGCCAAGCGCCAGCAGTTGCAAGAAGCCATCTGCAACCTAAACGAACGCCGCCTGGACGATTGTTTCAACAGCGAACTGGCGCTCTACCCGCCCCATACCCTATGCGAGCAACTACTTTTGCCCCTGTTTGAGGAGCTTGAGTTGCGCTGGCGCAATCAGTTCGGCGCACAGGCTGAGCGGGTGTTCTTCTTTTCGTGGTTGCGCAGCAAGCTCGGTGCGCGCCTTTACCACAACAACCGCCAGCACAATGGTGCGCCACTGCTGCTGATAAACGTCTCTGACCTGCCCATGGCTGCGGGCATGTGGCTGACGGCCTGGCTTGCGAGCAATGCGGGTATAGCAGTTGAGGTGTTCGACTGGCCGCTGTCGCCGCCGGAATTAGCCTTAGCTGTTGAGCATATCCAGCCGCGTGCGGTGTTGCTGTATTCCAGCCAGGCCCTTAACAGCACCCACCTGCAACGGCTATTGGGCGGCTATGACTGCCCATGCTTGCTGGTCGGCCAGGTGGTGCAGATCCACGCAGATGAACTGCGGGGCATCGCGCAACAGAACGCTGAACTGCGCCTAGCCGTCGATCCGTTGGCCGCGCTGCAAAGCCTCACTGACCTTAATCTGCTTAACAGCTGACAGGATTCAACATGCGGCAATTGATCTGGTTTCGCACCGACCTGCGGGTACAGGACAACAGCGCGCTGGCTAACGCCATGACCAGCGGCCCGACTGTGGCGCTTTACCTGATCAGCCCAGGTCAATGGCAGGCGCACGATGACGCGCCGAGCAAGGTCGATTTCTGGCTGCGTAACCTCAGCAGCCTGGCCAGTGAGCTAGACAAACTCAACGTACCGCTGCTGGTGCGCCACGCTGATGATTGGAGCGCCGCACCACAGGTGATCAGCCAGCTGTGCCAGGAGCTACAGATAGCCAGTGTGCAGGTCAACGAAGAGTACGGCGTGCACGAAAGCCGTCGCGACCAGGCGGTTGCCGACGAACTCGATACACTGGGGATCAATTTCAATAGCCATCTTGATCAGATTTTCTTTAAGCCCGGTAGCGTGCTGACTAAATCCGGTACTTATTTCCAGGTTTACAGCCAGTTCCGCAAGGTCTGCTATCAGCGTTTGCACACCGCGTTGCCGACGCGAATCGCTACGCCCAATGCGCAGCCCCCCCTGGCGATCAACAGCGATGCCATACCCCAGCAGGTCGCCGGTTTTGCAACCCCAAGTGACACCTTGCGCCAGCTCTGGCCCGCCGGTGAGGCCGAGGCGCAACGACGCATGGACGATTTCGCCGCGCAACAAATCGACTTCTACCAGAGCGCTCGCGATTTCCCGGCAAAGCCTGGAACCAGCCAACTTTCCGCGTACCTGGCAGCTGGGGTTATTTCGCCACGCCAGTGTTTGCATGCAGCGCTGGCGGCTAATCAGGGCGAGTTCGACAGCGGCAATGTCGGCGTGATCACCTGGATCAACGAATTGCTCTGGCGTGAATTCTACAAACATATACTGGTCGGCTATCCGCGTGTCTCCATGCACCGCGCCTTCCGCGCGGAAACCGAAGCCCTGGCTTGGCGTGATGCACCACTGGAACTTAAAGCCTGGCAGGAAGGCCGTACCGGCTTGCCAATAATCGATGCGGCGATGCGTCAATTGCTTGCCACCGGCTGGATGCACAACCGTCTGCGTATGGTGGTGGCGATGTTTCTGACCAAGAACCTGCTGATCGACTGGCGTGAGGGCGAACGCTTCTTTATGCGCCACCTGATCGACGGTGACTTGGCAGCAAACAATGGCGGCTGGCAGTGGAGCTCCTCCACCGGCACCGACTCGGCGCCCTACTTCCGCATTTTCAACCCGCTCAGCCAGTCGCAGAAATTCGACCCAGATGGTCGCTTTATCTGCCACTGGCTGCCCGAGCTGGTCGGCCTAAACAAAACCAACATCCATAACCCAGCGGCCATGGCCGGCTTATTCAGCATCGCCGATTACCCTGCGCCGATTGTTGATCTAAGTAAGAGCCGCAGCCGGGCACTGGCCGCCTTCAAAAGCCTGCCGCACTTTGCCGGCGCGGAGGTGCTATGAGTGATTTTCTCCGTCAGTTCGCCCAGGATTTTAACGGGCTGAACAAAGAAAACTTGGACCGTCTGGGCCAGCTCTACAGTGATGATGTGCTGTTTTGCGACCCCCTGCATGAAGTACGCGGGCTGGCCAATATGCAGCGTTACTTCGCTGAGATGTACGCCAACGTCAGCGAGCTGCGGTTTGACTTCTATGGCTTTGATCAAGTGCGCGATGGCGAAGGCTACCTGCGCTGGACCATGAGCTACCGCCACCCACGCCTGGCTAAAGGTCAGCTGATCCGCGTTGAAGGCTGCTCACATCTGCTGTGGCAGGATAAGGTTTATCGCCACCGCGACTATTTCGACGCCGGTAGCCTGCTCTATGAGCACCTGCCCTTACTCGGCTCGGCGATCCGCTGGCTGAAAAGGAGATTGGCATGAAGAGCAATTCACGACGTATTTGGCTTACTGGCGCCAGCAGTGGCATCGGTGCGGCCTTGGCCGAACAGTTACTCGAACAAGGCCATCGCCTGGCAGTCAGTGCCCGCAGCATCGAACCGTTGCAGGACCTGGCTAAGCGTTACCCCCAGCAAGTACTGGTGGTCGCAGGCGACCTCAGTGATGCCGACCAGGTGCGCGGTATCGGCGAACATATCGCCCAAGTCTGGGGCGCATTGGATTGCGCCATTCTCAATGCCGGTACCTGCGAATATGTTGACGTTCGCAATTTCGAGGCCGCCATGATCGAGCGGGTCATGCGGGCCAATGTATTTACTGCCAGTCATTGCATCGAAGCCGCCCTGCCCTTGCTGCGCCTGGGCAATCGCCCGCACTTGGTCGGTGTGGGCAGCTCGGTGACCTTTATGGCCCTGCCACGGTCACAAGCCTACGGTGCGTCCAAGGCTGCCATGCGCTACCTGATGGAATCCATGCGCATTGATCTGCGCGCCGAGAACATTGCCGTCACTCTGGTTAGTCCTGGATTTGTCGACACACCGCTAACGCAGAAGAACGACTTCCCCATGCCCATGAGTTGGTCGGCAGATAAAGCGGCTCGCTATATCGCCAAACACTTGGCGAAGCAGCCCTTTGAAATTACCTTTCCCGGCCCTTTCATCGCCATTCTAAAATTGCTAGGTTGCCTGCCAAAACGCTGGCAGGTGGCCATCGGTGCCCGCATGGCGCGCGCTGAAGCGAAGACCAAGGACAGTCCATGAAAATCGCCATTATCGGCAGCGGCATCGCCGGTTTGACCAGCGCCTATCTGCTTAACCGCAACCACGCGATCACGGTATTCGAGGCCGGCGACTGGATTGGCGGGCACACCCACACCGTGGATGTGCAGGTCGATGGTGAGTCCTTCGCCGTGGACACCGGTTTTATCGTGT
>JAGGNC010000306.1 GCA_017886405.1 Pseudomonas sp. | reverse complement strand
TTGATCAGCGCGCGGACTTTCTCAGCCTGACTGCCATACACCTGCTCGGCCATCGGCTTAATACCGGAAACACCGGGCAATTCGGCCCCTGCTTCTAGCAAATGTTTTATACGCGGTAGAAATATCCACTGCAGCCACTGCTCGAACGCTAGCGTATCGATACAAAACGGCTGCTGACTGGAGAGTGCCTGCAAGCTGGGGGCTTGCTCTTCCCACCAGCCCAGCAGGCGCAACTCACGCTCGATCAGCAGCAGTTGCTCAGCCACACCAAGAACACGCGCATCCATCAGAGGCTGACTCGTGCCTGCTCACGGGCTTGGGCAGCACCTGCCGCATCACCTTGGCGCTCACGGGACTGGGCAATGAGATTCCACAAGCTAGCCTGCAAGGCAGGACGACCGCTGGCATAACTCAGGCCACGGCGGGCGAACTGCTCGGCCTGCGCCGCATCACCCTGGGCCAAGCGGACTTCAGCCAGACGATAGAGCACCTGCGGCTCACGCGGCGCAATCCGCTGAGCGCGCTCCAGGCTTGAGGCGGCACCATTGAGATCACCACCGCCCTGCTGCTGCTGAGCTGTGGTCAACAAAGCCAGAACCGGACCATCCAACTGTTCATCCATGGCCAGCCCACCACGTGGAATGCCGCTGGGTGCCGGCGTTACATAGCCGCCTTGGGGCGCCACAGGGGGCACACTGTTCCAAGGCTGGCTGCTGCCGCTGGTATCCAGCGGAGCATTGCCCGCCGGGAACGACTGGATCGGGGTGGAACTACCGCCACCGCCTGGCACCATGACCACCACCCCAGAGTCCTCCGGCAGGGCCTGAGGCTGCGTTGCCTGGGCACCATAACCGCCCGGGGTACCCGACTGTGCGCGAGCGACTGCAGTGCCACCTTCAACGACAGGAATCGAGCCACGAGGCACAGTGCTACAGCCAGCAAGCACCAGCGAAGCCGTTACAGCTGGAATCAACCACTTATTCACATCAAACCCTCTCACTTAATCCAACCAGCCGCGCACCCAATCCATCACTTCGTTGACTGGGGCCTGAATACCGCAGGCCGGTCCGGCGACGGGTTGGCTGCCGCGAATATACGGCATCTGTACTGCATTCGGACAACTCGGATCAGTGCCCTGCCCGCTATTGGCATCGACCCAGGCGTGCACCACGTTATCCGGCACTGGCATGTCCAGCGGCAACGGATCGGCCTTGCGCATAAAGTCCGTCCACACTTGCAGCGCGCCAGTCGCACCGGTCAGTGGGGTCGGGCGGTTGTCATCGCGCCCCAGCCAGACCACCGCCAGAACATCCTGACTAAATCCGGCAAACCAACTGTCACGCGAGTCGTTGCTGGTGCCGGTCTTGCCGGCCAGCGCTAGGGAGCGCGGCAACTGGTTGTAGACCGACCGTCCCGTGCCTTCGGACATCGTGCGCTGCATGGCGTTCTGCAGAAGGTAAATGGCACCACTGTCAAAACGCTGCTGAATGCGGAACGGATAACGCTTGAGTGGCTCACCCTCGGCCGTCAATACGTTGCGAATACCGCGCAATGGTGTACTGAAGCCGCCATTTGCCAACGTTTGATACATGTTCGCCACGTTCAGCGGACTCAACCCGCCGGCTCCCAGCAGCATTGACGGATACGCTGGCCACTCTTGCTCGACACCCAGGCGATTGAGCGTCTTCAGCACCTCTGGCACACCGATTTCCAGGCCGAGCTTGGCAGTCGACAGGTTGTAGGAGTTGACCAGCCCCTGATACAGATAAATCGTGCCATGAGACTTGCGGTCGTAATTCTGCGGGCTCCAAACCTGGCCATCCTGGCCTTTTAAGGAAAACGGCTGATCTTCGATCAGGCTGGTCAAGGTGTACTGGCTCGGACGCTCCAGCGCCGTCAGATAGATCGCCGGTTTGATCAGTGAGCCAATCGGCCGCACCGCGTCCAGTGCCCGATTGAAGCCGGCAAAGCGCGGTTGGCGGCTACCAATAATGGCCTGCACTTCTCCACTTTCCGGGCTGGTCACGACCATCCCGGCTTCGACTTCATCCACCCCCTTGCGCCCGGATAGCCGCTTCAAGGTGTCGGCTAAGGCGCTTTCGGCCTTGAGCTGGAGAATCGGATCGAAACTGGTGAAAATGCGCAGGCCTTCCTCGGTCAGGTCCTGCTCTTGGTAATCCTCGCGCAGCTGGCGCTTGACCAGATCAAGGAAAGCCGGGAAAGAGCTGCCCGCCAGCGTGCCACGCTGGGTAATACCCAGCGGTTTCTGCTTCGCTGCCGCGACGTCTTCAGCGCTGGCCACGCCCTGCTCCACCAGTACATCGAGCACCAGATTACGGCGTTCCAGCGCTCGCTCAGGGTTGCGCCGCGGATTGTAGTAGGTCGGCCCCTTGACCATACCCACCAGCAGCGCCACCTGATCGAGTTTTAGCTCGGACAGCGGCTGACTGAAGAAATACTGGCTGGCCAAACCAAAGCCGTGCACCGCACGCTGGCCGTCCTGACCGAGGAATACTTCATTGAGGTAAGCCTCTAGAATGTCTTTCTTCTCGTAGTGCAACTCCAGCAACAGCGCCATCATAGCCTCAGTGGCCTTGCGCGACAGGCTGCGCTCGTTGGTCAGGTAGAAATTCTTCACCAGCTGCTGAGTCAGCGTACTGCCGCCCTGGCGCAACTGACCAGCGGTGGCATTGATCCAAACGGCGCGGGCGATGCCTTTGGGCGAGACGCCAAAGTGATTGAAGAACTCGCGGTCCTCAACCGCCACCAAGGTTTCCGCTAGATAAGGCGGCACTTGCTCCAGCTTGATCAGCAGGCGATCTTCCTGGTGCGCCGGGTACAAGCCGCCGATCAATAGCGGCTCAAGCCTTGCAACAGCCAGATTGCCGCCGCCGGCCTGGGTCAGCCCTGCAACATAATCACCGGAGAAGCGCACACGCACGCGCTGGGACGGCTCGACACTTTCATAGAACTGAAAACCGCGCGAATGCAGCTCGATATTATTGCCTGCCACCGAAACCCCACCAGGGCCGGCGACCGCGCCTTCACGGCGATAACCCAAGGCATCCAGCTCCTTGAGGAAGTCATCCTTGGCCAGTTTTTGCCCAACGAACAGCTCCAGCGGCCGGGCATAGACCTTGGCGGGCACAGTCCAGCGCTTGCCGGAAAACTTCTCCTGCACCACAGCATCGAGATAAACCGCAAACACGGCGAGTACCACTAGACCAACCAGACTGAGCTTGATAGCCCAACCCAACCAGGGGCGCATACCGCCAGAACGGCGTTTAGAACGGGGACGGGGACGGGGAGATCGGGTTCGAGTCATGGCGAGGCATTATACGCACTTTGCCCACTTGCCAGCAGGCCGTTGCAGCGGTTTGCAGACGGGCGTTGAAGAGCCATAATGGGTGCTTCTTATTTCAGTTCAACGCCAAGGATCGCCCGTGAGCCAAGCTCTGATCGCCGCACTGCAGAACCCGGCATTCTTCCCTCATCCAGTTGAGCAGTTTCAGGTCATCGAAACCCATATTTCCTGGGTGCTGCTCACCGGCCCTTTTGCCTACAAAATCAAGAAGCCAGTGAACTTCGGTTTTCTCGATTTTACCGAGCTGAGCGCGCGTGAGCATTTTTGCAAAGAAGAGTTGCGCCTCAACCAGCGCCTGACGCAAGGCCTTTACCTGGAAGTACTGCCAATCAACGGCAGTGTCGATGCGCCAGAACTTGGCGGCAGCGGCCCAGCCATTGAGTACGCGCTGAAAATGCGCCAGTTCCCACAAAGCCAGTTGCTCAGCGACGTGCAGGCACGTGGCGAGTTGACCGAAGCACATATCGACGGCCTGGCGAAACAGATTGCCGAGTTCCATAGTGCGACCCCTGCAGTAGCCGCCAATCATCCACTTTGCTCGCCCGAGGCGATCGTCGCGCCAATGCGGCAGAACTTTGAACAAATTCGCCCAATGCTCAAAGACGCGGCCGACCTGCAGCAACTAGAAGCGCTGGAGGCTTGGACCGAAGCCAACTACGCACGCCTCGAACCGCTGCTGGCCAAGCGTGCGGCGAATGGTTCGATTCGTGAATGCCACGGCGATATTCACCTGGGCAACGCCACACTGCTGGACGATCAGGTGGTGCTGTTTGACTGCATCGAATTCAACGAACCATTCCGGCTGATTGATATCGCCCTAGACGCCGCGTTCCTGGCCATGGACCTTGAAGACCGTGGTCTTAAGGCGCACGCCTGGCGGTTTATCAATGCTTGGCTGGAACACACTGGCGATTACGCAGCCTTGGAGCTGCTGAACTTCTATAAAGCCTATCGTGCCCTGGTTCGCGCCAAGGTCGCACTGTTTAGCCTGGCCCATCAGACCGATGCCGTGCAAAAGGCTGTAACCCTGCGCCAATACCGTAACTATGCCAACCTGGCGGAGCGTTATAGCGCCATTCCGTCTAGATTCTTGGCCATCACCTATGGTGTTTCCGCCGTCGGCAAAAGCCATGTAGCCATGCGCCTGGTCGAAGCGCTCGGGGCGATTCGCCTGCGCTCCGACGTAGAACGCAAACGCTTGTTTGGCGAACAGAACAACGCAGACCTCGGTAAACTCAGTGCCGGCATCTACAGCCAGGACGCCAGCGCAGACACTTACCAGCGCTTGCACCAGCTGGCCGAAGCAGCGCTGCGTGCTGGCTTCCCGGTGGTCATCGACGCCACCTACCTCAAGCATGCCCAGCGTGATGCAGCCAGCCAGGTTGCCGAAGCATGCGGCGCGCCTTTCCTGATACTGGAATGCAGCGCCCCTGACGACATCATCGCCAGCTGGCTGGAACAACGTAAAGCTGCCGGCACCGACCCATCTGACGCCACCATGGCCGTTGTGCAGACTCAGCAGGCCAACCGCGAAGTACTTAGCGAAAGTGAGTTGTTGCAAAGCAAGCGCGTCAACACCCATGAAAGCGCCAGCTTGGATAGCCTGATCGCGCGCATCCGCCAGCGCCTTCCGAGCCTGTAATAAAAATACTCGGGCAACGCAGTTGCGGTGCGAGCAGAGCGCGCCGCGCGCTTCTATAATGGGCACACCCCAACGTGGAGATACACCCATGAGTCAGCCTAGGCAACTGGATAGTCCGTTATATGCCCTGATCCACAACGAAAAAATCTCTACCTTCAATGCCCAAAAACCCAAAGATTCAGACGTTGACCTGAGCGGGGGTGATTTCCGCGGGCTCGACCTACGCGCCCTGGATGCGCAAGGTATAAATTTCACCAACGCCTACTTCCGCGGTACCGACCTGCGTGGCTTAGACCTGCGCAATGCACAGCTCGAAGGGGCCAGCATTGCTCACGCACAAATTTCCGGAGCCTACTTCCCGGCCGAACTGAGCGCAGACGAAATTCTCATGTCGGTTAATTTCGGTACTCGCCTGCGCTACAACACCCGTTGAGTCACAGCGTCAGCGGGCTGTTTGGCGCACGAGCAAATGCCTATGCGAGCGTTCGCCCGCTTTACCCCCAGAGCCTGTTTGCCTGGCTGGCTCAGCAATGCCCAGAACGTATTAGTGCGCTGGATATTGCTTGCGGTAACGGCCAGGCAAGCAGTCCGCTGCTTAAATACTTCCAGCAGGTGCTGGCCTGCGATGCCAGCCTTGAGCAAATAAAGGCTGGCGCAGATCAGTCGGGGCTGCAGCTGTTCGTCGCTGAGGCACAGTCGCAGCCACTGCCCAATCAAAGCCTGGACCTGATTTTGGTGGCGCAAGCGTTGCACTGGTTTGCCACACCGATCTTTTTTGACGAAATTCGCCGCCTGCTCAAGCCCAGTGGCGTGTTCTGCGCGTGGTGTTATGGCCTGATACGCATCGACGATAAGCTGGATGCAGTGATCGACAACTTCTACCGGAACACCCTTGACGGCTTTTGGCCTGAGGGCCGCGCTCATGTTGATGCCGGCTACCACGATATCGAAAACCCTTTTAGGGTACTCACCCCACCAGCGGTGGCTATTGAAGCCTACTGGACGCTGGAACACTTGCTGGGTTACCTGCGTACTTGGTCTGCAGTACAGCTTTTTGAGCTGCACAACACTGTTGATCCACTCCTAGGCTTAGAACCAGAGCTGCGCCTTGCCTGGGATGATGCCAAACAGCCACGCTTTGTCCGCTGGCCGCTACACTTTCTGGCAGGAACGCCAAACTGACTTCATTCGTACGGCTGCCTAGCAGCGCAAGGAGGCTTGATGAACGATGAATTGCAACACCTGAAGAACCTCGGCAAAACCTCGGCCCAGTGGCTACATGCGGTTGGTATTCACAGCGCCAATGATCTGCGTAGACTGGGTGCAGTCAGTGCATATCGAGCAGTGCGCGCGCGCGGGTTCAGGGCGTCCAAGGTGCTGCTGTATGCGATTGAAGGGGCATTGCTGGACGTGCACTGGAACGAATTACCGCCCGGTCATAAGGCCGAGCTTAACGGCCAGCTCAACGGAAATTCAGACCACAACAAGCACTAGCTCACAACCCCTCAGCCTTTTGATTTACCTGAAGACCGCTGGCAACTATTGTTTCAGGGATGTTCGTGCGGTTTAGTATGCCCAGCCAGCTCAAGGAAATTCGCTCATGTATTTACTCGGGGAGCAACCGGCCTACGCCGATCAGCTGATCAACCGATTACAAAGCATCCCCACCCAATTACTCGATGGGCTTGCACCTGCTGGGCCGCCGCTGCAACTGGATCGTGCTGATGATCTGGCCAAGATACTGCCGGGCAACCAGCTATTCCTCATTGAGAACGGTTTGCTGCATGCAGTGGTCGATGAACGTCCGCTGTTTTATCTGCAGGAAGGTGATCTGGTTGGCCTACGCCAAGGCCTAGACATGCCCAGCTGCCGTTACAGCAGCGAAGAGCATTTGAGCCTAATTCCCTACTCACGCGGCGACGTGTTTAAACACATCTATGCCAGCGAGCCGCGTCAGGAACTGTTTATCCAGTACCTAATCGGCCATACCGCCCTGCTGTCTGATGCCTTGGCGCGTTTGAAACAGCCAGATATCCGTCCCTCCACCGGCTTCCAGCACTTCGCCGCAGGTGAGGAGCTGATCCATCAGGGTGATGTTGCCGACAATGTCTTTATCATCATCGAAGGGCATGCCGAGGCGTATGTCGACGGGCACAGGGTCGGTGACGTGCAGAAGGATGAAATCTTCGGCGCTATGGCCGTGTTCACCCGCGAGAAGCGCAGCGCCACCGTATTGGCCAGCGAACCTTGCACCGTAATGGTTATTCCTAAAGAGCAGTTCCTCAGTCTGATGCAAAGCAACCCACGAATCGCCCACAGCTTGATCGAGAGCATGGCCAAGCGAATCGACCTGCTGAACAAGGAAGTCACCCAACTGCGTTTACCGAACGAAGCGACCTGACTTGCACGCTGACTTAAGAGCCCGGCCTAGTGTCGGGTTCTTTGTATATGGGCTGAAGCCTGGCTGAGCAGCCATGCAAAAGATGGCTTACCCCATTGACATGCAAATGAGAATCGATATTATTAGCACAGCTGGTCGCGAGATCAGCCGATACGCTTAAGAGACCCGTCGGCCTCTTCAGAGTATCTCCTCATCAGGCTAATCACGGTTATTGACCCGGCTTTTGCCGGGTCTTTTTTTATGCCCTGCCATTCGTGACAGCCACCTCTTGGGGACCATCGCTGCACACTGTCAAAAATGGCTCCCGACCATTTTTTCCTGCAGAAAAGTCCCGCAAACAGACAGCGACCTTAGAAATCGACCTGCGCCAGCCACTCCGGCAAATTGAAATGCTGGCTTACCCGGCTGATCTTACCGTCACGAATCTCGAAGAAACTTGCGCCCGCTAGCTGATAAGACTGACCACAGGCGTCAGGCAGGCCATCATCGGTGCTCAGGTACTCACCGCTCAGGGTGTACTCACAGGCCGCACGCTGCCCATTGGGTTCGGTGAGTATTTGCAGGTTATCGACGGTTTCACGGAAGCAGCGCTGCATGCGCTCTAGGTAATCAGCAAAGGCTTGCACGCCTTGCTCGCGCGGCCCCTGATTGATGTCCAGCAACACATCATCACTGAGCAGATCCAGACAGGCGCTACTGTCGCGTTCGTTGAGGGCATTGAAGTAACGGGTAAGCAGGGCGTGGGCAGCGGCTGGCATCGGTAGTCTCCGGTAAAAACCGCAGATTACCTGCTCAGCCGCTGGCAAATCGGGCTAGGGTCGCAGTTCTGCGCAGATATCCTGCTCAGGTAGCGCAGGCGTGTACCACAGGTAGTCTGCAGATGCGGCGTTAACCACACTGCCCACCGCCGCTAGAATCAGTACTTTCGCACCATCAGCGGCGCGTAAATCCTCTAGGTGCAGGGGTATACCGAGGTCGCGACGCACATGGAATGCCCCAGCAATTAGCAGGCTCGGCTCAGGCGCGGCCAGCAATGCTTCAGTCATGCGCCGATCACGTTGCTGCTGCACAGCAAGCATCGCGGGTAGCTGGCTTTCCGGCAGCAGATTGCAGTGCGATTGGCGAATTTGCTTAAACAACGCCTCGCGAACCGGCTGCGCCGAAGAGGCTGGGCCTTCCAACTGCGGTGCTTGGGTATAAATCTGCATAACTTCGCGGCGCTCGAGGTTGGCCGCCAGCAATGGATAAGGCTGGCGGAGCGCATGCTGCACCAGCGGTCCGTATAACCACCAAGGCCAACCTGGCTGCCAGGCTAAAGCATTGAGCATGTCCGGCGGTACTTGCCCGGCGTTGATGGCTGCACGCACCTGATCGACACGCACCTGCTGATCCGGCGTCAGCATTTCCAACAACAGGCTACCTTGCGCCCGCTGCTGCGCCAGTGCCCGCAGCAGCCACAGCTGCAGGGCATGATGATCCGGATTGTCATGCCGCTCACCTACCAGCACCCGGGGCGCTCCGGCCAATTGCTTGACTAACTGCGCAGGGGTCAGGACCGCACCGGTCCTTAACTCAACAATCTGTCCCACCTCAGGATGATCAAGCCCCAGCGGACTTTGCCACGCGGGCAAAGCGGGTAGCGAGGTCTGACAAGCGCTCAATAGCGCGGCAACCAGCAATAACGCGATACGCATAATTAAGACCTTAGAATCCGTTTACGCTCTCGCGAGCTTCAGCCAGACAAGGCAAAAAACCGAGGAAGCGACTTCCGACCGGGCTGGTGCTGCAGGCTGTTTTTAACGCCAGATGGCCGACGCACAGTAGATCGTAAATGGGTTGTTATCGAGCGATAATTAAAGGATGACCCCGTTCTGGATGCTGCTGCACCAGGACCTCCAGACCGAATACCGCCTTTAAAGGCTCGGCGCGCAACACCTGTTCAGGACTACCCAACACATGGGGTCGGCCGTCTTGGAGTAACAGCAAACGGTCACAGTAACGCGCCGCAAGATTGAGATCATGGAGGATCACCAGCACCGCAGCGCCCTGCTCGGCGAAGGCACGCGTAGCCTGCAGCGTAGTGTGCTGATGCAGCGGATCAAGCATCGAGGTTGGCTCATCAAGCAGCAGGATTTGCCCCTCACCGCCCGGCCAGAGCTGAGCCAGCACACGCGCTAAGTGCACGCGCTGGCGCTCGCCACCGGACAAGGCCTGATAGCTGCGCCCGGCCAAATGCAGCGCATCAGCTGCTTGCAGCGCCTGATTGATAATTTGGGCGTCTTTGAGCCGGCCGCTGGCATGTGGCAAACGACCCATGCCCACCACCTCTTCTACCCGAAAAGCAAAATTCAGCGTCGAGGTTTGCGGCAAAACTGCCAAGCGTTGCGCGCGTTCGATGCCCGGCCAGTCATGCAGCCGCCGTTGATCCAGCCAGACATCGCCGTGACTCAATGGCAATTCGCCACACAATGCACCGAGCAAGGTGCTCTTGCCAGCACCGTTGGGGCCTAGCACGCCGAGTACCTCGCCCGCATGCAACTGCAGGTTGATCTCCGCCAACACCGTGCACGGGCCGCGCTGAACCGCCAGATTTTCCGCCCGCAGCATCAGGTACGCTCCCGCAGCAACAAATAAAGAAAGAACGGCGCGCCAATCAGCGCCGTAACAATGCCAATCGGCAGTTCAGCCGGCGCTAGCAGCAACCGCGCTGCTAAATCCGCCAGCAGCAACAGGCTGGCACCCGCCAAGGCCGAGGCCGGCAACAACACACGGTGATCAGGCCCGACCATTAAGCGCACCAGATGCGGCACCACCAGGCCGATAAAACCGATCATCCCCGCTGCCGCCACGGCTGCGCCCACGCCGAGCGCGGTGCAAAACACCAACTCAGCCTTCACTCGCTCTACAGCAAAACCCAGATGCCGCGCCTCAGATTCGCCCAGCAGCAAGGCATTCAATGCCTTAGCCCGGCGCGGTAACCACAGCGCGACTGCCGCCGTTACCAGCAGCAACGGCCACAAGCGGCTATAGCTCGCGCCATTGAGGCTACCCAGGTTCCAGAACGTCAGCGTGCGCAAGGTGGCGTCATCCGCCAGGTAGGTAAACAGACCGATGGCCGCACCGGCCAACGCCGTCAGCGCGATGCCGGCCAGGAGCATGGTCGCCACATTAGTTTCACCATCGCGCCGGCCCAAACGATAGACCAGCGCCGTCACCCCAAGGCCGCCAAGAAAGGCAAACAACGACAGCAGATAAGGCGCGAACGCTTCTGGCAGGCCGCCCAGCGCTGCGCCGCCGACAATCGCCACCGCCGCGCCGAGGGCGGCACCGCTGGACACACCGATCAGGCCGGGGTCGGCCAGCGGATTACGAAACAACCCCTGCATCGCCACCCCGCAGAGCGCCAACACCGCACCAACCAGCAAGCCTAGTAGGGTGCGCGGCAAGCGGATCTGCCCGAGGATCAATTCGGCTTGAGCCAGGTCATCACCCGGTTGCGCCAGGCCGAGCAGGCGCAGCGCCGCCTTGAGGGTATCAAGCAACGGCAGGCTGACCGGCCCCAAAGCCAGGGACAACCAGAGCGCGAGCACCAATAACAGGCTCAACGCGATAAACAATGAGCGTGGTCGAATAACAGGGTTCATGGCGTGGGCTTAGTGTCGGCGACCAAAGATTGGCTGGCAGGATAAAAGGCTGCGGACAAGGCCGCCAGCCCATCGGGCAAACGCGGGCCGAGGCCACCGACCAATAGCGTCGGGTCGAGCATCAGCAAACGCTGATTGCGCGCCGCTCGCGTCGCTGCCAGCGCTGGGTTTTGCAGCAGCAGGGCATCACGAGCCGCCTCTCCAGCCAGGCTGCGATCAGCAATGATAACCACCTCCGGGTCGAGCGCCAGCAAAGCCTCGGTGGACAACGCCTTAAAGCCGCGATGACTGGCTAGATTAAACCCGCCAGCGCGCGTGATCAGCCAATCAGCCGAGGTATCCTTACCACCGACCATCGGGCTGCCACCGGCATGCCCAAGCAACAACAGCACACCCGGAGCTGCCTGCTGACGCTGCGCGAGTGCCAGCCAATCCGCCTGTTGCTGCACGCGCAGCTGGTAGGCCGAGAAGGCCTGATCAGCGCGCTGTGGGTCGCCCAATAACGTGCCAATACGCTGCAGGTTGGCGCGTAACGTCGACAGGTCAGTCTTGGCCGAGAGCACTTCCACCCGCACACCCGCGCCACGCAGTTGCGCCAGCACCGGTGGTGGGCCCATTTCCTCGCTGCCGATCAGCACATCCGGGCGCAAGGCCAGCATGCCCTCCGCCGCCATCTGGCGTTGATAACCGATGCTCGGCAACCCACGCAGTGACTGTGGGTGCTGACTGGTACTGTCCACTCCGACCAAACGGCTTTCGCCGCCTAGCCCCACCACCCACTCGCTGAGCGAACCGCCGGAGCTGATCCAGCGTTGCGGTAACGGCTCAGCGGCCATCACCGCGGCACCAGACAACAGGCCTGCACACAGGATGAGTAAAGTCTTAAGGGGTTTCATGAGAGGCCTCTAGAAGAATGCGACTGTCCTGAATGCCCTGCTGTTGCAGCAACGCTATCAGGTCGAGAAATGCCGACAGTGGCGCTTGGCGGTCCAGCGCCAAGTCCAGACCCACAGCGTTAGCGGCGGCAAGAGCCCCGATCAGTTCAGTGCGCAGCACGCTGAAATCCGCTTGCTGCTCGCCGTTAAAACGCCAGCCGCCTTGGGCTGAGAGTTGTATTTGCAGGCGCTCAGCGTTGCCAGCACTCGCCGTGGGCAGCGCTTCACGGCTTTGCGGCAGCTGCAAGGGCAGCTCCAGTAGCGGCGTTTGCGCGGTTAGCAGAAAGAACACCAGCACGATAAAAATTACATCGAGCAGTGGCGTCAGATCGGGTAACAGATTGCTCTGGGCAGTGTTCGCAGCCGGCAGACGGATCACGACAACTCCCACTGCGCAGTCAACGGGCTGCCGGTCAGTTCCAGCTCCAGGCCATCCAACGCCAGTTGGCAGCGATTGAGCAACGCTTGCACGCCTTCCAAGTAGCGCTCCGCCCACAAGGCAAAGCCCTGCCCGGCCGCCAGCGCCGGGATGGCAATCAGCAAGCCCCAGACCGTGGTGTAAAGCGCCTGCCACAGGCCATCGGCGAGTAACGCCGGGGTGACCGGGCTGTTCTGCCCGGCAATCGTGGCAAACATTTCCAACATCCCCAGTACAGTGCCGAGCAAGCCAAGCATGGGCGCCAACACGCCAATCAGCTGCAGTAACCGCAGCTGCCGATTGAGGCGCTGGCGTTCTTCCAGCAGCCAGCAACCCAACAGTTCTTCACGTTGCACACCTGGCAAGGCGCTGTGCTTGAGCAATAACGCCAAGCCATAACGCCAACCGCGCGCGCCCCCCTTGCAGTGCTCGCGCTCGCAGGTACGGCATGCACCTAATGCCGCCTGAGCAGCGGCATTGCTCAACGGCTGCAAGCGCAGAAATACACTGAATCGTTGCAGAATCAGCGCCAGTGCCAGTAACGAACACAGCGCCAGCGGCCAACCCAGCGGTCCCATCACGCTCCACCACTGGCTCATGTCAGCACTCCAGCGCGGGTGCGCGTTCGGCCAGGGCGCGCCAGTCTTGCCGCTCAGCGATGCCCGGTTTGCGTGCACCAAACAGCTGGACCACCAACTCACCACTGGCATCGAAGGCTTCCCAGCTGGTGATCAGGCCATCGCTGCTTGGTTTGCGCACCCGCCACAGCTCGGCAACGCCTGCGGTCTGCAGGTGCAGGTTGAACTCGGGGTCGAGCACGTTGAACCAGGTATCCAGCCAGCACAAGTTCTTCACTGGGCCGGAATGAATCTGGATGCAATGGCGGTTGCCGACAAACAGCATGATCGGCACTTCGCGCGCAGCCAACTGTTCGAGCAGCTTCGGCAGCTCGCGCACAGCCAGCGGCTCAGCCCATTCGCTCCCTGCCAAACGCAGAGCCTGGGTGCGGGTGGAGCCGTGCGTTTTCAGCAGGGCGAAGAAGTGATGCGTGTCCTTTAGGGTCGACCAGCCCACGCGCAGGGCATTCACATCAATCAATGCATCCACCTTGACCGATGCAGCATTGGGCAGCGGAAGGAGATCAAGCACTGCGCTCTGCTCAGCGGCCTTAAATCGCTCAAGCAGCGGCGCCCAGGCACCTAGCTGGCTTTCATCAGTGAGAAACACCTTGTGCACTGCAGTGCCTTGGCGGTCGAACACCTGAACGCTGCGCTGGGCACCCTTGGCGGTTTGTTCCTCGATGGCAAACACACTGGCCCAGCCACCAAGAAACAAACGCAGGTCAATATCTGCCGACACCACCAGGCCCATCTGCCCGTTGGCGCTCACCGTCACTTCACGGTAGTGGCCTTTGCGCTCATGCACGCAATGCTCATTGCGGGTCAGCACCATGACATAACCCAACTCACCGAGCGCCGGCAGCAACTGCGCCCAATCTGGCTGCAGGCGCAGCGTGTCGACATCAAGACGACTGGCAACCAGCTCAGCCTCGCTGACAGCCAAACGCTCGGCAGCATCGCGGGCGCGCAGGCGTGGCTGCTCCCTACGCAGCACCTGCCAGGCCAGATAAAGGTCATTGCTGGGTGCGACTGACGGGACATGTGTACTCATGAAAAACTCCTCACTGATTAATCAACGGCTCGCCGTCAAAGCGAACCGAATAGGGATCTGTACACGGCTTGGTACGGCCTGGCCGTGTGTGGTTTCAGGACGAAAAACCCACTCTGCTACCGCGTCCAGAGCGGCATGATCAAGGCTGTCAATGCCTGAAGAGCGCAGCACATTCAGGCTGCGTTGCTGGCCGCGCGCATCCAAACGCACCTCGACCACCACCACACCCTGCTGGTTACGCCGCCGCGCCTGGGACGGATAACTCGGCGGACGTGGCGGCTGGCGAAAGCTCGGTTTGCGGCTGAACACTTCCGCGACTGGCTGCGCGGAAATCGCCTGGGTGGGGGTGGTTTGAGTCGGCGCGGGCTGAGATTGAGCCGGTTGCACCGCATGAACTGGCCGCGGTTTGGCGACCACCATCGACGGGGCGGATTTTGTCGCGGGGATTTTGCTCGGCACGGCAACTGGGCGCGGTGCTTGCGCTGTCGGCGCGGCCTGTTGCAACACGGCAGCCAGGCGTAACACCTGTGGCGCAGCGCTGGCTTCGGCTGTGCTTAGCGCTGGCGGGTGTGCCGCGCCCTGCAGCTGCCAGCCGGCGATGTGTAGCGCCAGCGAAAGCAGCAAAAACAATGACAAACGCAACATGCAGTGATCCAGTCAAATTGAATTAACTCTATTTGATAATCATTTGCATTTGCATGTCAATGTCGTTTAGCTTTGCCGCCGATGCCAACCTATGCCACAGAAGCCACCCTTACAACCCTGGAGCCCAACATGCACAGAAGCCCTCCCTACACCCGCCGCCCCTGGCTTGCCCTGCTCTTGCTGAGCCCATCGTTGGCGCTTGGCGCAGGCAAAGCAGCGAACCAATTCGACACGGTCACCGTCACGGCCACCCGAACCGAACAGACTCTTGACCAAGTGCCCAGCACGGTGTCAGTGCAGACCGAACGCGATATCGATCAGCGCAACGTAAAGAACATTCAGGATCTGGTGCGCTATGAACCCGGTATCACCGTCGGCGGTACTGGCAGCCGTTTCGGTCTGGCGGGCTTCACCATCCGCGGGATTGGCGGTAACCGCGTGCTGACCCAGGTGGACGGGGTGCCGACCCCGGATGCCTTTACCTTCGGCCCCTTCCTGGATGCGCGGCGCAACTACGTCGACCCGGACACCGTGAAGCAGGTAGAAATCATTCGCGGCCCCGCCAGCTCGCTGTATGGCAGCGACGCCATTGGCGGTGCGGTGAGTTTTCTGACCAAGGATGCCGGCGACTATCTGGATCAAGGTGACGACGTCTACGCACGGCTCAAAACCGGTTACAACGGTGCCGACGACAGCTGGATGCGCAGCAGCACCTTGGCTGCGCGGCAAGGCCAATTCGATGGCCTGCTGCACCTCGGCCGGCGGGATGGCCAGGCTCAGGACACCTTTGGCGGGCGCGGCGGCATCGGTGTCGCACGCGAGCAAGCCAACCCGCAGAATTACCGCGCCGACAACCTGCTGAGCAAGTTCGGCTGGAACTACAACGACAGCGACCGCCTGCAGCTGACCTTTGAGACCCTCGAAGACAGCGCGGATACTCAGGTGCTGAACGAATACAGCACAACCGCTACCGTGCGCACCTCCGATGCAACGGACACCACCGACCGTCAGCGCGTCAGCCTGCAACACCAGTTCGACTTGGGCAGCCTCATCGCCGACCGCGCCGAATGGCAGCTGAGTTATCAGGACAGTCAGATTCGCCAACGTACCGAGCAAACCCGCTTCAGTGCTGGCAACCTGCGCGAGCGCAGCCGCGACTCCACTTATCAGGAGCAGCTGTGGGCATTCAATGCCAAGTTCGACAAGCTGTTCGCAACCGGTATCGCCACACACCAACTGATCTTCGGCTTTGACGTCAAACGCCTGGACAGCAGCGACCTGCGCCGCGGCGGCGAAATCTTCACCAGCACGGGTTTGCCGGTGCCGACCATTCCTGGAAATGAAACCTTTCCACTGAGCGACTTCCCCGACCCGACTTCCACCGAGTACGCGCTGTTCGCCCAGGACAATATCAAGATGGGTCGCTGGACCCTGTTACCGGGCTTGCGCTACGACCACTATGAGATGAAGCCAGACGTAACCCCGCAATACCTGAACAGTGCACCGGTCAACAACAATCCCGCTGATTACACAGATGAAGCACTCTCGCCAAAGTTTGGCGTGACCTACCAGCTCGATGACGCCCACAGTGTTTACGGTCAGTACGCCGCGGGCTTCCGCGCGCCCAATGCAGTGGATATTTTTGGCGAGTTCATCAATTTCGCCCGCGGCTACCAGACCATCGCCAACCCCGACCTCAAAGCGGAAACCAGTAACAGCTACGAGTTTGGTCTGCGCGGTCAATACAACGCCGGCAGCTTCGGCCTGGCGCTGTTCTACAACCGCTACGACGACTTTATTGAGCAAGTCACCCTGGCCAATGATCCGACGGGTAACGGTCGTATGACCTTTCAATACCAGAACCTGGATCGCGTCACCATCCGCGGCGCAGAAGCCAAAGGCGAAGTATTCCTAAGCAGCGTTGGCCTGCCGGACGGTACCCGTCTGCGCGGCTCGATTGCGTATGCACGTGGCAAGGATGAAGCCAGCGGCCAGCCGATCAACAGTGTCGACCCACTGAAAGCAGTATTCGGTCTCGGCTATGACGCGCCAAGCGGGCGGTTCGGCGGCGAGCTGGCCTGGACTCTGGTGGCAGCCAAGGAGCGAGTCGACGAAACCCAGCTCGCCAATCAGGTCGAGCCAGCGGGTTACGGCCTACTCGACCTAACTGCCTACTGGCAGGCGACTGACCAGTTCTCGGTCAACGCCGGTCTGTATAACCTGGGCGACAAGCAATACTGGCAGTGGGGCGATGTACGCAGCGTCACCGAAAATAGCCCAAGCCTTGGCCGCTTCAGCCAGCCGGGCCGCCACGCTGCGGTTAATTTAGTGTGGGAAATCTAACGGGCCACAGGTTTGCCGCGCCGCTGTATGCGCGCAAAACTCTGCTGCACGTGGGGCAAAGATGCGCTGTCTCTTTCACTTCACCGACAGGCCGGCATAATGTCGGTCTGTCGAGGGAGAGTTCTATGCTGCGTGTATGTGCACCGGATGAAGTGGCCGAAGGCCAGAGCCGGGGCTTTGAGATGGCGGGAGAAAAGCTGTTTGCCGTGCGCAAAGACGGTCAGCTGTATGCCTATCGCAATCTCTGCCCACACCGCAGCATTTCGCTGGAATGGTTGCCCGATCAGTTTCTCGACGCCAGCGCCAGCCTGATCCAATGCGCGACCCACGGCGCGCTGTTTCTAATTGAATCCGGCGAATGCGTCGCCGGCCCCTGCGCCGGGCAGTCGCTGCAAGCCCTGACCATCCGCGAAGATGATCAGGGCATCTGGGTCGATCTGAGCGCGTTCTAAAGCCCCTCAGCCGCCAGGCGCTGGGCATGTTGAATAAACAGTTTCACCGGCTCAGCGCCTTTGCCAACCAGGCCAAAGGTCTGGTTGATGATATCGAAGTGATCCATCGGATACTGATCACCGATCACCGTGCCTAGGTGCGAGCTGTAGCGACCGACCATGCCGTCGCACTGCCCTGACTCGCGCTGAAAGGTCCGCGCGAATAGCCGGCAGGCAACATTAGGCCCGTCGAAACGGTTGCCGCCTTTGTTGGTGATGCTGGGCTGGATGGTGCCGGACCAAGAATAATAACGCACGCCATTGACCTCGGCCGCGCCCTCACCGCCCCAGGTGTCAGGCAGACCCTGCGGGTACTGCACATTGAAGGCAGCCACGCCTTCGAGAGTCAGCGACTGCTGCGCTGCATCTACATTCATCGGCAATGGCGGACCTTTATAACCGCGTTCCAGCCAGGCCATAACCCGCGCCACAGCACGCAGCAGGGCGCTCAACAGGCGATGGCGCAGGCTGCCGTGCGGTGCTTTGCGCTTCAGGAAATCCGCCAGCTCAGAGCCATGATTAGGTCCCGCCACCGAAGTGATGGACGCCACCCACTCAGGCTTCAGTGCAGCCGCATAGCGCGCCGTAAGGGCACCCTGGCTGTGGCCGATCAGGTGCACCTTTTCAGCGCCGGTCTGCTGCAACACCTCGGCAATGCGCAGCAGCAACTGCTCACCGCGCACCTCAGTGGAATGCACCGAAGACACCAACACCGGGAACACGTTCGCACCAAGCTGGCGCAACGCCGAGACGATGCCGTACCAATAGGGATAACCAAGCAGACTGATAAAGCCGAGCAAGCCCGGTACCAATATCAGGGGATAACGAGGCGCATCAGAAGTCGACATAACTAACCGTCCTTGTTGCCATAGGTGCAGTGATAGGGAGTTAACAACCAGAAAACATGCCGATACAGCTCGCACAGCTTCCCATACAGGAGTGAGCAGCGCATGCCGCCTGACATGTAGTCCCGGCTCCTCTTTGCGCTGCTAAAACCATGCATACCCTCGAACGGATTTACCCGAAGGATCTCAACCCGCAGAACCTAGATGAACAGGCTAGCCTGCACATCCATATACAGCGCTATGAATTCGCGGCTGAACACCTCAGTGGCCTGCGCGTGCTGGATATAGCCTGTGGTTGCGGTTACGGCACCGCCCTACTGGCCGAACGCAACCCAGACAAGCAGGTCACCGGAGTGGATATCGACCCTGCGGCTATTGCCTATGCCCACCAGCATTACCCGTTACCCAATCTGCGTTATGAATGCGTCGATGCTGAGCAGTTCAGCAGCGACCAGGGTTTCGACTGCATTGTCAGTTTGGAAACCATCGAGCACCTGCCGTGCCCGCAACAACTGCTGGCCAACTATGCGCGGTTACTGGCCGACGGCGGCAAGGTCATCGCCTCGGTGCCGATTACTCCAACCTTGGATGGCAACCCCACCACCTGCATGATTTCAGCAAACGCAGCTTTTATGCGCTGTTCCGCCAGCAGGGGCTGAGCCCCAGCCAGCACTTGGAACAGATTCAGGGGTGGCAGTTCAAAGGCTTATTCTCGAAAC
>JAGGNC010000100.1 GCA_017886405.1 Pseudomonas sp. | reverse complement strand
TTGCTGATGTTATGCCCGGTGACCGCCAGCGCGGTTTTATTGACCGACAGCCCAGACAGGCCAATTTTGAGTAAGTCAGCCATGGTTCATCATCCGTTGGTGGACGGCGTGGTGACAGACGCGACGGTTTGGTAGGTCTGCATTTGCCGGGCGATCTGGGCGATTTTGCGGGCGTACTGCGGGTCGGTGGCGTAGCCGGCTTTCTGCAATTCGCGGGCGAACTGCTCGGGGTTCTCGGTGCTGGCCAAGGCTTTTTCGTAACGACCATTGTTCTGCAAGAAGCTCACGTAATCATCAAAGCTGTGGGCGAAGGACTCATAGGCGCGGAACGATGCCGCTTCCTTGACCGCCTTGCCGCCCTTGAACTCGGTGGTCAGCACCCGCGCCGAATCGCCTTCCCAGGTGTTATGGGTTTTGATGCCAAACAGGTTATGGCTGCTGCTGCCGTCCTGCTGGCGAATAATTGATTTACCCCAGCCGGTTTCCAATGCGGCCTGGGCCACCAGGTAGCGCGGGTCGACGCCAATCTTCTCGGCGGCTTGCTCGGCCATCGGCAACATGGCGGCAATAAACTCATCCTTGGAACCGAAAGCAGATTTTCCTGGCGCCAATGGCGGTTGTGCAATAAGCCGCCCGGTGATGGCGTCCATACCCTGCAAGCCCAGCGCAGTATCGGCGGGCGCGGCAAAGGTTTTGGCTGGAATCCAGTCGTTCTGCGCCAACGGCTGGCCATCGGCAGCGGTGGCCGATGGCACGATGCCCGCCAGCAGACGATCCGTCAGCGTGCCTGGCAGCGATAAACGCCGTTGATTGAGCAGCGAGGTATCGTCGCGACTGCCCTCGACTTGAGCCAGTGGCTTGCTCGGCGCAGTCGGCACTGGCTCATTGACTTGGGCAAAGGGGTTGGGGCGGCTGTCGGCCTCTTTGATTTTCGACATCTGCCGCACCAACACGTCGGCCAAGCCAATACCGTTCTGGTGGTTGGACAGGGTCACAGACAGCTGCTGGTCGTGCATATCCTGGTAGGTTTTGCTCTCGTTACTGTTCATGAAGTTGCCTTCACCGAACGCCTCGTTGGCCGAACGCATGGCTTTGAGCATTTCATTGAGAAACAGCGACTCAAACTCTTGAGCGACTTTCTTGATGTTCTTTTCGCTGTCGCCGCCGACCTTGAACTGCTGCAAACGGCTTAGGTCGTTATAGGCGCCACTGTCTACGGGGCTTTTAGCGCCGCCGAGCAACCCGGCTGAGAGTCGAGAATCCATATTGGCATGCCTCCCTTAAATGACGATCAGGTCAGCCTGCAGAGCGCCGGCTTGTTTCAGCGCCTCCAGGATGGCCATAAGGTCGGAAGGCGAAGCGCCCACCTGATTCACCGCACGGACGATTTCATCCAGTGTGGTCCCGGGGCCGAATTTGAACATCGGCTTAGCTTCTTGATCGGCATTAACCTTGGAGCGCGGCACCACCGCTGTCTGGCCACCCGACAAGGCATCCGGCTGGCTGACTATGGGGTCTTCGGTAATCACCACAGTCAAACTGCCGTGGGTCACTGCAGCCGGCTGCACCCGCACATTCTGGCCAATCACGATGGTGCCGGTGCGTGAATTGATGATCACCTTGGCCACAGCCTGACCAATCTCGACTTCGAGGTTTTCCAGAATCGACAGGTAGTCCACCCGCTGGCCGGGATCGAGTGGCGCACTGACGCTAATCGAACCGCCATCGAGCGCTTGCGCCACACCTGGGCCGAGCAATTCGTTGATGTGGTCAACAATATTCTTGGCCGTGGTGAAGTCAGGACGATTGAGGTTCAGGGTCAAGGTATTGCCCTGACTGAAACCACTCGGCACCGACCGCTCGACCGTCGCGCCACCAGGAATCCGCCCGGCCGACGGTACGTTGACGGTAATCCGCGAGCCGTCCGCGCCTTCGGCATCGAAACCGCCGACCACCAAGTTGCCCTGGGCAATGGCGTAGACGTTGCCATCGATACCTTTGAGCGGGGTCATCAACAGGCTGCCGCCGCGCAAGCTCTTGGCGTTACCAATGGAGGACACCGTGATGTCGATGGTCTGTCCAGGCTTAGCGAACGCCGGCAGGTCGGCATGAATAGAGACTGCAGCAACGTTCTTTAGCTGCACGTTGCCACCAGCCGGTACCTTGATGCCGAACTGCGCCATCATGTTATTGAAGGTCTGCACGGTGAAGGGCGTTTGCGTGGTCTGGTCACCGCTGCCATTGAGGCCGACCACTAGGCCGTAACCGATTAACTGGTTGCTGCGCACACCCTGAATACTGGCCAGGTCTTTAAGTCTGTCGGCCTGAGCCAACGAGGACAGTAACAAGGCGGCCGCAGCCAATAGGCACTTGGAAAGCGTCATGATAGCCACCCTCAGAACGGCCACATTGGGCTAATAAAGAAACGACTCATCCAGCCCGGCTGGGAGGCATCGGCGAAGGCGCCAGTCCCCGAGTAGGTGATGCGGGCATCGGCGATACGGGTCGAGGACACAGTGTTGTCGGTGGCGATGTCATCGGCACGCACCAATCCGGCAATCCGCACCAGCTCATCACCGGTATTGAGGGTCATCCACTTTTCGCCACGCACTAGCAGAATGCCGTTGGGCATCACTTCGGCCACCGACACGGTAATTGAACCGGTCAGGCTGTTGCTTTGTCCGGCCGAGCCGGAACCATCAGCCGAGCGCGCTGCATCGAAGCTCGCATCCAGACCGAGCGTGTCATTGGTCAGGCCCAGCGCACTGATGGAGGCCAGCGGATTTTTCGGCGACACAGCCATACCAAATAGATTCGGCACACCCAAGTCGGCTGAGCTGTTTTTGCTGACCTGACTGCTGCTGTTCTTGCTGGCTTGCGTGCGCTCATTCAGGGTAATGGTGATGATGTCGCCGACCCGATGGGCTTTACGGTCACTAAACAAACCGTTATCGAAGCCCGCTTGATAGATAGAACCATTGTTTTGCGCAGCGGGTAGCGGCGTGCGCGGCATCACCGGCGCGTAGTAAGGATCGTCCGGCTTAGGCGCGGGCGCCATGCAGCCGCTCAAAGCCAGCGGGCCAAGCAGTGCACTTATGATTATTAGCCGGTTCATATCTACTACCTCGGATGTTGCATTTGGCTGGGTGAAGACCTTGGTGGGTTACGCCGCTTCGCGTCTAACCCGCCCTACGCCATTAAAGATTCTGCGAAATAAAGCCGAGCATTTGATCCGCAGTGGAAATGACTTTGGAGTTCATTTCATAGGCACGTTGCGTGGTGATCATGTTCACCAGCTCCTCAACCACGCTGACGTTGGAGTTTTCCAAGGTGTTCTGCAGCGTGGTGCCCAGCCCATTTAAACCTGGGGTGCCGACCTGCGGCGCGCCGCTAGAGGCGGTCTCCAAAAACAGGTTGTTACCGATGGCTTCCAGGCCTGCCGGGTTTATGAAGTCGGTGATCTGCAGGTTGCCAATAATTTGCGGCTGCGGATTGCCGGCGGTGGTCACCGACGCGGTGCCGTCTTCGCCCACGGTGAAGGTGCGCACTTCATTGGGCAGCACGATAGCGGGTTCCAGCGCGTAACCATTGGAGGTCACTACCTGGCCATCGGAATTGAGGTGGAAGCTGCCGTCACGGCTGTAGGACACGGTGCCGTCTGGCAGCAGTACCTGGAAGAAACCACGGCCGTTAATCGCCATATCCATCGGCTGTTCGGTGGTTTGCAGGCTACCGGCAGTGAAGATCTTCTGCGTACCCACCACTCGCACACCCGTACCCAACTGCAAACCCGTTGGCAATTGGCTGTCTTGGCTGGACTGGCCGCCAGGCTGACGACGGACCTGATACAGCAGGTCTTCGAACTCGGCGCGATCACGCTTAAAACCGGTGGTCGAGACGTTGGCCAAGTTGTTGGAAATGGTGGTCAGGTTCATGTCCTGAGCGGACAGACCTGTCTTGCTGACCCACAGTGCAGGAAGCATATCGATTCTCCTCGGGCGCCGATTTACCGACACCGCATGCTGATAATTAGGTCATCTGCAAGACGCGCGCCATCGCCGCCGAATTGTCTTCGGCGGTGCGCATCATCTTCACTTGAAGTTCGAATTGGCGGGAAAGCGAGAGAATCGCGGTCATCTCTTCCACGGCGTTGACGTTGCTCGACTCAAGAAACCCCGAGGTGATTTCCGTGGTGGCATCCGCCAGTACCGGGCCCTGACCCTTGAAGCGAATCAGGCCATCGCTGCCCTTTTCCATCTGCTTGGGGTCCGGATTGACCAGCTTCAAACGGTCCACCTCGGCCAACACATTCGGCGCCTCGCCGAGGGCACGGATACTGATGGTGCCGTCTTTACCAATCTCAATTTTCTGCTCTGGTGGCACGGCGATCGGCCCGGCGTTGCCCATCACCGGCAAACCATTACCCGTGCGCAGAACACCCAGGGCATCAACATTCAGGCTGCCGGTACGCACATAGGCTTCAGTCCCATCGGGCGCCTGCACGGCCAACCAGCCTTTGCCGCCAATGGCCACATCCAGGTCGCGTCCGGTTTCCTGCAGGGAGCCTGGGGTGAAATCAGTGCCAGGGCGCTCACTCATCGCATAGACCCGCGACGGTAAACCGTCACCAAAAACCGGCATGGAGCGCGCTTGCTCAAAATCGCGGCGAAAGCCGTTGGTGGTGATGTTGGCCAGGTTGTTGGCGTGTGCACGCTGGGCCAGGGTGTTCTGGTGGGCCCCAGTCATGGAAACGTAAAGCATCTTGTCCATGGTTATTCTCCGAGTTGGGCGTGTCGCCCGCTGCGCTATACAAGCTATAAAGCAATGCCTGTGCCAGCACTCGGCAAATAACTACAAGTACTTGATATTTAATAATTTAAACACAAAAAAGGCTCCCTCAGGAGCCTTTTGAAATGCCATGGCGGCGTATTTCTGCCGCCTGCGACAGGCAGGCGCCTGCCGCAGTGAGAACCTATTAACGCAGATTGATAATGGTCTGGGTAATAGCACTCTCGGTTTCGATGGTCTTGGCGTTAGCCTGGTAGTTGCGCTGGGCGACGATCAGGTTAACCAGCTGATCGGACAACTCGACGTTGGAGTCTTCCAGTGCGCCAGACTGCAACGCACCTAAG
>JAGGNC010000327.1 GCA_017886405.1 Pseudomonas sp. | reverse complement strand
CAAACACCCCGAACTGCGTTTAAGGCCTCGCCCCAGCATTGCCGCTGCCTTGCAGGCATTGGCCACAGGTCAAGCCGACGCCATGGTCGGCGATCTGGCCTCGAGCGTTTGGCACCTGCGCCAACTCAAGCTCGACGGCATCATCGTCAGTGGCCAGACTCCGTATCGCTACCAGCTGGCCATGGCTGTGCCTAATAATCATGCCATTCTGGCCGGCATTATCGATAAGGTGCTGGCTGAGCTAACCCCGCGTGAAGTCGCCGACATTGAGCAACGCTGGGTTGGCGAACTAACAGACCAACGTCAACTCTGGCGCAGCTTGCTGCTGTTTGGTCTGCCAGGCCTGCTAGCGGCACTGCTGATCATCTTCAGCATACTGCGCATAAATCGCCGTCTACGCCGCGAGATGAATAGGCGCACCCTTCTGGAAGATGAACTGCGCAACAGCGAGCTGCATTATCGCGGCCTGGTCGAAAGCTTGAATGCCATCGCTTGGCAGATGGACCCGAGCGACTTCCGCTATACCTATGTCGCCCCTCAGGCGCAAAAACTGCTCGGCTATCCAACCCAGGACTGGCTGAAGCCCGGTTTTGTCGAGCGCATCCTGCACCCCGACGACGCGCGCCGCACCCTAGATTATTGCCGCAGCGAAACCCAGGCAGGCCGAGACCACAGCATGGATTACCGCATGCTCGCCGCCGACGGGCGCGAGGTCTGGGTACGAGATATCGTCACGCTCTCACCACAGGATGGCAGTCAGATGCTGCGTGGCCTGCTGATCGACATAACCGAAACCAAGCGCACCGAACAGGCGCTGGCGCTTTCGGAACAGAAGTTCTCCTCCGTTTTCCACAGCTGCCCCGACATCATCGTATTGCTCGACCAACAAGACGGTCGTTTTCTCGCGGTCAACAGCACCTTCGAGCAAAAGCTCGGCATCAGCGCAGTAGAAGCCATAGGTCGCACTGGCACAGAGTTAGGCCTGTGGGCTGAACAAGGGAGTGGTCCGCGCATACAAGCCATGCTTCACGAAGGCCATAACCACAACATTGAAAGCAACTTCCAGCGCCGTGATGGTAGCCAGTTCACCGCGTTACTCTCTGCGCAAAAAGTCACCCTGGATTACAACAGCCCGCTGGTGGTAGCTGTGCGTGATGTTAGCGAACTAAAGGACACCCAGCAGCGCCTTAAACTGTCGGAAGACAAATTCGCCAAAGCCTTCCATGCCTCACCAGACGGCTTGCTGATTACACGTCTGCATGACGGACAACTGCTGGATGTCAACGAAGGGTTCAGCCGCATCACCGGTTACAGCATCAAAGAAGCAACCAATTACTCGACCTCGCAACTGGGCATCTGGGTCGACCTGCAAGATCGTGTGCGCATGTTTGAGCTCGCGCAACAACACGGCTACGTGAGGGATTTTCGTGCGCTGATTCGCAACCGCAATGGCTCGCTGCGCACCTGCGAGATGTCAGTTCAGTCGCTCCCCATTGAAGGCGAGACCTGCATGCTGACCATCGCACGCGACATTACCGAGCGCGTACACATGCAGGAAACACTTAAACAGGCCGCCACTGTCTTTGAAAGCACAGCTGAAGGCGTGATGATCACCGACCTTCAACAACGTATCACCGCAGTCAACCGTGCGTTCACCAGCATTACCGGCTACAGCGAAGCCGAAGCACTTGGCCAGTCGCCACGCCTGCTAGCCTCTGGTAACCATGACAGCGCTTTTTACGCCGCCATGTGGCACAACCTCAGTGCTTCGGGCCACTGGCAAGGCGAGATATGGAACAAGCGCAAGAACGGCGAGCCCTATCCAGGATGGCTGACCATCAGTGCAGTGCGTGACAGCGACGACATCGCCACCCACTTCGTCGGCGTCTTTGCCGATATCAGCTCACTCAAACACGCCCAAGCCAACCTCGACCACCAGGCTCATCACGATCCCCTCACCGGGCTACCCAACCGCATGCTGTTTGAGGCACGACTAAGCGCTGCACTCGAAGATGCGCATATCGATAAGCGCATTGGCGCCGTATTGTTTATCGACCTGGACCGCTTCAAACATATCAATGACAGCCTCGGCCACCCGGTCGGCGATCAATTGCTCAAAAGCATTGCCGACCGCCTAAAAGCTCACCTACGCGATATCGATACTGTGGCCCGCCTGGGCGGCGATGAATTCGTCATCCTGTTGCCCGGCCTGCAAAGCGAAGGTGATGCCAAGCTGGTGGCACACAAGCTGCTCGACTGCTTCAGCCTGCCGTTTCAATTCGACGAACAAGAACTGTTTATCAGCGCCAGTATCGGTATTAGCCGCTACCCAGATGATGGTGAAGATGTTGCTACCTTGGTGAAAAATGCCGACGCCGCCATGTACCGCGCCAAGGCGTGCGGGCGCAACCGCGCGGAACCCTACACCCGCGACCTGACCTTCCAGGCCACCGAGCGCATGGCACTGGAGCGAGAGCTACGGCGCGCCATCGAACAGGAACAACTGCAGCTCTACTACCAACCTAAACGCTGCCTTAAAACTAATAATCTAATCGGTGCCGAGGCACTATTGCGCTGGCATCACCCGGTATTTGGCGAAATCTCACCTGATCGCTTTATTCCTCTGGCCGAAGAAACCGGCTTAATCATCGCCCTCGGCGACTGGGTGCTGCGTCAGGCTTGCTGGCAAATGCAGCAATGGCAACAACAGCACGCGCCATTCGGCCCACTCTCGGTCAACCTGACTGGCGTACAAATGCGTCAACCGCACTTACTGGCTCGTATCTCCGGCCTGCTGGAAGATAACGACTTGGCTCCAGGGCTACTGCAACTGGAAATTACCGAAAGTTTCATCATGAACCAGGCCGAAGAAGCGCTGAGCCTGCTCCACCAGTTCAAAGCGCTTGGCATTCAGCTGGCCATCGATGATTTCGGCACCGGCTACTCCTCGCTTAGTTATCTCAAGCGCCTGCCGGTCGACACCCTAAAAATCGACCAGTCATTTGTCCACGGCCTACCCAATGACAGCGATGATGTCGCCATCGTCCGCGCCATCATCGCCCTGGGCCGCAGCATGCAACTGACCGTAATCGCCGAAGGCGTCGAGACCACGGCCCAAGAAGGTTTCCTCGCCGCCGAAGGCTGCGAACAGATCCAAGGCTTTGTCATCAGCCGTGCCCTCCATGCCGACGCCTTCGCACAAAACTTTCTCCGCCCACGCCATTCGGTTGGCACTACCGAGAAGGCCCCGGTATAATCCGCCCGCCTCTGAGGGCCCATAGCTCAGTTGGTTAGAGCAGAGGACTCATAATCCTTTGGTCCACGGTTCGAGTCCGTGTGGGCCCACCAAACAAAAAGCCGCGCATTGCGCGGCTTTTACCTTTCTGCCCATAACCGTAAGGGCAGATCGCGATTACTTAAACCGTGCCTGCCCCCTGTTTTTGACCCTACAGTTGATTCGCCACGCTGGCGATTTTGGCGAATACTTCCGGCACCAGCGCTGCGGTGCCATGTTGCGCAAGCGCCTCTCGGGAGTGTTCACCACCGGGAATGCTGCTGTCGATCATGCTTAACAGTTGCAGGCCCCGCTCCGTTAACACGAAGTTCTCGCCATTGCCGCCCTCTGCCTCCGGGCGCGGTTCGATGTAGCCTGCTGCGAGCAGCTGCTGCCCATATTCCGACGCTTGAGCCTTAAGCGCATCAAGATTGCCGGTATGTTCACCTGCTCGCTCCAGCTCCTGAGCAAGCTCTTCGGCGTAGGTTCGTGGGGTAAAACGCTTGCCCGCCGTGTTCTGTACTTCGTGTAGCAAACGCTCGATAAGATCCCAGTTATAAGACATGCGATGCTCTCCCTTAAGTAAACAGTGCGAATCTAAAGCATAGACAAGCCTCTGCGCTTGGCGCGGGCTAAAGCGCAACAATTAACCGCTAAATAAATGCCTACCTTGCCTCCATTAGCTCAAACCCGATCATGCTAGCTAGCCTCTGACTGCGCGGGTAGCGGGCGTTGCTCGTTGCCGAACAGTCACTACTATTGGTCAAGCCCGACTAAGTCCGACCAGCAGCAAGCGCCTTTGCGTCGATAAACCGCACGCACCACACTGGGTCAAGCGCGCCTCTGGTGACCCTACCTGACTGACACTGGCCCAATCGCGCTTACTGAGGGGGGGGGTAATGTGTGAAGGGACTAGCCGCTGCCTGGACTTTCGCCAGTGGCATACTTGCAGTTTCTGGGCGATTTAATGCTCAAGGACGAATAAAGCTCGCGGGCTAGGGCCATGCAAGGTCATGACCACCGTCTGTTTTCAGTCACCGCCGCTCTTGCTCAGCTCAGCCGGGAATTTGCCGTTATTGAAGGGGCTTTGATAGCGCCTGCTTGAATGGGTCAGTCGCCTTTATGCGGCAGCGCCAGGCATTCGCTCTGCCGCTCGCAAATTGTCGTGGGGTTGTTGAGGTGTTCGCTGCCTACCTGATACGCAAATAGGGGGTGCAGGGTTCAGTGATCCGCCGCAGTAGAGGTCTTCGATACAATTACGGGTTTGCCAAGCATGCTCACTCGACGCCGATTTCTTCCTCGCCGCCTGCTCTGCCGATCAGCCGATTGCGCCCCAGTTCCTTACCGCGATACAGGCGCTGGTCGGCGCAGCGGTAGAGCTGCTCGGCGGTTTGACCATCGACGGGCCATTCGGCCAGGCCGAAGGTGGCTGACAGCGCGATATCCTGGTTTCCATAGCGCATTGGTTGGCTGCACAGTTGCTCGCGCAAGGTTTCCACCAAAGGCTCGGCACCCTGACCATCGGTATTGCGCAACAGCAGGCCGAACTCCTCACCACCCAGACGGCCGAGTATGTCGGTGTTGCGCAGGCGCTGGCTGAGGCTGTTGCAGATATAGCGCAGGGCCTGGTCGCCGGCATCATGGCCGTACTGATCGTTGACCGCCTTGAAATGGTCGACATCGAGCATCACCAGCACCAGCCGTTCTTGGCGGCGCTGCGCCTCGCCGATACTCTGCTCCAGGCTCTGCTGAAAGCTGCCACGGCTGGCTACACCGGTCAGGGCGTCGGTGCGCGCCATATGCTGCAGCTGTTTGTGAGCGGAGGCGCGGCGGGTTTCGTAGAGGTGAACAAAGACGATGATCATCACCCCGCATAAAAGCGGGTTACCCAAATCGATCAGGCCTTGGGCATCCAAACTTACCGGGTCGGTATAGAAGTAGAGCAGGCCGGCAGCGCTCATAAAGGGCAGCGCCAGCCTGCTGCCGCGCTTGCGCCCAAGCAGCAGGTAGGACAACACCGGGATGCTATACACCCAAACAAAAGCGGTTCTGGAACCGTTGGGCATCACGATGATGTACAGCAGAAAACTGAAGGTCGGCAGCAGGTAAAGGTAGATCCACGGCAACAGGTTGCGCACCCTGACGATACGCCACGCCCCCCACAGCGATGTCCCGGCGACCACCAGCTCCAAGCTGGCAAGCACGTAATTGCCCGCCAAAAACTGCAGCACACAGAACACGCCGAGGGTCAGCCCGCTGGCGGCAAAAATCATGCGGACCAGTGAGCGCTGGCCGACGTCCTGCAGTTCATCGGCGGCGAAAATGCTGTCACTGCCCGGTTTGGTTCGCGGTCGGAGAAACATGGCTCAGCGCTATACAGATGGCGAATTGGAGCCTCACTCTGCCTGAAAGCCTAGCTTATTGGCCAGGATTACAGCTCAGGCGCTGGTTCTGTTTGCTGCCCACACCTATTCGAGCAACTCAGCATCCACCGCTTCACCCGCTAAATAACCGGCTCGGTGACGTACGCCAGGCATTGAATTAGTGCTGTTACGCCTCGCTGAACCCGCCGCAATCGGAGTGCCGCGGCTAATGTCGGATCGACTCAATCGATAATGACGCGCTCTACTCTGGCATCGACACTCATTACGCTTTGAAGCCGCTGCGCTTAAGCCGTTGCGTAATTTTGCCCTGCAGTGACTGGGCGTATTCGTCAATGTGCTGGAGTTACGGCTTCAGCGCCGCCCTGCGCGAGCCGTTCGCCCAAGCTGATCCTTCAACCTGGGCGAACCTGTATTTCTCTAGCGCAGCGACGACTCGCGACGCCTTTCGGTGATATGCAGCTGTTGGCTCAAGAGATCAATGGCGGCAATTGTCTGACTGATTTCGCCATGGATATTCACCACACCCAGGCACGGCCAACCAGGCGCGTTAACACGTGCCGGTTCGGCTTCCAGTTGCAGCTGTGGGTCGAACAGACCACTGGTTAAGGGAAGATTAAAACTCATGACAAACTCCTTACCGGGCAACCCGGTGTGACGGTTGAGGTCGGGAGGCAGTAAATATAGTGCACGTGGCCAGATGGCCGAAGGAGGGTCTTATTGCTCTGAGCACCAGCATCAGCCCAATGCATGACAAGCCTATGACCGCTGCTGGCTTTCAGACTCCGCCGCTTGTGCGCCAGAGTCAACTCAGCAGCGGCTCAACGGTCGTGTGCATCAACGGCGGCATGGGGCAGTCGAGCAGGTCGGCAACTGCACGCAGCACCTCGGCCTCGACCACCTCGATGCGTCCATCGTGCTCGATACAACGGACCATGGCCTTGAGCAGCCGCGGCTTCTGCAGTGGCTGTAATTGATTGAGGCGTTTGAGCGCCGCTTCCAGGGCGTGCAGATCGCTCTGCACGGCGGGTAATAGACTCAACGAGACCGACGGTACTTCACTCGCCGCATGTGCCAGCGCGGCTTGCGCTTGCTCCGGCGTGACACTGCCTGCACGCGCCAAAAACGACAGCAGCAGTTGCACCTCAGTGTTGACGTGCAGCAGCTGTAAATGACCGCTGAGACCACGGTTCGGCGCGAGATTGCGCTCGACGATCCGCAGCAGTGTCCACTCCAGCAGCTCGACCTTGCCGTCTGCCCGAATCAGCCGCGCCATATGCCCGCACAGTTCAGCCACCTGTTCGGTGCTCAACTGCTTGAGCGCCGGCATGGCCAGGTTCAGCAGGCTAAGGCGCTGGCTTATAGGCAGCTGGCGCAGCGGCTGCTGGAGTGCGTGCACGGTATTCATCAGCTCCGCATTGATCAGCGGTTGCAGCAACTGCAGTTGTTGCTCACGCAAGGCACCCGGCGGCGCCAGCAATAGCCCGTAGAGCAACGCTTGTGCGCCACTGCCATGATGAGCCGCTTGACGCAGCAGCGGGTTTAACTGATCCAGCACGGTGTGCGCCTGCTGCAGATTGGCCGCTTGCGGCTCTCCGATAGTGGCAATGGCCGCCGTCGCGGCAGCGGCGCTGAAGCCTAGGGCAGATGCCGCCAGCGCCTGATCCCACCCCCCGGCCACTGTGCGCGGGTCCGGCGAGGCATCGGCAGGCAGCAGGCTGAGACTCGACACCTGCGGATAGCGACCGTCCCAGTCTGGGGTGATGCGCCGAATGCGCTCATCCAGCGGCGGATGAGTGGCCAGCATGCCTGCCAAGGCCTGACTGATCCCGGCGGCAAAATACATATGGCTGAATTCGGCGGCATGCCCGGCCCGTAACTGCGAGCCATACTGGTTGCCGCCAATTTTCTGCAGCGCACCCGCAATGCTCTGGGGGTTACGGGTGAACTGCACCGCCGATGCATCGGCGAGAAACTCGCGCTGGCGACTTACGGCTGCTTTGATCAGGTTGCCAAAGAAGGTCCCAGCATAGCCCAGCACCCAGAGGGTGACGCCCACCGCCGCGATGGCCGCCGCCGAGTTATCACGACTGGAGCGCGAACGTGAACGCGTGCTGCCACGTAACAGAAAACCGCCGATCAAGCCCAGCAATAGGATGCCGTGCAGCACCGCGACCAGACGCGTATTGAGGCGCATATCACCATGGAAGATATGACTGAACTCATGGGCGATCACGCCTTGCAGTTCATCGCGCGAGAGCAGGCTGATGGCCCCACGGGTAATCCCGATTACTGCATCCTGCGGCGTCAACCCGGCGGCAAACGCATTGATGCCTACATCATCCAGCACATACACCGGCGGCACTGGCGCGCCTGAGGCCAGGGCCATTTCCTCGACCACATTGAGCAGGCGCTGTTCGTCCAGACTTTGCGGAGCCAGGTTGAGCAGACGGCCGCCTAGGCGCTCGGCTACTGCCTGCCCACCTCGGCTCAGTTGCAGCTGCTTGTAGAGGCTGCCCAGCAGCACCACACCGATTACTGCCAATGCCACCATGCCCACCAGCCGCCAACTGGGCAATACGCCGATTGCCTGATCGCCAGCCAACCATAGCGACGTATGGCTCTGGCCAAACAGCTGCCAAACCAAACCCAACACCACGCTGGTTAACGCAATCAAGCTGACGACCGCCAGGATCATCAGAATCAGCAAGCGCCCGCTGTTACGCTGGGCGCGATCCTGCTGCTCAAAAAAATTCATCGTGGCGCGCCCCTAAATCAGAACGACACCTTCGGTGCTTCCTGGATCGCCGCGCTGTCAGCGAATTCAAGCAGGCTGGCATCTTGGGCATGGCCGAAGCTGGCGGCCAGCATCACCGGCGGGAAGGCCTGCTTGTAGGTGTTGTAGGCCATCACCGCATCGTTGAACGCCTGACGGGCGAAGGCCACCTTGTTCTCGGTGCTGCTCAGCTCTTCACTGAGCTGCTGCATATTCGCCGAGGCCTTCAAGTCTGGATAGGCCTCAAGCGTGACATTCAGGCGACCCATAGCACTGTTCAACAGCCCTTCCGCGCCACCCAACTGGGCCATGCTCTGGGCATTCCCCGGCTGCGCCGCAGCGGCCTTGAGCCCGGTTACCGCGTTATTGCGCGCAGCGATCACCGCCTCCAGGGTCTCCCGCTCATGGGCCATATAGCCCTTGGCGGTTTCCACCAGATTGGGGATCAAGTCATAGCGACGCTTGAGCTGTACCTCTATTTGCGCAAAGGCGTTCTGAAAGCGGTTCCGCAGGGTCACCAGCTGGTTGTAGATGCCAATCACGTAAAAGATCAGGGCGACGACAACCGCCAGGAAAATCATCGTGGAAATGGACATGGGGAAATCCTTATCGCATGCAGGAGAAAAACAGATGGTAGCGGAAAAGCGCTGGAGAAATGCTCACAGGGGAATCTGCGCTTATAGGTGTTGTGCAGTTGGCCGATGGCCGAAAAAAAGAAAACCCCGCGATTGCGGGGTTTTTGCAGACTGTTTGCTGACATCCTTGATCTGCTTGCCATCCTGGCAGCTGTCCCACGTGTCCCTATTACTAAAGTGCGCTTCCTGCGCGACGTCCACGAGCAGCAGATTAGTCATCGTCCAGTGCCAGGCATAGTGGTGATCTGCTGCATGCCATGTCAGCCATGACTGACACGCATGCCCTCATCCTATTGTCGACCACGCGGACCCTGCCCATTGCGCGTAAAACGCAAGCACACTCCACTTGCACCAAGCAAAGGCTCGGCTTTATTTTGTGACGCAGGTCTTGTTAAACTCAATCTTGCCCTACAAAAATAATAGACCCCGTCAACGGTGGTCACTGGAGCCCGATATGCGCTCATCGCTTCTTGCCATCGGCTGCCTGGCAGCCACCTTCAGCCTGCCCGCACTCGCCAATGGGCAGGATGCGCTTGCCGATTCAAACGTTGCCGAGCAACTACTCTGGAGCCAGGTCTATAGCCAAGGCGGTACGACACTTTACTGCGGCACAGCTTTTAGCGGGGAAGGTAGCGAGCTTAAGGCCAGCCTGATCTATAGCAGCAAGCAGATTAAAAGCGTACTGGACTGCGTAACCACGCGTCAGTGCGCGATTATTGCCCCGCGCTACAGATACATGATGTCAGATCTGCACAACATCTATCCGGTCCTTACTCGGGTTGAACTGGCGCGGCGCAATGCGCAGTTCGGCGAACTAGACGATAACGTTCCGAGCGCGTTCGCTGATATCGGCTGCGACATGAAAACCAGTTTCAGGCTGGTGGAGCCCCGTGATCAAGCTAAGGGAAATGTGGCCCGAGCGCTCTTCTATATGTCCATCGAATACGATCTGCCCATCGGCAACCAGGTGCAACTGTATAAAAAATGGCACCAGATGGACCCGCCGGATGCCGAGGAAATGGCGCGCAACAACAAGATCGCCAGCCTTCAGGGCACACGCAACCGTTTCATCGACAATCCTGAATTGGTCGAGAAACTGATCAAAAATTGATCCGTTTCGGTGATGCGGTTTGTGTGCTCAACGCAACGCAGGGCAACCGCCCTGATGGAGTAGCCGGGCTAGCTGATCAACCGTGCACATGACCAATCCTGCCCTGGCCTATTACTGCTGCACGGGACAACAGAAGGCTTAGCTATAGGCTTTCGTCGGCTTATAGCAGCGACCGGAGCAATAGCCATGCAGTCGATCCAGTTGAACGAAATGAGCATGTTTTAGACGCATTGCGCTGCCCATGGCTGATAATTTAGGCACAAAAAACCGGCATATAAGCCGGTTTTTGTCACTGCCGAATATGCTTAGAACTGCGCAGCATCCAGCAAGTAAAGGCTTTCGCTACCGGCCTTAACCGACGCAGTCAGCGAGTGGATACGCGGCAACAAACGGGCGAAGTAGAAGCGCGCGGTGCCCAGTTTGCTCACGTAGAACTCGTCCTGATCCTGCTTAGCCAATGCAGTGCGCGCCATCAGGGCCCACATGTAGGCGTAAGCGGTGTAACCGAACACCTGCAGGTATTCCACCGAGGCGGCGCCGACTTCGTTCGGATTGACCCTGGCGCGCTCCAGCAGATCGGCGGTCATCTGCTCCAAGTTGGCGATGGCGTCTTTCAGCGGATTAACGAACTCGGCCAGTGACGCATCAGCCGAATCGGTAAAGGCTTTGATCTCGTCAGCGAAGTGCTTGTAGAACGCCCCGCCGCTGCCAACCACTTTACGTCCGACCAGATCGAGCGCCTGAATGCCGTTGGTGCCTTCGTAGATTTGGGTGATACGGCAATCGCGAATCAGCTGTTCCTGGCCCCACTCGCGGACATAGCCGTGGCCGCCGAAAATCTGCTGGCCATGGGTGGTGGTTTCCAGCGCCATGTCGGTGAGGAAGGCCTTGGCCACCGGCGTCAGCAGGGCAACCAGTTCGTCAGCGCGCTTACGGGTGGCCGCATCTTCGCTGAACTTGGCGGTATCCAGTTGCATGGCCACGTAGCTGGAGAAGGCACGACCGCCCTCGTTCAGTGCCTTCATGGTCAGCAGCATGCGGCGCACGTCCGGGTGCACGATGATTGGGTCAGCGACTTTGTCCTTGGCCACCGGGCCGGTCGGCGCGCGGCTCTGGATGCGGTCGCGGGCATATTCCACGGCGTTCTGGTAGCTGCGCTCACCCAGGGACAGGCCCTGGATACCGACGCCCAGACGCTCGTAGTTCATCATGGTGAACATGGCGGCGAGGCCTTTGTTCGGTGCATCGACAATCCAGCCGGTGGCACCGTCGAAGTTCATCACGCAGGTGGCCGAGGCCTTGATGCCCATCTTGTGTTCGATGGAGCCGCAGGACAGCGCGTTCTGCTCACCCAGCGAGCCGTCGGCGTTAACCATAAATTTCGGCACGAGGAACAGCGAGATACCTTTCGGGCCCGCCGGAGCATCAGGCAGCTTGGCCAGCACCAGGTGAATGATGTTCTCGGTCAGGTCGTGCTCGCCGCCGGTAATGAAAATTTTGGTTCCGGACACTTTGAAACTGCCGTCTGCTTGCGGCTCGGCCTTGGTACGGATGATGCCCAAGTCAGTGCCAGCATGTGGCTCGGTCAGGCACATGGAGCCTGCCCATGCGCCGCCATACATGTTCGGCAGATACTTTTCTTTGAGCTCTTCGCTGGCGTGGGCATTGATCGACAGGCAGGCGCCTGCGGTCAGCATCGGGTACAGACCAAACGACAGATTGGCCGAATTGACCATTTCCTCGATCTGGGCCGAGATCGCTTTGGGCATGCCCATGCCGCCGAATACCGGGTCACCACCGACACCTACCCAGCCGCCATCGGCGTAGGCCTGGTAAGCCTCGCGGAAGCCGGCCGGGGTTTTCACTGCACCGTCAGCCCAAGAACAACCTTCTTCGTCGCCACTGCGATTGAGCGGAGCGATCACGCCACTGGTAATCTTGCCGGCTTCTTCCAGGATGGCAGCTGCGGTGTCTTCATCTACTACTTCGGCCAGAGCAGGTAACTGGGCCCACAGTTTGGAAACTTCAAACACTTCATTGAGTACGAAGCGCATATCACGCAGGGGGGCTTTGTAATCAGCCATGGGGCAAATCCTCGGACGAACCAGCAGGTGTATAGATATGTGCAAAGTCTAACCGAACAACGGTTAAGACACGTAGCGTCGCGTAATGACCAAATGGTCACAACTTTCTTACCCCCCGCTGCCTCAGCCCTTAAACTGCCTGAAAGCGGGCCGGGGAGGCATGTAACCGCTGGCAGAGAACGAATGAAGGCCGGTAACGCATCAAGCAGCCTGGTACCGGCGAGGTGAGCGCTGGTGACTTAGCCGCATTGATGCCGCGCTGACTTCGTCAGGGCTATGAATCCTCGCTATGCCACTCTTCTGGATCAGCGCAGCGCCTCCAGCTTGGCCGCTCCGCGACGCTGGCCAAAACTGCGGACGCAATTACGCCCAGCGCTCTTGGCGTTATACAGCGCCTGGTCGGCAGCTTTTAGCACTTCCTCAGGGCTTCGTTGTTCCAGTCCACGCTCGGCTACGCCCATGCTGACGGTGACCGAGACCTGATTCACCGCATTACCTGCCCGTCGCGCCCGACCCTGCTTGTCGTCCTGCGGGCGTTGCTGCTTGTCGCGCAACTGGATGTGATACGTCTCGATGGCTTGGCGTATTACCTCAAGGTGGGGCAAGCACTCCTCAAGCGTTTTGCCGGGAAACACCAGGGTGAATTCCTCCCCACCATACCGGTAAGCCGTGCCACCGCCACCAATCTTCCGCAGCTGGTTGGCGACTACGCGCAGCACCTGATCGCCGACATCATGGCCGTGGCTGTCATTGAATTTCTTAAAGTGATCGACATCAGCCATGGCAATCACATAACTGCGCCCCAGCCGTTGCAGGCGCTCATTCAAGGCGCGACGGCCCGGCAAGCCGGTTAGCTCGTCACGAAAGGCCATCTGATAGGCCTCGTGCGCCACCGCAGCCACCAAAATCAACATGATCTGGCTACTCATCACAGTCAGCGCATTGGGCAGGATGAAGGTGTTCGGTAGCATCCACAGCAGGCCACACAAGCCTAATAACTGCGCTGCATGTAACGGCCGTGGCGCACGCAGGTACTGCACCAATAACAGAATCAGACCGAGCGCAAACGCTGGGTATGCTAGTTGTACCAGCGCCAGCCAGTCGAACTGCAACGCCGGCCAACGCACCCGAGACAGCCCGTGCAGCAGCGCATCAGGAAAACGCTGCGCCAAACCCACTGCCACCGCCCCGACCGCGAGTAAAACCGCCGCCCGTGCAACCAAGTCCTGCAGCAGATGCGTGCGCTCCTGCCAAGCCGCATACAGGCTGTAGAGCAACGGCAGCAGCAGGCTGCAGAGATGGAAGATCAGCGCCGCATCAGTGCGCACCTGCCCCGTTGCGCGAAAATGATCGGCCTGGGTGTCCAGCAGGAAGTAGCCGAGGTACAGCGTCAGCAACAGAAATACTTCACGCTGCCGGCCATACACCAGACAGAACGTACCTCCGAGCAACAACAGCAAAGTCGGCAGCACATTGAACAGCGCGATAAAGAAGTCGCTCAGCATCGCCAGCCGCGCCAGCAGCAAGCCGCCGAGTAGAAGCAGTAGCGAAGGTAAGAAATGACTGAAGCGCACAGCAGCAAAACGCGACAAGACGGGCTCCACACGACAAAGAAAGTGCACCACGCAGCGCAGTTTGCCTGTAACGACAGCGTTTCGCACGCAACCTAGTAGGCTAATTGACAAGCATAAAAAAACCGCCACCCCGAAGGGCAGCGGTTTTTTTGACCTAGATCGGGCTAAGGCTTAGTAGCCCAGCGCGAAGTCTTCTTCGGCCATGTCCATCAGGTTGTTAGCGCCAGAGAGCATGGCGTCAACGTGCGAACGGGTACGCGGCAGGATGCGTGCAAAGTAGAAGTTAGCCGTCTGCAACTTGGCCTTGTAGAAGGCTTGGTCTTCAGCGCCAGCAGCAATCTTTTCGGCAGACAGGCGTGCCATGTCAGCCCAGAAGTAAGCCAGGCAGGCATAACCGCAGTACATCAGGTAATCCACGGAAGCAGCACCGACTTCTTCACGATCTTTCATCGCAGCCATGCCGACTTTGGTGGTGATGTCGCCCCACTCTTGGTTCAGCTTGGCCAGCGGCCCGACGAGGCCCTTGATGGCTTCATTACCTTCGTTAGCTTGGCAGAACTTGTGCACGATCTTAGTGAAGTTCTTCAGCGCGCCGCCTTGGGTCATCAGGATCTTACGACCCAGCAGATCCAGTGCCTGAATACCGGTGGTGCCTTCGTACATCATGGAGATGCGGCAGTCGCGAACGTTCTGCTCCATACCCCACTCGGCGATAAAGCCGTGGCCACCATAGACTTGCATACCGTGGTTAGCCGCTTCAAAGCCAACTTCAGTCATAAAGGCTTTGGCGATTGGCGTGAGGAATGCCAGCAGGTCATCTGCGGCCTTCTTCTCAGCTTCATCCTTGCTGTACTTGACGATGTCTGCCTGCTTGGCAGTGAAGTACACCATTGCACGGTTGCCTTCGGCAAACGCCTTCATGGTCAGCAGCATGCGACGTACATCTGGGTGCACGATGATCGGGTCAGCAGCTTTATCCGGCGCTTTCGGGCCAGTAAGGGAACGCATTTGCAGGCGATCACGAGCGTACTTGAGACCGCCCTGGAAACCGATTTCAGCGTGCGCCAGGCCCTGCAGAGCAGTACCCAAACGAGCAATGTTCATAAAGGTGAACATGCAGTTCAGGCCTTTGTTGGGTGGGCCGATCAGGTAACCGGTGGCGCCGTCAAAGTTCATCACGCAGGTAGCGTTACCATGGATGCCCATCTTGTGCTCGATCGAGCCACAGGTAACGGTGTTACGTTCGCCAACATTGCCATCAGCGGCGACCGTGAACTTCGGCACGATGAACAGGGAAATACCTTTGGTGCCAGCCGGTGCATCGGGCAGGCGCGCCAGAACGATATGGACGATGTTGCCGGCCATGTCGTGTTCACCGGCGGAGATGAAGATCTTAGTGCCGTAGACTTTGTATGTGCCGTCAGCCTGAGGCTCTGCCTTAGTACGCAGCATGCCCAAGTCAGTGCCGCAATGCGACTCAGTAAGGCACATGGTGCCAGTCCACTCACCGGACACCAGCTTAGTCAAATACGTATGTTTCTGATCGTCGGTACCGTGCTCGGCGATGGTGTTCATGCAACCGTGCGATAAGCCTGGGTACATACCCCACGACCAGTTGGCGGAACCAACCATTTCGCTCAATACCAGACCCAGTGACTCAGGCAGGCCTTGACCGCCGTGAGCAGCGTCGTGAGCTAGGCTCGGCCAGCCGCCTTCAACGTACTGCTGGTAAGCATCTTTGAAGCCAGACGGCGTTTTCACGCCATCAGCGGACCAGGTGCAACCTTCGGTGTCACCTACACGGTTCAGCGGGGACAGGACTTGCTCACAGAATTTCGCGCCTTCTTCGAGGATGGCGTCGACCATATCTGGAGTGGCGTCCTGGCAGCCAGGCAAGCTCTGATAATGCGCTTCATAGCCGAGCAGTTCGTCGCGTACGAAACGGATATCACGCAAGGGGGCCTTGTAATCAGGCATAGCGGTTGACCTCTGCGGTAGATTCTTAGTGTGTAGGTGACCGGATATTCGGTCGTTTCGGAATATATTCCGGTGTTCGACTGCCCCTTGGCAACCGGGCAGATCAAACAAGCGTTTGAAAAATACGTTTATGGCTATCCAATGTCAAGCACCCCAAACGCCTCAGGCCACCAGATCGACGACCTGGATTGGCTCCTGTACATCGCCCAGCTGCTTGTAAAGGTCAAGACTAGGCGGTGGTGAACGATCCTGCTGCGCAGGCGCTGCAGTTTCCTCATCGTTACTAGACTGACTTTCATCCTCGCTGCGTTTTTCTGTGCGCGCCTCACTGGCGGCCTGCGCCTCACTGCGTTGCTGTTGCGCAAGCGCTACACGAGCCTCGGACATTTGCGCCTGGGCTTGCGCGGCAACTTGTCGATCCTGTGCCGAGGGTTCGGCTGGAGCCAATGCAGCGCGGATGACAACCTCCATCTTGCGCAGGGTGGCCTCAGGGTCATTTGCAATTGGACCGGCGTCGATGCCGACTTCTCCACCCACCGCATAACGCTTGCCATCAGGGCCTCGCTCATAGGCATAGGTCGGGGCACCAGCATATTGCCCGCCAACTGCCGCATGGGCCTGCTCATGGGTGCGCACGTCCTGATCACGAGTGACTCGCTTGGTTATTTCAAGCTGCTCAAGCCGTTGCTGCTGGAGGCTGGGCTCACCTTCGGCACTTATCGATTTATTAGGCTTTGCCGAGGTGTCGGCAGGCTTGTCGGCTTCTTCACGGGCAGAAGCGGACTGCTCATCAGTCAGCGGCTGAGCAGCCGTTACCGGTGACTGGGCGGTACGCGTAATGTCAGGGGATACGTCGGGAGAAACACTGGATGCAAGAGACCTCGCCGGCAGTGTGTTTGCTGCAGGCGCAGGATAAAACGTTGCGCCACCAATCTGCATGGGATGACTCCTCGCAGCCAGCGACCCGATCACTGTCAGGCCGGAAGAGGCGGGTGACTCAGGCCTTTGTGTCGATAAGGGTGCCGAGCACCTCATCAGCAGTTTTCAACACCTTGGCACCGGCCTGAGCTTCGTTCTGCCCTTGACGCAGCGCTACTAGGCTTTCCGCAAGATCGGGGCGGCTCTGCTCTGCTGAGCTGGGGGCCGGATTGACCTGATTAGCAGGCGGTGTCGAGTTCGGCTGCTGCGGCTGAGTAACCGCATTACTGGCGATATTACCCGCAGCCTGATCAACCCGGCGCTGCCCGGACTGAATAGTGCTGATACCCGAATTGAAAGCGCTTCCAGAAATGTTCATACCCATGCTCCCGTTACTGCAAACAACTTCTGAGTTCAATTTAAGCAGAAATTGCGCGAAAAATGTACAAAAAAAGGCGATGGCACGTGGTCTGCTTATAGCGAGCGGTGTAAGAAATCGAGATTGAGATAGCCAGCAACTATAGCCGGCGAGGGATCGGCCAGGCGCGGTAGATAGCCCAAGCAAGGTGCAGGCAAGCGCTCGGCCAACGTGGCCAGGTTGGCCTCAACCCTAGAGGTGTGGGAATCAACCAGATTAGCCACCCACCCCGCCAGCGGCAGGCCATCGCGCACGATCGCCTCGGCCGTCAGCAGTGCTTGATTGATGCACCCAAGACGCACCCCAACCACCAGAATTACTGGCAGTTTCAAGGCAATCGCCAGATCCGATAGCGTTGCTTGGCCGGCAAGCGGCACGCGCCAACCGCCCGCACCTTCTACTAGAGTAAAGTCCGCTCGCTTATCCAGAATGGCCTGCACCGGCCCTTGCAGCGCGGCAACATCCAGCAATACACCGGCTTCACGTGCAGCCAAATGCGGGGCAATAGCCGGGGCAAATGCCAGCGGATTGACCTCTTCATAACGCAACGCCAGGGTGCACTCGCCAAGTAAGGTTAGGGCGTCGTCATTGCGCAGGCCATCCGCCATTAGCACACAGCCCGAAGCCACCGGTTTGGCTGCAGCAGTGGACAGACCGGCCAGCCTAGCCGCATGCAGCAAACCCGCCGCGACGGTGGTTTTACCAATTTCGGTATCGGTGCCGGTGACAAAGTAGGCCACACTCATCTAGCAAATCCCCTTAAGTAATACGCCATAAACCACCTGATAGGTCGCTGGCAGACCTTGTGGCTGACGGAATTGCTCATATGCATTGAGCAGCGCCAGCATGCGCGCGCGTCCGGTCAGGCCACCAGGCCGGCCCGGGTTAAGATTGTGCGCACCAAGGGCCTTGAGCTCATGGGTGAGGCTGCGCACATTGGGGTAATGCAGGGTTTGCGGCGTTGTTTGCAGGTTCAGCTGCGTCAGACCGCTACCGTCACACAGACGCTGATAATCCTCTAGCTGGCGGAAGCGATTGACGTGCACGAAGCCATCCACTGCCTGCCAGCTGTCGCGCAGCTCCTGCAGGGTGCCGACGCACAAGCTGCTGAAAGCCAGCATGCCGCCAGGCCTGAGCACGCGCTCTGCCTCGCTGAGCACCGCCTGAAAATCCGCGCACCATTGCAGCGCCAGGCTGGAAAACAGCAGGTCGCAGGAGGCGCTTTGTAGCGGCAAATACTCGGCGTCGCCGGCGATAAAATACTGAGCACCACCAAGCGGCTTTGCGTGATGCAGCATGCCTTCGGCGATATCCAGCGCCACGCCCTGACTGGTCGCAAAGCGCTCAGCCAAGGCACGGCTGAAATACCCGGTGCCGCAGCCCAGATCAAGCCAGCGAGCAGGACTAAACTCTGCCGGCAGCTGGGCCAGCAGGTGCTGACCAACAGTGCGCTGCAAAGCGGCCACGCTGTCGTAGCTCTCAGCCGCGCGGGAAAAGGAAGCCGCCACCTTACGCTTGTCCGGCAGGCCGCCGAGTGGGTTCTGGGCCAGATCAGTCATCACCGGCCTCATGCAGAAAAGCCTGAATCGCTGCAGCGATCTCATGGGGACGTTCGAGGATGAAGGCATGGCTGGCGTGATCAATCAGACCAATTTCAACATCCGGCAATAACGCCAATAGCGCCTGCGCCGCAGAGGACGGCACCAGCGCGTCGGCACCGCCGAACAGATGCAGCTGCGGGCCGACAAACGCCTGCAATGCCGTCCGCGTATCCAGCGCCGCCAACACATCAAGCCCGGCCAGCAGGGTGGCGGGTTGCGTCAACGGCATGCCCCCCAGCAACTGCCGCGACAGGCCGCGCGCATCCGCGGCGCCTTGAGCACAGAGCAGGGCAAAACGCTTCACGGTGGCGGCTGCATCTGCGCCGCAGCCGTGGCGAAAAGCGGCAAAGGTTTCACTTGCCATTGCTGCCGGCCAGCTTGGCTCAGCGACAAAGTGCAGATTGCTCGCCAGGGTCAGCAGCCCACTGCCTGT
>JAGGNC010000073.1 GCA_017886405.1 Pseudomonas sp. | reverse complement strand
TTGCTCAACCGTTCGGACTATGAATACGCCAATGGCGAGACCGATAACTTCTATGCCATGAGCATGAAGTGGGATTACAACCGCTACCTGATCGGTAAGAGTGTCGAGTTGTTCAGCGACGGCGAGGTGGGAAAGCCGCTGGCCAACGTGGCTGATTACACCCTAGATGCCGCCGTGGGGCTGCGTTACAAACTGACCGACTGGGCCTCGCTGAACATGAAAGCGGAAAAGGATCTGGTCAACGGCTCGGAAGGCGAACTGGACGAGGCGCGTTTTAGCCTAGGGTTTGGCGTCGGCTGGTAAGCGTCGGTTGCAAACAAGAAGCCCCACATCAGTGGGGCTTCTTGTTAATACCGAGGCCGAGATCTCGCGAGCTAGAGTCAGCCTAGGCACAACGACCAGCGGGAGTAACAGCCGCAGGCTGACCCGAAGGGCGAGCGCCAGCGAGTCAAGCACTCGCGGGCGCGGCGTTTACCCGCTGTAAATGAGCAAGCCCGCGAGTGCTTTTAACGACGGATGGCCGACGCGCAGCAGATCGGTGCGGATTACAAGCGCAGGCCGCCGTCCAGTTCCAGGATGCGACCGGTGTAATAATCGTTTTCCAGAATATAGGCCACCGAATGAGCTATTTCGGCTGGCTTGCCCATGCGCCGCAGTGGGATGCCAGAAGTCATTTTCTCCAGGGCTTCCGGCTTCATGCCGGCGACCATCTCGGTTTCGATAAAGCCCGGTGCAACACCGGCAACACGAATGCCGTAACGCGCCAATTCCTTGGCCCAGACCACCGTATCGGCTGCCACACCGGCCTTGGCGGCGGAGTAGTTGGCTTGGCCCATGTTGCCGGCGCGGGAGATGGACGAGATATTGATGATTGCGCCTTCGTTCTTCAGCTCGATCATCTTCGCCGCCACTTCACGGGTGCAGAGGAATACGCCGGTCAGGTTGACGTCGATCACTGACTGCCACTGAGCCAGGCTCAGTTTGGTGATTTCGCCGTCCTTGACTTTAATCGTCAGGCCATCACGCAGGATGCCGGCGTTGTTGACCAGGCCATTGATCGCGCCAAAGTCTTCGGCAATCTGCGCCACGGTCTGGGTCACTTGTTCTTCATTGGCGACGTTACACAGGTAGGCGCGGGCCTCAACGCCTTGGGCCTTGCAGGCGGCCACGGCTTCATCGAGTTTTTCTTGGTTGAGGTCAACCAGAGCCAGCTTGACACCTTTTTCTGCGAGGTATTCAGCCATTGCCCGGCCTAGGCCTTGGCAGCCGCCGGTGATGACGATGACTTTGTCTTTAAGTTGCATGTGTTATCCCCTCAAGGTGTTGGGTGTAACCTTGCAGGCGCTGTAACCGTTATTCTAAAGCGCCTGTCCGTTTGTGACGGATTCTATGCAAGGAGTCATAAGTTGAGCGTGAAAGCCGGCAAGCATGCCCGAGAATTGCTGCTCAAGGAATACCGTGGCGCACTCAGCACTCATTCCAAGGCCATGCCGGGCTTCCCTTTCGGCTCAGTGGTGCCTTATTGCTTGGATGCTGAGGGTTATCCGCTGATTCTGATCAGCCGCATCGCCCAGCACACCCACAACCTCAAGCACGATGACAAGTGTTCGCTGCTGGTGGGCGAGCGCGAGGCGCAAGATGTCCAGGCGGTCGGCCGCCTGACTCTGCTCGCGCACGCTCGGCAATTGGATGATGAGCAACAGATTGCCGCGGCAGCGCAGCGCTACTATCGCTACTTTCCCGAGTCGCGCGGCTATCACCAAGCCCATGACTTCGACTTCTGGCGGTTGGAGCCGGTGCGCTGGCGCTATATCGGCGGTTTTGGGGCGATTCACTGGCTGGATCAGGTGGCGCTGAGCAATTCTTTTGCCGGCGACAGTGAAGTCAGCATGATCGAACATATGAACAGCGATCACGGCGCAGCCATCGCCCATTATGTTCAGATGGCAGGTCTGCCCAGTCATGAACCTGCGCAATTAGTCGGCGTCGACAGCGAAGGTTTCCATCTGCGCATCGGTCAGGGCCTGTATTGGCTGGCTTTCCCAACATCCTGCAACACTCCGCTTGAGGTGCGCCAGGCGCTAGTGGTGCTGGCGCGGGCCGAAGTTTGGCCGACCGATGGTCAGGCTTCAGCTTGAATTCAGCTCAACACCCCATACTTCAGTCTTGTTGGAAGCTGATTTTCCGTTAAGGAACCTTTGATGCGTGCGTTTCTGTTTTTGTTTCTGCTGTTCCCGTTCATTGAGCTGGCCCTGTTGATTCAGGTGGGCAGCGCCATTGGTGCTCTGCCGACGCTGCTGTTGGTTATCGGTAGCGCTGTTCTCGGTAGTATTCTGCTGCGCGTAGCGGGCGTCGCCACGGCATGGCGTGCGCGCGAGAAACTGTCGCGCGGTGAGTTGCCTGAGCAGGAAATACTTGAAGGCCTGCTGATCGCCGTCGGTGGCGGTTTACTGCTGTTGCCGGGCTTTATTAGCGACATCTTCGGCGTGCTCTGCCTGATTCCCTTCACTCGACGTCTGCTGGTCAACAAGGTTCGTCTGCGTGCCGCCGAGCAGGCCATGCGTCAGCGCGCCTTTTTCGATGATCAGCTCGCGCGCTCCGGACAATTCAGGCCGGGAGCCTCCCCGCCGAATGCGTCCCAAACCAATGCGACTCAAGCCAATGTGCTGGAAGGTGAGTTCGAGCGCCGCGACTGACGTGCAGCTCGAAAAATGGCCCTTGGGGTATAAACAATTTCACCCTCAGCCCTTGAAATTCCTTTGTGTGCCCTTATGTAGCGGTCACCGCAAGGTTTTCTGTCGTCAGACAGATTCAGACTTCAGCGCTGCGCGTGGCGCAGCGCTACCGGCCTCGCCGGATTTTGCTAACCCGTCGGTGAATACACCGATTGAAAAATTACCTACTGGGAGAGATCGACAATGAAGCTTCGTCCTTTGCATGACCGCGTCGTAATCCGTCGCAGCGAAGAAGAAAAGAAAACCGCCGGTGGCATCGTGCTGCCAGGTTCCGCTGCCGAGAAAGCCAACAGCGGTGAGATCCTTGCTGTCGGTACTGGCCGCGTGCTGGACAACGGTGAAGTACGTGCGCTGGCCGTTAAAGTCGGTGACAAAGTGGTATTTGGCCCTTATTCCGGCAGCAACACCGTCAAAATGGATGGCGAAGACCTGCTGGTGATGAGCGAGAGCGAAATTCTCGCTGTTGTAGAAGGTTGATTTTCAGCGCCCGTCGCTACGAATTCCGCTCTATTTGAACGAATTAAGGAATAACCATCATGGCTGCTAAAGAAGTTAAATTCGGCGATTCCGCCCGCAAGAAAATGCTCGCTGGTGTCAACGTTCTGGCTGACGCTGTAAAAGCCACCCTCGGCCCGAAAGGCCGTAACGTGATCATTGAGAAGAGCTATGGTGCGCCGACCATCACTAAAGACGGCGTGTCGGTTGCCAAAGAAATCGAGCTGAAAGATCGCTTTGAGAACATGGGCGCTCAGCTGGTCAAAGACGTCGCTTCGCGCGCCAACGATGACGCTGGCGACGGCACCACCACCGCCACCGTTCTGGCTCAAGCCATCGTCAACGAAGGCCTGAAAGCCGTCGCTGCCGGCATGAACCCGATGGACCTGAAGCGCGGCATCGACAAGGCGACCATCGCCATCGTTGCTGAGCTGAAGAACCTGTCCAAGCCGTGCGCTGACACTAAAGCCATCGCTCAGGTCGGCTCGATCTCCGCCAACTCCGACACCTCCATCGGCAACATCATTGCCGAAGCCATGGAAAAAGTCGGCAAAGAAGGCGTGATTACCGTTGAAGAAGGCTCGGGCCTGGAGAACGAACTGTCGGTTGTTGAAGGCATGCAGTTCGATCGCGGCTACCTGTCCCCATACTTCATTAACAAGCCGGAAACCATGGTGGCTGAGCTTGACGGTCCGCTGATCCTGCTGGTCGACAAGAAAGTCTCTAACATCCGTGAGATGCTGCCAGTTCTGGAAGCTGTGGCTAAGTCCGGTCGTCCGCTGCTGATCGTGGCCGAAGACGTTGAAGGCGAAGCCTTGGCGACTCTGGTGGTGAACAACATGCGTGGCATCGTTAAAGTCGCGGCCGTCAAGGCGCCTGGCTTTGGTGACCGTCGCAAGGCAATGCTGCAAGACATCGCCGTGCTGACTGGCGGTACCGTGATCTCCGAAGAGATCGGCCTGAGCCTGGAAAGCGCTACTTTGGAGCATCTGGGCAACGCCAAGCGCGTGATCCTGAGCAAAGAAAACACCACCATCATCGACGGTGCTGGCGTACAGACTGATATCGAAGCGCGCGTTCTGCAGATTCGTAAGCAGATCGAAGACACCTCGTCCGACTATGACAAAGAGAAGCTGCAAGAGCGTCTGGCCAAACTGGCTGGCGGTGTTGCCGTGATCAAAGTCGGTGCCGGCACCGAAGTGGAAATGAAAGAGAAGAAAGCCCGCGTTGACGACGCCCTGCACGCAACCCGCGCAGCCGTTGAAGAAGGTGTGGTGCCTGGCGGTGGTGTAGCGCTGGTGCGTGCTCTGCAAGCCATCAGCGAACTGAAAGGCGAAAACGCCGATCAAGACGTAGGTATTGCCCTGCTGCGTCGTGCTGTTGAGGCGCCGCTGCGTCAGATCGTCTCCAACGCTGGCGGCGAGCCAAGCGTAGTGGTTGATAAGGTCAAGCAGGGTTCGGGCAACTACGGCTTCAACGCCGCGACCGACACCTACGGTGACATGATCGAGATGGGTATTCTCGATCCGGCCAAGGTCACCCGCTCGGCGCTGCAAGCTGCAGCCTCTATCGGCAGCCTGATGATCACCACCGAAGCGATGATTGCCGAAGTGGCTGACGACAAGTCGGCTGGTGGCGGTATGCCGGACATGAGCGGTATGGGTGGCATGGGCGGCATGATGTAAGCCAGCCCGGCGCCTTGCAAGCCATCCTTGGGATGGCTTGCACGTTGTAAAGAAAACCCCGTGCCTGTCACGGGGTTTTCATTTTTCTGCGCCACAACAGTACGGCGCGCTAAAGCGCTAGGCCTATAGCCTTATTTAACGGGTGTTCCCGGGCTGAGCCGGTCAATCTGCGCTGTGTTGCGGGTTAGTGTTGGCGCTTTATGATGTTGATCCCACCTGGATGTGCTCTACCACGCAGCTT
>JAGGNC010000319.1 GCA_017886405.1 Pseudomonas sp. | reverse complement strand
GTGTTGGACCGTATCGACAGCCTAACGGCTGCGATTCCCGTGTTTGCCGCGTTGCTGTGGCTGGCGGGTTGGGGCGCGTTGTGAGTGAGTTGCAACAGATAACGGTGCTGGGTGCCACTGGCTCGATCGGTCTTAGCACCCTGGATGTTATCGCGCGTCATCCTGAGCGCTATCAGGCGTTTGCGCTCTCCGGTTTCAGCCGTCTGGCTGAGCTGGAGGCGCTGTGCACTATTTATCGACCACGCTTTGCGGTCGTGCCTGATGCCTCTGCCGCGCGGGCGCTGCAATCCTCTCTGCGCGCTGCCGGCCTTGACACTCAGGTGTTGCATGGTACGCAAGGGCTGTGTCAGGTGGCGGCAGATCCGCAAGTGGATGCGGTCATGGCGGCTATCGTGGGTGCCGCAGGTTTGGTGCCGACTCTGGCGGCGGTTGAGGCCGGCAAGAAGGTCCTGTTGGCCAATAAAGAAGCGCTGGTGATGTCCGGCGCGTTGTTTATGCAGGCAGTCAGGCGCAGTGGTGCAGTGTTGCTGCCCATTGACAGTGAGCACAATGCGATTTTTCAGTGCCTGCCAGGCGACTATGCCCGGGGCCTGCAGCAGGTCGGTGTGCGGCGTATTCTGCTGACCGCCTCGGGTGGCCCATTCCGCGAAATGCCGCTGGAGCAGTTGTATGCGGTAACGCCTGAGCAGGCGTGCGCTCATCCCAACTGGTCGATGGGGCGCAAGATTTCAGTTGATTCGGCAAGCATGATGAACAAGGGCCTTGAGCTGATCGAAGCCTGTTGGTTATTTGATGCGACGCCCGCGCAGGTTGAAGTAGTGGTGCATCCGCAAAGCGTGATCCACTCGCTGGTGGATTATGTCGATGGCTCGGTGCTTGCCCAGTTGGGTAATCCTGATATGCGCACACCGATCACTCACGCTCTTGCATGGCCGGAGCGGATTGATTCAGGTGTTGCGCCGCTGGATCTGTTCGCCATCGCCCGACTGGACTTCCACGCCCCTGATGAACAGCGTTTCCCCTGTCTGCGTCTGTCGCGCGAGGCGGCTCAAGCGGGTGGTACCGCGCCGGCCATGCTCAATGCCGCCAATGAAGTGGCAGTGGCAGCTTTCCTTGATCGACGCATCCGCTTTCCCGACATCGCGCGTATTATCGAAGACGTTTTGCACACTGAGCCCGCCTTGGCGGTTGAGAGTCTGGATGCGGTGCTGATGGCTGATGGCCGGGCGCGTGACCTGGCTGAGCAATGGCTGAGGCGGCGCTGACCGCTGGTACGGAGAAGTTTATGAGTGCGCTTTATATGCTGGTTGGTACCCTAGTGGCGCTCGGGGTGCTGGTAACTATTCATGAGTATGGCCATTTCTGGGTTGCCCGCCGGTGTGGGGTCAAGGTGCTGCGTTTTTCCGTAGGCTTTGGCAGCCCTCTGTTGCGCTGGCGCGACCGTCAAGGCACTGAGTTTGTTTTGGCAGCCATTCCACTGGGCGGCTACGTGAAGATGCTCGATGAGCGCGAAGGCGATGTGCCGCCGGAGTTGCTCGATCAGTCGTTCAATCGTAAGTCGGTGCAGCAGCGTATTGCCATCGTGGCGGCTGGTCCTGTGGCCAACTTCCTGCTTGCACTGCTGTTTTTCTGGGTTGTGGCGATGCTTGGCAGTCAGCAGGTGCGCCCAGTTATCGGTGCGGTTGAGATGGGCAGCCTAGCCGATGTAGCCGGTTTACAGGTAGGGCAGGAAATCACTGCGATTGATGGCCAACCGACCATTGGCTGGGCTGCGGTCAATCTGCAGTTGGTCAGCCGTTTAGGCGAAAGCGGCCGTCTGGATCTGGCGGTCCGCGAGCCAGGTTCTTCGGTCGATAGCCCTCGACAGATCGTACTAGATAACTGGTTGCGCGGTGCCGATGAGCCTAACCCTATAGCCTCTTTGGGTATTCAGCCGTGGCGCCCGGCATTGCAACCCATCCTGGCTCAGCTTGATCCGCAGGGGCCTGCATCTGCAGCTGGCTTGCTGGCAGGTGATCGACTGCTGGCGCTGAATGGGCAGGTTCTTGGTGACTGGCAGCAATTGGTCGACCAGGTGCGTAGCTTGCCTGGGGAAAAGATCAACCTGTTGGTTGAGCGCCAAGGCCAGCAGCTGGATGTACCGATGACGCTTGCAGCGCGCGGCGAAGGAGAAACGCTTAGTGGTTACCTTGGTGCCGGCGTGAAAGGCGGGGAGTGGCCGCCTGAGATGCTGCGCCAAGTCAGCTATGGGCCTATTGATGCAATTGCAGAAGGTGCAAAAAACACCTGGACAATGAGCGTTCTGACGCTTAATTCACTGAAGAAAATGCTGTTTGGCGAGCTATCGGTAAAAAACTTGAGCGGGCCGATAACCATTGCTAAAGTGGCGGGCGCTTCTGCTGAGTCAGGTTTGAGTGATTTTCTTAAATTTCTCGCCTACCTGAGTATTAGCCTGGGGGTTCTTAATTTGTTGCCCATACCTGTGCTAGATGGGGGGCATCTGCTTTTTTATCTGGTCGAGTGGGTGCGTGGTCGCCCTCTGTCGGAACGGATACAGGGTTGGGGTATGCAAATCGGCATCAGTTTGGTGATTGGGGTGATGTTGCTGGCCCTGGTTAACGACTTGGGCCGACTTTAGCCTCTGCTGAATTACGCTCTCTGCATGGACTAAATTGTCGCCCAAAGCGGCAGATTTTTTATTGTCAGTTGAAATTAGAAAGGACTTCATGAAACGTCTGCTGCTACCTGCGGTGCTTGCCGCACTGATGATCACCGAAGTTCACGCTGAGTCCTTCACCATTTCCGATATCCGGGTCACCGGTCTGCAGCGCGTTTCTGCTGGCAGCGTATTCGGTGTTTTGCCCCTCAATGTGGGTGCGCAAGCTGATGATCGTGGGTTGGTAGAGGCTACTCGTGAGCTCTTCAAGACCGGTTTCTTCCAGGACATCCAACTCGGGCGTGATGGCGACGTACTGGTTATTACGGTTGTTGAACGCCCGTCGATTTCCGGTATCGAGATCGATGGTAACAAGGCCATCAGCAGCGAAGACTTGCTTAAAGGCTTGAATCAGTCCGGTCTGGCCGAAGGTGAGATTTTCCAGCGGGCAACACTGGAAGGTGTGCGTAACGAACTGCAGCGTCAGTACGTCGCCCAGGGCCGTTATTCTGCAGAGATCGAAGCCGAAGTGATTCCGCAGCCGCGTAACCGCGTGGCGTTGAAGATCAATATCAATGAAGGTTCAGTTGCGTCCATTCAGCACATCAACGTGGTTGGCAACTCGGTTTTTTCCGATGAAGACCTGATCTACCTGTTCGAGCTGAAGACCACCAACTGGCTGTCCTTCTTCAGGAATGACGACAAGTACGCGCGCGAGAAACTCTCCGGTGACTTGGAGCGTCTGCGTTCCTATTACCTGGATCGCGGCTACATCAACATGGATATCAGCTCTACACAGGTATCGATTACGCCGGATAAAAAGCATGTGTATGTCACGGTCAACGTTGATGAAGGCGAGAAATTTACCGTGCGTGAGGTCAAGCTCAGTGGTGACCTGAAGGTAAAAGAGCAAGAGGTTAGGGCGCTGCTCTTGGTACAGGAAGGTCAGGTGTTCTCGCGTAAAGTGATGACCACTACGTCTGAATTGATTACCCGGCGTTTGGGTAACGAAGGTTATACCTTCGCCAACGTCAACGGTGTGCCGGAAGCCCATGATGACGGCACCGTGTCGATCACCTTCGTGGTTGATCCGGGCAAGCGTGCGTATGTCAATCGCATTAATTTCCGCGGCAACACCAAAACCGAAGACGATGTGTTGCGCCGTGAAATGCGCCAGATGGAAGGCGGCTGGGCCTCAACGTATCTGATTGATCAGTCAAAAACCCGTATGGAGCGTCTGGGTTACTTCAAGGAAGTGAACGTCGAAACGCCGCAAGTGCCGGGTACCGATGATCAGATTGACGTCAACTATAGTGTAGAAGAACAGGCTTCAGGCTCGATCACCGCCAGCGTTGGTTTTGCCCAGAATGCCGGTTTGATTCTTGGTGGTTCGATTACCCAGAACAACTTCCTCGGTACCGGTAACAAGGTCAGCGTCGGCTTGACGCGCAGCGAATACCAAAGCAGCTACAACTTCGGTTTTGTTGACCCCTACTGGACGCCAGACGGCGTGAGTTTGGGCTACAACGCCTTCTTCCGCGAGACCGATTACGACGAACTGAACACTGACGTGTCTAGTTACGCGTTAGACAGCTACGGCGCGGGTGCCAGTATTGGTTACCCGATCAGTGATACCTCGCGACTGACCTATGGCCTTACCGTTCAGAACGACAGCATCAGCACGGGCGCGTTTACCGTTGATGAAATTTTCGACTTTATCAACGCCGAGGGCGACAGCTACCTGAACTTGAAAGCATCGATTGGCTGGTCTGAATCGACCCTCAACCGTGGCGTGCTGGCTAACCGTGGTCATTCGCAAAGCCTAGTATTCGAAACTACGGTGCCGGGCAGTGATTTGTCGTTCTTCAAGGTCGATTACCGCGGCCAGCTTTTCAAGCCGCTGAGTAATACCTATACCTTACGCCTCCACTCGCAGTTAGGTTATGGCGAAAGTTATGGCTCAACCGAAAGCCTGCCGTTCTATGAGCACTACTACGCCGGCGGCTTCAACTCGGTTCGGGGTTTTAAGGACAGTAGCTTAGGTCCACGGAGTACGCCAAGCACAGGTATAAACCCGGGTACCTTTATAGACCCAGATCAAGATCCGCTGCCGTTTGGTGGTAATGTCATGATTCAGGGCGGTGTTGAGTTGTTATTCCCAATGCCATTTGTCAAAGACCAACGCTCGCTGCGCACTGCATTGTTCTGGGACGTGGGTAATGTCTTCGACACCAACTGCAGTAAGACTCAAACCAGCTGTAACGGCATAGACCCTGGCCAACTGGCCAGCTCCGTCGGTGTCGGTCTGACCTGGATCACTGCGTTGGGTCCGTTGAGCTTCAGCTTGGCGATGCCAATCATCGAGCCGGATGAAGCGGATACGCAGATCTTCCAGTTCTCCCTCGGCCAGACGTTCTAAGCCTCATATTATTCAATACCAACAGTTTTGCAGGAGTTGCACCGTGCGTAAGTTGACTCAACTGGTTTTGTTAAGCGCTGTAATGCTGGCTACTCCGGCGTTTGCCGAGATGAAAGTAGCGGTATTGAACTATCAGATGGCGTTGCTGGAATCTGACGCGGCCAAGCGTTACGCCGTGGATGCCGAGAAGAAGTTCGGTCCGCAACTAAACAAGCTTAAAACCTTGGAAAGCGATGCCAAGGGCATTCAGGATCGTCTAGTGAAAGACGGTGAAAAAATGCAAACCGCCGAGCGCGAGCGCTTGGAGCTTGAATTCAAGCAAAAAGCCCGTGATTTCCAGTTCCAGTCCAAGGAGCTGAATGAGTCAAAGGCTGTGGCCGATCGTGAAATGCTCAAGAAGCTCAAGCCGAACCTGGACAAGGCTGTGGAAGAAGTGATCAAGACCGGTAACTTCGATCTGGTGCTGGAGCGCGGTGCGGTGATTGATGTCAAACCTCAGTTCGACATCACCCGCCAGGTTATTGAGCGCATGAATCAGCTGCGCTGATCATGAGTTCAGTGGTTTATACCCTCGGTCAGTTGGCTGAGCGTCTGGGTGCCACCTTGTGTGGCTCCGCAGATAAGGTGGTCAGTGGTTTGGCCACTCTGCAAGAGGCAGGTCCCGATCAGCTGAGCTTTCTGGCCAATGCGCAATACCGTAAATTTCTCGCGGGCTGTCAGGCAGGCGCGATACTTTTGACTGCCGCGGATGCCGAGGGCTATGCGGGCAATGCTCTGGTCGTAGGTAACCCTTATCTAGCCTATGCCGAACTCTCCCATTTGTTTGATCGTAAACCCAAGGCTATGCCCGGTGTGCACCCTACGGCTGTGGTCGCGGAAGATGCGCTGGTTCATGCAAGTGCGAGTATCGGCGCCCATGCGGTAATCGAGAGCGGTGCGCAGATTGCTGCTGGCGTGACTATTGGCGCACAGTGCGTTGTCGGTGCGCGCTCGGTGATCGGCGAGGGTGGTTGGTTGGCCCCGCGAGTGACCCTGTATCACGATGTGCGGATTGGTAAGCGTGTGGTGATTCAGTCCGGCGCGGTAATCGGCGGTGAAGGCTTTGGCTTTGCCAACGAGAAGGGCGTCTGGCGCAAGATCGCCCAGATCGGGGGGGTCAGCATCGGCGACGACGTCGAGATCGGTGCTAATACCACTGTTGATCGTGGTGCGCTGTCGGACACGCTGATTGGTAATGGGGTCAAGCTGGATAACCAGATCATGATCGCGCACAACGTGCAGATCGGTGATAACACCGCCATTGCCGGTTGCGCGGGTATTTCCGGCAGCACCAAAATCGGCAAAAACTGCATGATCGCCGGTGGCGTTGGCATGGTTGGGCATATCGAGGTGTGCGATAACGTGTTCGTCACCGGGATGACCATGGTCACCCGTTCGATCACCGAGCCCGGCTCCTATTCATCGGGTACCGCCATGCAGCCAACGGCTGAATGGCGCAAGAGCGCGGCACGGATTCGTCAGTTGGATGACATGGCGCGACGCCTGCAACAGTTGGAAAAGCAGCTTGTCGCCGTGACCTCCGCTGCTGACACTTCATCTGATGCCTGAGCCGGTGTTTGCCGGGTTCTCTTTTTTCTCTTACAGGCTTCTGCGCACATGATGGACATCAACCAGATTCGCGAATACTTGCCGCACCGCTACCCCTTCCTACTGGTGGATCGGGTAGCTGAGCTGGATATTGAAGGCAAGCGCATTCGTGCTTACAAGAATGTCAGCATCAATGAGCCGTTCTTCAACGGACATTTTCCTGAGCATCCGATCATGCCGGGCGTGTTGATCATCGAGGCCATGGCTCAGGCTGCCGGTATTCTTGGTTTTAAGATGATGAATTTGAAGCCCTCCGATGGCACCCTGTATTACTTTGTCGGCTCCGACAAGCTACGCTTCCGCCAGCCAGTGGTGCCCGGCGATCAGCTGATCCTTGAAGCCCGCTACCTGAGCAGCAAGCGCAGCATCTGGAAATTTGAGTGCAAAGCCAGCGTCGACGGCAAGGAAGTCTGCTCGGCAGAAATCATCTGCGCGGAACGCAAACTATGAGTTCAAGCTATGAGTTTGATTGACCCTCGCGCCATCATTGATCCCAATGCCAAGTTGGCCGATGACGTTGTCGTTGGACCCTGGTCGATAATTGGGGCTGATGTTGAAATTGGTGAGGGTACCGTGCTTGGCCCGAATGTGATCATCAAAGGGCCAACCAAGATTGGTAAACACAACCGTGTCTATCAATTTTCCTCGCTCGGCGAAGATACCCCGGACCGTAAGTACAAGGGTGAGCCGACGCGCCTGGTGATAGGTGATCACAACATCATCCGCGAAGGTGTGACCATGCACCGGGGCACTGTTCAGGGTCGTGACGAAACCACTGTGGGCGATCACAACCTGATCATGGCCTACGCCCACATCGGTCATGACAGCGTGATCGGCAACCATTGCATTCTGGTCAACAACACCGCGTTGGCGGGTCATGTGCATATCGGCGACTGGGCCATTCTGTCCGGGTACACCTTGGTGCATCAGTTCTGTCATATCGGTGCGCACAGCTTTGCTGCTATGGGCACGGCAATTGGTAAAGATGTGCCAGCTTATGTGACAGTTTCCGGTAATCCGGCTCAAGCACGCAGCATGAACTTCGAAGGCCTGCGCCGCCGTGGTTTCAGTAGCGATGCTATTGCGGCGCTGCGCCGTGCCTACAAGATCGTTTACCGCCATGGCCTGACGGTTGAGCAGGCGCTGGCTGAATTGGCCGAGTCCTCTGCAGAGTTTCCTGAAGTTGCGATCTTTCGTGATTCTATCCAGGCTTCCAGCCGCGGCATCACCCGTTAATTTATGACTGACCTAATGCGTGTCGCGTTGGTCGCCGGCGAGGCGTCTGGCGATATTCTTGGTGCGGGTCTGATGCAGGCCCTTAAAGCCCAACACCCACAGATCGAATTTATCGGTATCGGTGGCCCGCTAATGCAGGCCCAAGGATTGAATTCCTATTTTCCGATGGAGCGTCTGTCGGTAATGGGCTTGGTCGAGGTGCTGGGTCGACTGCCTGAGCTGCTGGCACGGCGCAAACGTTTGATTCAAACGCTGATAGCCGAAAAGCCGGATGTATTTATTGGTATTGATGCGCCGGATTTCAATCTGACCCTTGAGCTCAAGTTGCGTCAGGCTGCAATTAAGACCGTGCATTACGTTAGTCCTTCCGTCTGGGCGTGGCGGCAAAAGCGCGTGCTGAAGATCCGTGAAGCCTGCGACCTGATGCTGACCCTGTTTCCGTTCGAGGCGCAGTTCTATGATGCCCACCAGGTACCGGTGCGCTTTGTTGGCCACCCTCTGGCCGATACGATTCCGGTAATGGCCGACCGTGCCAGTGCCCGAGAGGCGCTCGACCTGCCTCAGGACAGCGCCGTGGTGGCCTTGCTGCCGGGCAGTCGAGGTGGCGAGGTAGCGCGCCTGGGCAGTCTGTTTCTCGATGCGGCGGTGCGTTTACGCACCCTGCGTCCCGGTATTCGCTTTGTTCTGCCCTGCGCCAGTCCCGAGCGGCGCGCGCAACTTGAGCAGATGCTGGTGGGCCGAGATTTACCGCTGACGTTGCTCAATGGCCGCTCCCATGAGGCGCTGGCTGCTTGTGATGCGGTGTTGATTGCCTCGGGCACTGCGACCCTTGAAGCGCTGCTGTACAAGCGACCGATGGTGGTGGCCTACAAGGTCGCGCCCATGACCTACCGGATTCTCAAACGCCTAGTCACCAGCGACTATATCGCCTTGCCCAATCTGCTGGCCGAGCGCTTGCTGGTGCCGGAAATGATTCAGGACGCGGCCACGGCCGAAGCACTGGCGCAGTTGCTGGCACCGCTGCTCGATGGTGGCGAGGTGCAGACCGAAGGCTTTGATGTGATTCACCGGGCATTGCGTCGTGACGCTTCAGTGCAGGCGGCTCAAGCCGTGCTGAAACTGGTTGGGCGTAACTAATGCAGCTTGGGCTGGATTTCACCCTGGTGCAGGAACTGGTCGCCGGGGTCGATGAAGTGGGCCGTGGCCCGCTCTGCGGCGCAGTGGTAACGGCGGCGGTGATTCTTGATCCGGCACGCCCCATTCTTGGCCTGAACGATTCGAAAAAACTTAGCGAAGCGCGGCGCGAGCAACTCTTCGACGAGATTCGCGAGAAAGCCCTGGCCTGGTGCATCGCCCGCGCCGAGGTGGAAGAGATTGATCAATTGAATATTCTGCAGGCCACCATGTTGGCCATGCAGCGTGCGGTCGAGGGCTTGAGCATCACACCTAAGTTGGCGTTGATCGATGGCAATCGCTGCCCAACACTGCACGTGCCCAGTGCTGCGGTGGTCAAGGGCGATAGTCAGGTGCCCGCTATCGCCGCAGCATCTATCCTGGCCAAGGTAAGCCGTGATCGTGAGATGCAGCTGCTTGATGCGCAGTACCCCGGCTATGGCATTGCCGCACACAAGGGCTATCCCACGCCGGTACATCTGGCAGCGCTGCGACGCCTCGGGCCTACCCCGATTCACCGGCGCAGCTTCGCGCCGGTTCGTGCGTTATTGGACGACTGAGACACAGCGCTCGCAAAATTGCGTGTTTATCCTTTGCCCGCTAGCGCTTGTCGCACGCTATTGCGGTTGTACAATCGCTGCCTTGTCGTTTTTGTGTTTTGTATAGGACTGCCATGACCGCTTCGTTTGTTCACCTGCGTTTGCACACCGAGTTTTCCCTGGTCGATGGGCTGGTGCGGGTCAAACCATTGATCAAGTCGGTGGCGGCAGCTGGAATGCCGGCAGTAGCGGTTACTGACATGAGCAATATGTGCTCGTTGGTGAAGTTCTATAAGGCGGCCATGGGTGGCGGTATCAAACCGATTTGTGGCGCTGATATCTGGCTGGCCAGCGCTGACGAAGATGGCCCGCTGAGCCGCCTAACCCTACTGGTAATGAATGCCAAGGGTTATCGCAACCTCACTGAGCTGGTCTCGCGCGGTTGGAGCGATGGGCAGAGTAATGACTTGGTGATCATTCAGCGTGATTGGGTCAAGCACGCTGCCGAAGGCCTGATCGCTTTGTCTGGTGCCAAGGAAGGCGAGGTCGGTCATGCCTTACTCAATGGTGAACCTGCTGTTGCAGAAGCCTTACTGCGCGAGTGGATGACGGTTTTCCCCGAGCGTTTCTACTTGGAAGTGCAACGCACCAACCGGGTTAATGATGAAGAGCATCTGCATGCCGCCGTTGTCTTAGCCGATAAAGTCGGCGCGCCACTGGTGGCGACGAATGATGTGCGCTTTATCAAAGAAGACGACTTCGCCGCCCACGAAACCCGCGTGTGCATCGGCGAGGGTCGCAGCTTGGATGACCCACGGCGTCTTCGAACCTATTCTGATCAGCAGTACCTGAAGACGCCGGAGGAAATGGCTGAGTTGTTCAGTGACCTGCCGGAGGCGCTGGAAAACACCATCGAGATCGCCAAGCGCTGCAATATCGAGGTGCAGCTCGGTAAATACTTCCTGCCGGACTTTCCCGTGCCGGCCGGCCTGACCATGGATGAGTACTTCCGTAAGGTCTCTTTTGAAGGCCTGGAAGAGCGCCTTGCAGTGCTCTGGCCGAAAGCCACCACGCCGAACTATGAAGAGAAACGTCAGACCTACATTGATCGGTTGAATTTCGAGCTGGATATCATCATTCAGATGGGCTTCCCCGGTTACTTCCTGATCGTTATGGACTTTATCAAATGGGCGAAGAACAACGGCGTACCGGTTGGCCCAGGCCGCGGGTCAGGTGCCGGCTCCTTGGTGGCCTACGTGCAAAAGATCACCGACCTCGATCCGCTGGCCTATGACCTGTTGTTCGAACGCTTCCTCAACCCGGAACGGGTCTCCATGCCCGACTTCGACGTCGACTTCTGCATGGATGGCCGCGACCGAGTCATCGACTACGTAGCCGAGAAGTACGGCCGCAACGCGGTCAGCCAGATCATCACCTTCGGCACCATGGCGGCCAAGGCGGTGGTGCGCGACGTGGCACGGGCCCAAGGCAAGTCCTACGGCTTGGCTGACCGTCTGTCGAAGATGATTCCCTTCGAAGTCGGCATCACCCTGGAAAAAGCCTTTGAGATGGAAGAGCCGCTGCGCGACTTCCTCAAGGTTGACGAAGACGCCCGGGAAATTTGGGACATGTCGCTCAAGCTCGAAGGCATTTGCCGCGGTACCGGCAAGCACGCGGGCGGCGTGGTCATCGCGCCGACCAAGCTGACGGATTTTTCACCGATTGCGTGCGATGACGAGGGCGGCGGCCTGGTCACTCAGTTCGACAAGGATGATGTGGAATCGGCCGGCCTGGTGAAGTTCGACTTCCTCGGCCTGCGCACCCTGACGATCATCAAGTGGGCGCTGGAAACCATCAATCGCGAGCAGGCCAAGCAGGGCTTGCCGGACCTGAACATCAACTTTATCCCGTTGGATGACAAGCCGACCTTCCAGATGCTGCAGCGGGCCGAGACCACCGCAGTGTTCCAGCTTGAATCACGGGGTATGAAGGAGCTGATCAAAAAGCTCAAGCCAGACTGCCTGGAGGACATGATCGCTTTGGTGGCGCTGTTCCGTCCGGGGCCATTGCAGTCGGGTATGGTCGATGACTTTATCAACCGTAAACACGGTCGCGAGGCGATTTCCTACCCGCACCAGGACTATCAGTACGCGGGCCTGGTGCCAGTGCTGAAGCCGACTTACGGCATCATCCTGTATCAGGAACAGGTGATGCAGATCGCCCAGGTGATGGCCGGCTACACCTTGGGTGGTGCGGACATGTTGCGCCGCGCCATGGGTAAGAAAAAGCCCGAGGAGATGGCAAAGCAGCGTGGCGGCTTTATCGAGGGCTGCACGAACAACGGCATCGATGCGAATCTCTCGGGCAATATCTTCGACCTAGTGGAAAAATTTGCCGGCTACGGCTTTAACAAGTCGCACTCGGCCGCCTACGGCTTGCTTTCGTACCAGACGGCCTGGCTCAAAGCGCACCACTCGGCGGCCTTTATGGCGGCGGTGTTGTCGGCGGATATGCACAACACCGACAAGGTCGTGACCCTGATCGAGGAGTGCCGCAGCATGAAGCTGCGCCTCGATGCGCCGGATGTGAATATCTCTGAGTTCAAGTTCACGGTTAACAATGACGGCTGGATTATTTACGGCCTGGGTGCGATCAAAGGGGTCGGCGAGGGGCCGGTGCAAGCGATCGTCGAGGCGCGCCACGCTGGCCCGTTCAAGGATCTGTACGACTTCTGCTCGCGCGCTGACCTCAAACGGATCAACAAGCGCACGTTGGAGGCGCTGATCCGCAGTGGCGCGCTGGACCGTCTCGGCCCTTACTTCCATGAAGAGCTGAAGGCCTATAAAGCCAACATCGACCGTAATCGCGCCGTGCTGCTGGCAGCGATGGAGGAGGCCGTGCAGGCCGCCGAACAAAGTGCTCGCAGCCACGACAGCGGTCATCTGGACCTGTTTGGTGGGGTGTTTGCCGATACCGCGCAGGATGTTTACCGCAATCATCTGCGTGCCCGTGAGCTGACACTTAAAGAGCGGCTCAAGGGTGAGAAAGACACCCTAGGGTTGTACCTGACGGGCCACCCGATTGATGAATATGAAGGCGAAGTACGGCGTTTTGCCCGCCAGCGCATCGTCGACCTGAAAGCCGCGCGCGGTGATCAGACGATTGCCGGCTTGGTGGTCAACCTGCGGGTAATGAAGAACAAGAAGGGCGACAAGATGGGCTTTATCACCCTCGATGACCGCTCTGGACGCATCGAAGCCTCTTTGTTTGCCGAGGCCTTCAACAGCGCGCAAGCCCTGCTGCAGACCGATGCCCTGGTGGTGGTCGAGGGCGAGGTCAGCAACGATGACTTCTCCGGCGGCCTGCGTCTGCGCGCCAAACGCGTCATGAGCTTGGAAGAAGCGCGCACCGGACTGGCCGATAGCTTGCGCCTGAAGGTTGCCAGCAGCGCCCTGCAGGGTGATCGCCTGCGTTGGCTGGCTGATCTCTGTGGCCGTCATCGTGGCGCCTGCCCGATTACTGTCGACTACAGCGGCAGTGATGCCAAGGCGCAGTTACAGTTCGGCGAAGACTGGCGTATTGATCCGGCCGACAGTCTGATTCAGGCATTGCGTGACCAGTTCGGCCGCGACAACGTCTTTTTGCACTACCGCTGATTGGCGAGGCAACGGTCTCGCTGGTCGGTCGTGATTCCCACTCGTTCTGTATTGAAGGTTTTTCTGCAGAACCGGGTGTCGACCTGAATGCGTCTGCTGCTATAAGGTAGGGCGCAATAACGGATACAGCTCCCGGCCACTTGGCCGTCGACGCAAGACGGATGACTATGAACCCGAATTTTCTCGATTTCGAACAGCCGATCGCCGACCTGCAAGCCAAGATCGAAGAGCTTCGCCTGGTCGGTAACGACAACTCGTTGAATATCAGCGATGAAATCGCCCGCCTGCAGGACAAAAGCAGTGCTCTGACTGAGAGCGTTTTCGGTAGCTTGAGCAGCTGGCAGATCGCCCAGTTGGCGCGCCATCCTCGCCGCCCTTACACCCTGGACTATGTGCGACACATCTTTAGTGAATTTGATGAGCTGCATGGCGACCGTCACTTCTCCGACGATCCAGCGCTGGTGGGTGGCGTGGCGCGTCTTGACGGTGAGCCGGTGATGGTCATCGGTCACCAGAAGGGTCGCGAAATCCGCGAAAAAGTACGTCGTAACTTCGGCATGCCGCGCCCCGAGGGCTACCGCAAGGCGTGCCGCCTGATGGAGATGGCAGAGCGTTTCAAGATGCCAATCCTGACCTTTATCGACACGCCGGGCGCCTACCCAGGTATCGACGCCGAAGAGCGTAACCAGAGCGAAGCCATCGCTTGGAACCTGCGCGTTATGGCGCGGCTTAAAACGCCGATCATCGCCACCGTAATCGGTGAAGGGGGCTCCGGTGGTGCGCTGGCGATTGGTGTGTGTGATCAGCTGAACATGCTGCAGTACTCAACCTATGCGGTGATCTCGCCGGAAGGCTGCGCCTCGATTCTGTGGAAAACCGCAGAAAAGGCCCCGGATGCCGCCGAGGCCATGGGCATCACTGCTGAGCGTCTGAAAGGCTTGGGCATTGTTGATCAGGTGATCGGCGAGCCGCTGGGTGGCGCGCACAGCAACCCGGCCGCTGCCGCCGAATCGGTGCGTCAGGCATTGCGGGCTCAGTTGGATATGCTCAAGGCCTTTGATACCGACGCACTGTTGAAGCGGCGCTATGAGCGTCTGATGAGCTACGGCATCGCCTAAATGACTTTGAGCGCCAGGCTGCTGGACTCTCTGGCTCCCTGGCGCGCCGCGCCGGCTTGGCATATCGCTTTGTCCGGCGGGCTGGATTCCACGGTGCTGCTGCACCTGCTGGCCAGTCTTGCGCAACGCGAGGCATTGCCGCCACTTTCTGCCATCCATATTCATCACGGCCTCCAGGCTGCCGCCGATGCCTGGCCTGCACATTGCCGTGAGTTGTGTGCGGCCTTATCTGTGCCCTTGCAGGTTGAGCATGTGCAGGTGGCGCCGGGCGCCAGCCTTGAGCAGGCTGCGCGCGATGCCCGCTATGCAGCCTTTGCTGCGCGTCTTGGTGATGGTGAGCTTCTGTTGAGTGCGCAGCACCGCGATGATCAAGCCGAAACCTTGCTGTTTCGCCTGCTGCGCGGCGCTGGGGTGCAGGGTTTGTCGGCCATGCCGGCGAGTCGAGGGTTGGGGGCGGGGCAGCTGGTTCGACCGCTCCTCAACTGTTCGCGGGCTGAGCTGTTGGCGTATGCCCGTGAGCAGAAATTGCACTGGGTCGAAGATCCGTCAAATGCTGATGAAAGGTTCTCGCGAAATTACTTACGTCGTCAGGTACTGCCGGTATTGCTCAATCGTTGGCCCCAGGCGCTGACCAGCATGTCACGCAGTGCAACGCACCTGAGTGAGGCTGGGCAGTTGCTCGACGAGTTGGCGCAGCAGGATGTGGCTGCCGCAAAAGTATCGGGCCAGTTTGCTTGGTTGGCGCTGCCAAGTCTGGCGCTTGCTGCACTGCGCGCCCTGAGTGAGCCGCGCCAACGCAATGCCCTGCGTTATTGGTTGCGCCCGATGACGGCTATGCCTGATAGCGAGCACTGGGCGGGTTGGCAGGCGCTCCGGGATGCAGCAGGAGATGGCGCGCCAGTCTGGCGGCTGGCGGCTGGGGAGTTGCGCCGTAGTGATGAATGCCTATGGTGGTTGGCGGGGGATTGGTTGTGTACGCCGGTGCTGCCCAGCACCTTGGTTCAAGGTAACCAGCGCGTGACATTGCCCACTAATGGCAGTGTGCAAATTAATGGCATGTTGCCGGCGGGCAATTGGCAGTTGGGGTATCGTCGCGCCGGTGAGAAAATGCTCTTGCCGGGGCGCGGGCATCGCGATTTAAAGCGATTATTCAATGAATTGCGCGTGCCGGTTTTTGTTCGTGATCGCCTGCCGTTGCTGCGCCGGGATAACCAGGTTGTGGCGATCGCCAACCTGGCTGGTTTGCAGGGTCCAGCCGACGGCAGTTGGCAATTGCAGTGGCAGTCGCCGACGAATGATCAAGGTTTGAGCTGATAAGGCCTTTCCGGTAGACTACGCTCCCTTCTTAATAGAGCTTTTGTCGACCCCCTTGGGAATCGGCACGGCCAGCTAATTGCGGTGTATTGCACATTAGTCGCTTCGGTATTCCTTCGCTTTCCCCGGCGGCTCTGACCGCTTAACGCAGACTTCTAGGGTTTTTATGACGCGCTACATATTCGTCACGGGTGGTGTTGTTTCTTCATTGGGGAAAGGCATCGCCTCGGCTTCATTGGCGGCTATCTTGGAGGCGCGGGGCCTGAAGGTCACGATGCTCAAGCTGGACCCTTATATCAACGTCGATCCGGGCACCATGAGCCCGTTCCAGCACGGTGAGGTGTTCGTCACCCACGACGGCGCTGAGACCGACCTTGATCTGGGCCACTATGAGCGGTTTATCCGCACCACCATGACCAAGAGCAACAACTTCACCACCGGTCGCGTCTACGAAGACGTGCTGCGCCGCGAGCGCCGTGGTGATTACCTGGGCGCGACCATTCAGGTTATTCCGCACATCACCGACGAGATCAAGCGCCGCATCATCAAGGGTGCTGGCGATGCTGAGGTGGCCATGGTCGAAATCGGCGGCACGGTGGGCGACATCGAGTCGCAGCCGTTCCTCGAGGCTATTCGCCAGCTGCGTGTTGAAGTCGGTGCCAAACGCGCCATGCTGATCCACCTGACCCTGGTGCCTTACATTGCCACTGCCGGCGAAACCAAGACCAAGCCGACTCAGCACTCGGTGAAAGAACTTCGCTCCATCGGCCTGCAGCCGGATGTGCTGATCTGCCGTTCCGACCACCCGATTGATATCTCCTCGCGGCGCAAGATCGCGCTGTTCACCAACGTCGAAGAGCGTGCGGTGATTTCTTTGGAAGACGTCGACACCATTTACAAGATTCCCGGCGTGCTGCATGCCCAAGGCCTGGATGATTTTGTCGTCGAGCGCTTCGGTTTGGAGTGCAATGGTGCCGACCTGTCCGAGTGGGAGCGGGTAGTGGATGCCAAGCTCAACCCGGAGCACGAAGTCACCATCGCCATGGTCGGCAAGTACATGGAACTGCTGGATGCCTATAAGTCGCTGATCGAAGCGATGAGCCATGCGGGTATCCAGAATCGCACCAAGGTCAACCTGCGCTATATCGACTCAGAAGATATTGAGAACAACGGCACGGCGCTGCTCGAAGGCGTCGATGCCATTCTGGTCCCAGGCGGCTTCGGCCTGCGCGGTGTGGAAGGTAAGATCAAAACCGTGCAGTTCGCCCGTGAGCATAAAATCCCTTATCTGGGTATCTGTCTCGGTATGCAGGTTGCGGTCATTGAATTCGCCCGTAATGTGCTGGGTTGGAGTGATGCTAACTCCACCGAGTTCGATACTGCGAGCCAGCACCCAGTGGTCGGTTTGATCACTGAGTGGCAGGATGCGACCGGCGTGACCGAGCAGCGCACCAACGCTTCCGACCTCGGCGGCACCATGCGCCTGGGCGCTCAGGACTGCCAGTTGCTCAGCGGATCGAACGTGCACCAGTGCTATGACAAGGACGTGATAGTCGAGCGTCATCGTCATCGCTATGAGGTGAATAACAACTTGTTGCCGCAGCTGATTGAAGCCGGTCTTAAGGTTACCGGTCGTTCTGGCGATGGCGCGCTGGTTGAAGTGATCGAAGCACCGGATCATCCGTGGTTTGTCGCGTGCCAGTTCCACCCGGAGTTCACCTCGACTCCGCGCGACGGTCATCCGTTGTTCAGTGGCTTCGTTGCAGCAGCACTGACGCAGAAAACCAAGAAGGCATAGGCATATGACGCAGAAAATCATCAAGGTTGGCAGCATTGAAATTGCCAACGACAAGCCGTTCGTGCTGTTCGGCGGGATCAATGTGATTGAATCCCGCGATCTGGCCATGCGCGCCTGTGAAGAGTTTGTGCGGGTCACCGAGAAACTCGGCATTCCCTATGTGTTCAAGGCCAGCTTCGATAAGGCCAACCGCTCGTCCGTAACGTCGTTCCGTGGCCCAGGCCTGGAAGAGGGCATGAAGGTCTTCGAGGAAGTGAAGAAGACTTTTGGCGTGCCGGTGATCACCGATGTCCACGAGCCAGATCAAGCGCAGGCTGTCGCCGATGTCTGTGACATCATCCAGTTGCCGGCGTTTTTGTCGCGGCAAACCGATCTGGTGGTGGCCATGGCCAAGACTGGCGCGGTCATCAATATCAAGAAAGCCCAGTTTCTCGCCCCCCATGAGATGCAACACATCCTGGCCAAGTGCATTGAAGCGGGTAACGATCAGCTGATCCTCTGTGAGCGTGGTTCCTCGTTCGGTTACAACAACCTGGTGGTGGACATGCTCGGCTTCGGCATCATGAAGCAGATGAACTATCCGGTGTTTTTCGATGTAACCCATGCGCTGCAGACGCCGGGTGGTCGCGCTGACTCTGCGGGTGGCCGCCGTGCCCAGGTTACCGACCTGGCTAAGGCCGGCATCAGTCAAGGCTTGGCCGGTCTGTTCCTAGAAGCGCATCCGGACCCGGATAATGCCAAGTGTGATGGCCCTTGCGCCCTGCGCTTGGACAAGTTGGAGCCATTCCTCACTCAGCTCAAGCAGCTGGATGATTTGATCAAAAGCTTTACGCCGATTGAGACTGCTTAAAACGGCATGACTCGGGCAATGTGCGGCTTGTATACAATCTGATTAAAAATTAGTACACGTTTTGCGCTAGACCAACCTCCAGCGCGCAATGAGTGTGCAGCTCGGTACGACCCTTTTCGTCAATTTTTTGGAGTGCTACACGCAATGGCAAAGATCGTCGACATCAAAGGCCGTGAGGTTCTCGATTCCCGTGGTAATCCGACTGTGGAAGCCGATGTAATTCTCGACGGCGGCATCATGGGCAGCGCTTGTGCGCCGTCCGGTGCCTCCACCGGTTCGCGTGAAGCGCTGGAGTTGCGTGATGGCGACAAGAGCCGTTATCTGGGCAAAGGCGTACTGAAGGCCGTGGCCAACATCAATGGCCCGATCCGTGACTTGCTGCTGGGCAAAGACGCCACTGACCAGAAAGCCCTCGACCGGGCGATGATTGCCCTCGACGGCACTGAAAATAAAGCCACCCTGGGTGCCAACGCCATCCTGGCCGTGTCCCTGGCCGCAGCCAAGGCTGCTGCACACGCCAAGGGCGTGCCTTTGTACGCGCATATTGCCGATCTGAATGGCACGCCGGGTGTTTACTCGATGCCCGTACCGATGATGAACATCATCAACGGCGGCGAGCATGCCGATAACAACGTCGACATCCAGGAGTTCATGGTGCAGCCGGTCGGCGCCAAGACCTTCTCCGAAGCATTGCGCATGGGTACTGAGATTTTCCACCACCTTAAAGCCGTGCTCAAAGCCCGTGGCTTGAGTACTTCGGTCGGTGACGAGGGCGGCTTTGCGCCGAACTTGGCGTCTAACGAAGATGCCT
>JAGGNC010000278.1 GCA_017886405.1 Pseudomonas sp. | reverse complement strand
CGCACGCGCAACCCGCCGACGCCTTGGTGGTTTTCGGCGCCACCGGCGACCTGGCCTACAAGAAGATCTTTCCGGCGCTCTATGCAATGTGCCAGCGCGGCGCGCTAACGGTGCCGGTGATCGGCGTGGCCGCGTCAACCTGGAGTCTCGGGCAGCTACGCGAGCGTGCCCGTGAGAGCATCAAGCAGATTAGCGGCGAGGTCGACTTACCTGCCCAGGAGCAACTCTTGTCGGCGCTGCAATACGTCAGCGGCGACTACGCGGACGCGGCCACCTTCGCTGGGTTACGACTTGAACTGCGCGGTGTTCAGCGCCCGGCGTTCTACCTCGCCATTCCACCGGCCCTGTTCCCCATGGTTATCAGAGGCATCAAGGCCGCTGGCCTCGCCGCAGGTGGTCGACTGATCGTCGAAAAGCCATTCGGCCGTGATCTGGCTTCGGCGCGCGAACTCAACCGGGTCGCGCTGGAGGCCTTTTGTGAGGACGCGATCTTCCGCATCGATCACTTCCTCGGCAAGGAAGCGATCATGAATATCTTGTACTTCCGTTTCGCCAATTCCTTTCTCGAACCGATCTGGAATCGCAACCACATCGCCAGTGTGCAGATAACCCTGGCCGAGCGGTTCGGCATTGAGGGTCGCGGGGCGTTCTACGAGAGCGCGGGCTGCCTGCGCGATGTGATGCAGAACCATTTGTTCCAGATCGTCGCGCTGCTGGCGATGGAACCACCCGCGAGCCGCAACTACGAGGCTGTGCACCGGCATAAAGCCGATGTGTTCACCTCCATGCGGCCGCTCGGCGCCGACGACATCCTGCGCGGGCAGTACCAAGGCTATCGCGATGAGCCGCAGGTCGCGCATGACTCCGATGTCGAGACCTTCTGCGCCCTGCGGGTGCATATCGATTCCTGGCGCTGGGGTGGCGTGCCTTGGTACCTGCGCTCGGGCAAGTGCCTGCCACTGACCGCCTGCGAGGTGCTGGTGCGCCTGAAGCCGCCGCCACAAAACCTCTTCGTCGACGCGGCAATGCCCAGCGAAGCCAACACCCTGCGCTTTTACCTGTCGCCCAGCTCGACGATTGCGCTAACTGCTCGCGTCAAACGCGCCGGTAAGGAATTCGTCGGCGACCCGCGCGAATTTGCGCTGCTTGAGGAAGCGCCCGGCAAGCAGTCGCCCTACGAACGCCTACTGACCGACGCCATGAACGGTGACGGCGCGCTGTTTGCGCGTGAAGACGCCATCGAGGCCGCGTGGGCCGTGGTCGAACCGGTGTTAGTCGAGCCACCGCCAGTGCAGGTCTATGCCGTCGGTTCATGGGGCCCACTCGCCGCCGAGCAATTCATCGCCGGCGATGGGGGTTGGCACAACCCCAAACCCACCTAAAGCAAAGGCCGTTCAGGTGAACAAAAGGAACAAAAGGGGTCGGAGTGAATAAAAATAACTCACTCCGACCCCTCTAGCTGGCGGGCTGCTTCGGCACCATTGGCCGACAATATCGCCAGAATAGCCGTAATATCGTAGACACGTCCGAGTAGCCGCTCTTGCCTGCCTTCGCCGGCCTGTCACAACTGGCGGCAGTCGACCCAGTGCTGACATTTCAGCGGCACTCAAATTGTGGCCTATTCACACTGTTCCGATCTGCGCAGCATCTGAGCTGTGACTACGAACCGATTGGATGCCCGATTGTGGCCAGTGGGTTTTCGCTTGAAAGACCGCTATTTTCATAGTTGATTTGTTTACAGGAACCTCACCATGACACCTATGCAGCGTAGAACGGCACTCCTCTTGGCTGGCTTACTGACCGTGGGCAGCGCCTTCGCTCAATCAGCCTCCCCCGTGCGGGTGGGTTCCAAGATCGACACCGAGGGCAAGTTGCTGGGCAACATGATTGTCCTGGCGCTTGAGGCCAAGGGCATCAAAACCGAGAACAGGTCTGGCCTGGGCAACACCAAGGTGATGCGTGGCGCTTTAACCGCCGGTGAAATTGACCTTTACCCTGAGTACACCGGCAACGGCGCCTTCATTTTTGCCGAAGAGTCCAACCCGGTTTGGAAAGATGCTAAGGCGGGCTACGAGCGCGTGAAAGTGCTGGACTACGAGCAGAACAACATTGTCTGGCTGACGCCTGCGCCGGCCAACAACACCTGGGCGATTGCCATCCGCCAAGACGTGGCCACACCCAACAAGCTGAAAACCCTGGACGACCTCGGCCAGTGGCTGGGCAAGGGTGGGCAGTTCAAGCTGGCCGCCTCGGCTGAGTTTGTCGAGCGCTCAGACGCGCTACCGGCCTTCCAAACGGCCTACAACTTCACGCTCAAACCCGAGCAACTGCTGACCTTGGCCGGTGGCGACACGGCGGTGACGATTCGTGCGGCCGGTGAACAAACCTCCGGTGTCAACGCGGCCATGGCCTATGGCACAGACGGCGCCGTGACCGCCTTGGGGCTGGTGATTCTCGACGACCCCAAAGGCGTGCAACCTATTTACGCGCCAGCGCCGATTGTTCGCGAAGAGGCCCTCAAGCAACACCCTCAGATCGCCGACGCGCTGAGGCCCGTATTTGAACTGCTGGACGGCCCCACGCTGCAGAGCCTGAACGCTAAGATTCAGCTCGAAGGCCAGGACGCGAAGAAAGTGGCAGCGGACTTCCTCAAGTCCAAAGGGCTGCTGCAATAAGCCCGCAGATGGCACCGCACTGGCGCGGCAATCACGGTGGTTAGCGTCTCGAACTCAGCGGCCCAACCCCGCTGGCGAACGGCACAAGCCGCCCTCACGGTGTTGGCAGGGGTTGCTTTATGGGCTCTGCCGCTGGTGCGGGTGGCACCCAATCGTCTGGTGTCAGGTGAGGCGGTCTCATTCTTCGCCTTGCTGCAAGGGCCGGTATGGGGTTTGGCCGTTTTGCTGGTCGGGCTGCTTCTAGTCTCGCTAGCACCGCCAAGGCGCATCTGTTTGTGGCTGACCGTAGCGGCAGCAACTTTCTTGGCGGTGGGGCTCGGCATTCTGGCCGCCAACCACGCCACTGAGGTGGTGCAGGCGAGCGCGCCGTTTGCCCGCACAGCGCTGGGCAGTGGCCTGTGGCTGGTCTGGCTGCTGTTGGGCTTGGTGTTGGCCGACGCACTGCAAGCGCTCCGAGCCGGCACACTGGCACGCCTGGGTGTGGCCACGGCGGCCTTGCTACCGCTGGGACTCTTGCTGGTCAGCGGCGGGGCCGATGAATTATCGATCATGAAGGAATACGCCAATCGCAGTGATGAGTACTGGGGCGTGATTGCCCGCCATTGTCAGATCGTCGCGCTGGCGCTGCTCTTCACCCTGGCCATTGGCCTGCCGCTCGGTTGGGCCACCCACCGCTATGGGCGAGTCGGGCAGGCGATGTTGCCGTTGCTCAATATCATCCAAACCATTCCCGCCATTGCGCTGTTTGGCTTGCTGATGGCGCCGTTGGCCTGGTTGGCCGCAAACTGGCCGGCGCTGGGCCGCGCCGGCATCAGTGGTGTGGGCCTGGCGCCAGGGGTGTTGGCGCTGACGCTGTACAGCTTGTTGCCGGTGGTGCGAGGCACGTTGGCCGGGCTGGCGCAGGTGCCGTCTGCGGTAACACAGGCCGCCCAAGGCCTGGGCTTTTCACCGGCGCAATTGTTTTGGCAGGCGCACGTGCCGCTGGCACTGCCCGTGGTGTTGAGTGGCGTGCGCATCGCCAGCATTCAGGCGGTGGGCCTGGCCGCAGTCACGGCGCTGATTGGCGCGGGCGGCCTGGGTAGCCTGATGTTTGAAGGCTTGTTCAGCAGCGCCCAGGATCTGGTGTTGCTCGGCGTGGTGCCCATCGTCGCACTGGGCGTACTGGTGGACGGCGTGTTCAAACTGCTGATCGCCCGAGCCCGCCCGGCCACCCCCAACATGGAGGCGGCGCATTGATCGAATTTAACAACGTTTCGAAAAGCTATGGCCATACGGCTGATGCGCCTAAAGCCCTGGATGATGTGAGTCTGCGCATTGGCAGCGGTGAGCTGGTGGTGTTGATTGGCGCCTCCGGCTCGGGCAAATCCACCTTGCTGAAAATGATCAATCGCATGGAGCAGCCCGACACCGGCACTGTAGCGCTGGACGGCCAGGACATGGTGCGTATGCCGCTGCGTGAGCTGCGCCTGCGCATGGGCTATGTGATTCAGTCGGTGGGGCTGTTTCCGCACTGGACGGTGGCGCGCAATATTGGCGTGGTGCCAACCATGCTCGGCTGGAAGCCCGAGCGCATTGCCGCCCGTGTGACCGAGCTGCTGAACCTGTTTGACCTTGACCCTGCCACCTACGGCCCGCGCTACCCGCACCAATTGTCGGGTGGTCAGCAGCAGCGTGTGGGCGTGGCCCGCGCGTTGGCGGGCGACCCGCAGGTGCTACTGATGGATGAGCCCTTCGGCGCGCTGGATCCGCTTATTCGCACGGCCTTACAGGACGAGGTCAAGCGGATTCACCAAGCCTCGGGCAAGACCATCGTCATGGTCACGCATGACATCGACGAGGCACTGCGCCTGGGTACCCAGATCGTGTTGCTGGAGCAGGGTCGCATTGTGCAAGTGGGCTCACCGCTGGCGCTCCTGAGCCAGCCCGCCAATGAGCAGGTGGCCGACTTTATTGGACGCAGCGACGTCGGCATCAAGCTGTTGTCACTGCAGCGCGCGGGCAGCCTGGCACGACTTGAGCCGCCACAAAATGGGCCCAGCCTGCCCGCCAGTGCCACCCTGCGCGAGGCCGTTTCGACCCTGGCACTGCATGGCTGCCCCACCCTCAATCTGCTGGACGACACGGGCGCTCACGCGGGGGTGCTGCACGCGGCCGACTTGTTCAATCACCGGCACACCGGCCCTCTGCAGGTAAGCGATGGGCAGGGCCAGCATGCTTAAGCCGCGCTGCACCTGGTTTGGCGACAAGCTGCTCTGGGCCGTCTTGCTGTTGGCGGCATTGGTGGTCGGCCTGCCCCACAGCGAACCACTATTCGCCAGTCTGTTCCCGCAGTTGGAACGCCCGGTTTACCGCCAGGAGCCTTTCACCCAATTACTGTGGCAGCACGTGCTGCTGGTGGGCGTGTCGGGGGCGGCCGCCGTGCTGGTGGGCACCTTAGCTGGGGTCTGGGTAACCCGTCCGGCCGGGCGGGCCTTTCGCCCGGCCGGACGGGTTACCCAGACCCCAGCTAAGGTGCCCACCAGCAC
>JAGGNC010000028.1 GCA_017886405.1 Pseudomonas sp. | reverse complement strand
GCATCTGTTGATGAGCGTGCAGGCATTGAACTACTTCATCTTCACCTTCCCTGCAGTGCTGATGATCATGGTTGGCTTTATGTTGGCGATGGGTCGCTACCGCGGTTACCGCCTGACCGAACTGTTCCGTTTTAAAGCCTTCCTCAAGGACTAATGCCATGTTCGGTCTGATCAAGACGTGGAAAGCCCTTGAAGCCAAAGGCATCATGGGCATAAACCGGCGCAACGCTGACTATGTGCTGAAGTACAACAAACGGAATCTGTATCCGATCGTCGATGACAAGATCATCACCAAGCTGCGAGCCATCGAAGCGGGTATTGATGTGCCTGAGATGTACGGCATCATCGAGACCGAAAAAGGCATCGACAAGCTGCGCGACATTATTGGTGACCGCCCGGATTTCGTGGTCAAACCCGCGCAAGGTGCTGGCGGTGATGGCATCTTGGTGATTGCTGATCGCTTCGAAGATAAGTACCGGACTATCTCAGGCAAAATTATCAGCCATGAAGAGATCGAACATCTGATCTCGAGCATCCTCACCGGCCTCTATTCCCTGGGTGGCCACCGCGACCGCGCGCTGATCGAATACCGTGTCAGTCCGGACCAAATCTTCAAGAGCATCAGTTACGAAGGCGTACCGGATATCCGCATCATCGTCCTGATGGGCTACCCGGTGATGGCCATGCTGCGCCTGCCAACCCGTCAATCCGGCGGCAAGGCCAACCTGCATCAGGGCGCCATCGGCGTAGGCGTGGACCTAGCTACAGGCGTGACCTTGCGCGGCACCTGGCTGAACAACAAAATCAGCAAGCACCCAGATACCACCAACGCGGTGGACGGTGTGCAACTGCCGAACTGGGACGGCTTCATGAAATTGGCGGCCGGTTGTTACGAACTCTGCGGCCTGGGTTATATCGGCGTGGACATGGTGCTGGACCAGGACAAAGGCCCGCTGATTCTCGAACTTAACGCCCGCCCCGGCCTGAATATCCAGATCGCCAACGACTGCGGCCTCACCCACCGCGCCCATGCCGTCGAAGCACGCCTGGCTGAACTGAAAAAGAAAGGTATTGTAGAAACCGCCGAAGAGCGCATGCGCTTCTCACAACAGCTGTTTGGTCATGTTTCAGCAAAGCCGAACTGAGCGCGCGCTTGAGTAAAAAAAACCCCGGACTTGTCCGGGTTTTTTTATGGCCGCAGAAATAACCCGCTGGAGCACAACCGCCCACCTAAAAGTCCCTTGATCCCTTGATCCCTTGATCCCTTGAGCATGGCTTTGCATGTCCAATTATTACTGCCGGCGGCTACAAACGCCGTTTAACGGCATATTGCTAGCCACTTATTGACAGGCTCTTGGGCTGACACCCTAGGCTTGCTCTAGGATGTACGCTAGCGACATTCTACAATGGCCATCCGCGCACCTCAAAAGTGTCATATGCCTACTTGTCTAGTTCAGGCTCTGCCCTACCACGCAGACCCTTCGCGTTACTTCAATACCGTCATGCATGCACCCGGCGCCATCCTTCTCGATGCCGGGCGGCCAACTGCGCAGCGTGGCCGCTATGACCTTATCAGTGCCTGGCCATTGGCAGAGCTGGCACCAACGCCTGACGAAACGGCCAACGCATTCTTGCAACGCTTGCGCCAAAGCCTCAGCGACCTGGGTGAGTGCCAAGCCCCGGTGGATAATCCGCTACCGTTCACCGGCGGATTGATTGGCTACCTGAGCTACGATTTCGGCCGCAGGCTGGAACAACTTCCGACTCAGGCCGTCGATGATCTCGACCTGCCGGACGCGCGCCTTGGCCTGTATGCCTGGGCATTGATCAGCGATCACCAGCAACAACGCAGCCAGTTAGTATTTCACCCACGCCTTGACGCAGCCGAACGTCAACGTTTGAGTGCTCTATTCATGTCGACGAATGCACCTGTCCCGCAACCGTTCTGGCTGCTGACGGGTTTTCAGTCCGACATTACTGAAGCCGAGTACCAACAATGCTTTGTGCGTATTCAGGCTTATATCCAGGCGGGTGACTGCTATCAGGTGAATTTTGCCCAGCGCTTTCGCGCCCGTTACCAGGGCTCGCCATGGACCGCCTACCAGGCATTGCGCGCCGCCTGCCCGACACCTTTCGCGGGCTATCAGTCGTTACCCGAAGGTGGCGCAATAATCAGCCTCTCCCCTGAACGGTTCTTGCGCATCAGTAACGGCCAGGTGGAAACCCGACCGATCAAGGGCACCCGCCCGCGCCATCTCGACCCGGTGCAAGATCAGGCTCAGGCCGATGCCTTGCTCGACAGTCCCAAGGATCGCGCGGAAAACCTGATGATTGTCGACCTGCTGCGCAATGATCTGGGGCGAAGTTGCACCGTGGGTTCGGTACGAGTGCCGGAGCTCTTCGCGCTGGAAAGTTACCCCAACGTGCACCACTTGGTCAGTGCCGTAACCGGTGAATTGGCTCCGGGCAAGGATGCACTGGACCTCATCGCCGGCAGCTTCCCCGGAGGCTCGGTGACCGGCGCACCTAAGATTCGCGCTATGCAGATCATCGATGAGCTGGAGCCGACTCGCCGAGCACTGTATTGCGGGTCGATGTTGTACCTAGATGTTCGCGGCGAAATGGACAGCTCAATCGCCATCCGCAGCCTATTGGCCAAGGACGGACAAATCAGCTGCTGGGGCGGTGGCGGCATCGTCGCGGACTCCACCGGCCAAGCCGAGTACCAGGAATCCATCACCAAGGTCAAAGTGCTGCTCGACACCTTGGAGCAATTCTGCAACTGACAAAAAAGCCCGCAAAAGCGGGCTTTTTCTTTACGTACCGATTACAGGCTCAGCTCACGGTTGGAGGCCTTGAGAAACTCGCGCTTGAGCTCTTCGAAGGTGTGAACAGCTGGGAACTGCGAGAACTCACGGATCACGTTCTCCGGCGCATGGAACAAGATACCGGCATGGGCTTCGCTGAGCATGGTGGTGTCGTTATACGAGTCACCCGCGGCAATTACCCGGTAATACAGGCTTTTGAAGGCGAGAACTGACTGACGCTTGGGGTCTTTCTGGCGCAGTTGGTAATCCACCACCCGACCGGTTTCATCAGTGATCAACTTGTGACACAGCAACGTCGGAAAACCCAGCTGACGCATCAATGGCTGGGAGAACTCGTAGAAGGTGTCCGACAGAATCACCACCTGAAAGCGCTCGCGCAGCCAGTCGACGAACTCTACCGCGCCCTCTAGGGGCTTGAGCGTGGCAATCACTTCCTGGATATCAGACAGCTTCAAGCCGTGCTCGTCCAGAATGCGCAGACGTTGCTTCATCAGCACGTCATAGTCCGGAATATCTCGAGTGGTCACTTTAAGCGATTCGATGCCAGTTTTTTCCGCGAAGGCGATCCAGATTTCCGGGACCAACACACCTTCCAGGTCGAGACACGCGATTTCCACAGGACACTCCTAACTTGGATTCAGTAGAGAAGGCGGCACTTTAGCGACTCCCCCATAGGTCTGCAACGCAGAGCTTTATACCCAAAGAAAAGGTTTACTACTGTACTTAGTTATTTAGCCATATAAGCAGCTTTTGCTACCATCGCCACACAAGACGCCTGGCGTCACCCTAACTAGGAATGCAGCCCGATGAACCACTCCTTCGATGCAGCCGAGCTGGCGGCGAGCTATGCCCACAAGTCGCCACAGGACATTCTCAAACTGGCATTCGAGCATTTTGGCGATGAACTTTGGATCTCCTTCAGTGGCGCAGAAGATGTGGTGCTGGTCGATATGGCCTGGAAGCTCAACAAGAACGTCAAGGTGTTCAGCCTCGACACCGGCCGTCTGCACCCGGAGACCTACCGCTTTATCGATCAAGTTCGCGAGTACTACGGCATCGCCATCGAGGTGCTCTCCCCCGACGCCACGGCCCTGCAAGCCATGGTTAAGGAAAAAGGCCTGTTCAGCTTCTACAAGGACGGCCATAGCGAGTGCTGCGGCATCCGTAAAACAGAGCCCCTGCGCCGCAAATTGAGCACGGTAAAGGCTTGGGCCACCGGTCAGCGTCGTGATCAGAGCCCAGGCACGCGCAGCCAGGTTGCTGTAGTAGAACTCGACGGAGCCTTTTCCACAGCGGACAACAGCCTGTATAAATTCAACCCGCTGGCGCAGATGAGCAGTGAAGATGTCTGGGGTTATATCCGCATGCTCGAGCTGCCCTATAACAGCCTGCATGAGCGCGGCTTTATCAGCATCGGTTGCGAGCCCTGTACCCGTCCGGTGCTGCCAAATCAGCACGAACGTGAAGGTCGCTGGTGGTGGGAGGAAGCCACACAGAAAGAGTGCGGCCTGCATGCTGGTAATCTGATTACCAAGAGCTAATAGCCCTCCCCCAAGGCACCGCTAGAGCTTAGCGGTGCCGCTTAAGCAATCGCTGAAACAGGCGGCATAGTGTGTGCTGTGTCAGCCATTAACCTAGATGGGCTTCACAGGACTCCCGCCATAAAAGCCAGGCCAGAGACTTGCTCAGGACCTGTCCTTATCTCTCACAGCCGCGATTCAGTCAGCTTTTAGCCGAGGCCAGGCACGAGGAGCGTAATTTTTTCAGTCCTGAGGTTAATCTAAGGTCGATTCAAAAGCTGACGAATAGGCGCTACAGCAACAACTGCTTTCATCGATTTACTCCTCTCAATTGTCTAGATACGCAATGATTTCGACCTTCTCTGGCGGCTGCGCCAGCTCGGCGAAGGTGGCGCACCCTGCATACAGCTGACCGACATGCAAAGCCATCTGTAAATTATTGTGTACAACCCGTAACTAGTTTCGATTACCCTGCCATTTTTAAGGTCCTGCTGGCCTGTGACTTGCCTGTTTTAATCAATCTGAAGTTTAAAGAAAAGTGCCTTAGCGCCGATAAGCGCTCTAAGCCTCACTCATAAAGAAGGTCCTGAAAATGCTGTTCGGCCGACTCTCGATCCAACTGAAAATCACCTTACTGGCAGGTCTATGCCTATTGGCCATCGTCGCTGTGCTGGTAACAGCGTCAATGCTCCAGGCCTCGCGCAACGCCAGCCTGGTCAAGCAGGCCAGCTCAGCCATGTTGAAGGACTCCGCACAACTGCGTATGTCGGCACGCGGCGAATCCCAGGCGCTGCAGATGCAGCGCTACTTTATGGACGCCTACCAATACGGACGGGGCGCGGCAACCCAGGTGCTGTTTA
>JAGGNC010000126.1 GCA_017886405.1 Pseudomonas sp. | reverse complement strand
ACGTTTCACCAGCCTAACCCTGGCCCTGAGCCTGAGCCTGCCCCTAGTTGCCCACGCCGCCACGCTAAAAGACTTTGAACTGAGCAAAACTCTGGAAAAAGTGGCGCGCGAAAGCAGCATCGGCACACCGCGAGCGATCAACGAAGACATTCTTGATCAAGGCTATACCGTGGATGGTAGCGAGCTGGTCAACCACCTCAGCGTGCGCAGCCAGCATGCGGCAAACATGCGCGGCAACCCGGATGTAGTGCGCGCGCAACTGGCCAACAGCGTGTGCCGCAATAGCGGCTACCGCCAGCTACTGGTGCGCGGCGCGGTACTGCGCTATGAGTTCAGCGAATACCAGAGTAACCGCCCGGTAACCACCGAGCGGTTCAGCAAAGCCGATTGCGGCCTGTAAGCAAGCCACTAGCGTCAACCACAGGCGCTGTTAGCCGCTAACGCAGACAGCGCGGATCGCCACGCCCTTCTACTGCCGCTTGCTCATCTGCATTGAGCAACTCGCCCAGCGGTTTATCCAGTAGCGCAGCGCATGCTTGCAGCACATGCGCCCAACTCGCCTGATTGGCAAACAGCATTCCGGCCTCATCCAGTGTGCCGCCGCGATTACGGTAGCCAAGCACGCGGGTCCGCCCAGCGTCACCCAGTAGTGGCCACAGATGACCTCGCGCAACCTCTGGGCGCATATGCGTCAACAGCACCCGGCGTGAATACGCAGCGGGGAATATCCGCTCAATCTGCTCAACGTCGGCAACCCCTGCCTCTTCCCAGTGGTCACGGGGCTCACGGAACCGCCCAGGCTCTTGCAAGTAGATCAAACGCCACGCACATCCCGCGTTACTTAGCCGAGCGGCGGCACGCTGCATTTCAGCCAATTGGTAACTGCCGGTGGCAATCAACAGCAATGGCTGCCCCCCGGGTTGTTCAGCCAGCACGATGGCGCCATCTTGCGCCAGCAGTTCGGCCTGCTCAGGGTTGAACACACTGGGACGCTCGCGCTTGGCTATTACCATGCACGCCAGCTGACCGCGTGTTTGATAGATACCTGGCAGCAGCGCCAACACTGAATTATGGTCAGCCGGAAATACCACCCTGACCATATCGCTCATCTCACCGAGCAAGGCTTCAGAAAACGTGGTGTCTTGGTGTGACTGCTGATTCTTGCCATTTTCCCAGGTATGCGAGGTGGCGACCAGCGGCCAGCCGAGCCAGCCTGCAGGCCGGCCAGCCTCTTTCTGTTGGCGGGCAAAAATGATGCGTTGGCGCACTGCACCGAGCATTTTCACGCAGAATGCTTCATAGCTTGCCACCAGGTTCAAGCCACCCTGATTAGCCAGACAAGCTGATACCACCGCCTCTTCATTGAGCGCAGTAATGATTGCGCCATCAAGCGCTTCCATATCACTTTCCGGCGCAGTCACCCGGTGCTTCAGCGCCTTGAGCACACCCCCCAAACGATTACTGGCCAGCTCATCTGGATTACCCACCCGTGGCCGCAAGTGGGGGTTGCCCTGCACCAGGTCAACAAAGAAGCGGTCCAACGCCAGCATCGGCGAGCAGGCACGGTTCTGGTAATGCATAGCCGGCAGTTGCGGCAACGCTGGCTGGCACTTCGCCAAAGTATTATCCCGCTCAAGCGGACGAGAACCTCTGGCCATAAATGCTGCGCAGGCTTCGCGCAGTTCATCCGGCGCGACCCAGAGTTGCGCGGCATGCTGATTGAACAACTCGCGAGCGGGCTCATCGGTATGCGGGTTAGCCGGCAGCGGCAGGTTATGTGCGGCATTGCTACCCGCGCCATAGAAACCAAAGCCCTTGAGCGTTTCAGCAATGCCGTAGGGAATCGGCAGCGGATACTTCAGCACGCCAGCATGCAACTCTTGCACGCGGTGACTCATGCGCTGCTCCATTTCCCACAGAGCGCAGACAAAAGCAGCGGGATCACGACCGTCGAAGCTAACGGGGTCAAAACCGCAATGACGCAGGTGTTCACGAAAGTTATCCAGCCCAGCGGGAGTTGCCAACTCAGTGCGCTGCTCAATTCGCCGGCCATTGGCAATCATCAGCGGCAAGGCCATACCGCAATCTTCAGCGCGCCACCAGCGCGGCATCCAGTCACTGCCACGCTGCTCCTCGGCCGCACCATCGGACAAAAACGCCACCAGCTTTTCGCCGGGGAGTGGCAGATGCGCATATTGCAACTCGGCAAACCCCAGGTAACCGCCTTCGCTAATGCCGCCAGCTGTATGTGGATTAACGTGACTGCCCAGCGGCGCACTCACCTGACCAGCAGCGTTTTGTTCATAACTGTAGAAGTCCGCCACCAGCCGACTCATGCCCGCCTCGTTACACGGGTAACGCTCAGCCTGTTCCGGGTGTTGATTGGCCGTCAGTAGGTTCAGCGCCTCGATGGCTGCCACACAATGGCCCTGCCCCATCAACCAGCCACGGGTTTCTCCCGTCAGGTTATTCAGGGCCAGATAACCGGCATACGCCGGCACCATATTCAGCGCGCCACCTGTATGCCCTTCAGGCGTCACCTTGAAATCGTCTGCGGCCAAAGCCACACCGTCTAGACTTACGCGCTGGGCATACGTCATATGCACAACAAGCCACAGCCCTGCCGCTGTCAGTCGGTCGAGTGCCTGGAAGTGTCGATAGACACTGGCCAGGTCAGCCTGCGCGCCTGACTGCACCAGTTGATGAGCCAGGCGGTAAACGGCAGCGCAGGTTTGCGGACAATGCTGCAAAGGACCATAGCCTTGCTGCCAAGTAGCGAAAGTCGGTTCAAGACGTGCGTGCTCGTCCAACTCACAGGCACTGGGGAATAGCTGAGTCATATGCGGCTCCATTCGTTTAAGAAAGTCTAGAGCGCGAGAGGCTTGTAGATGCTGATCTGCATCAACACCCTCGGTTGCTTGATAGGACAGCCTTAAGCTCACCCTATTCAACTCGTTCAAGGATTAGACATGGCCCTGCTCAACTTCCTCGGCGCGATTCAACAAGTCACCGGCTCCTGCTACCTGATCGAAAGTCGTGACGGTGCAAAGGTTTTACTCGAATGCGGTATGCGTCAGGGCCGCCGCGAAGATAACGAAGGTAACCGCTCAGCGTTTCCATTTGATCCGCATAGTTTAGACGCCGTTGTGGTGTCCCATGCGCACATTGACCATACCGGCCTATTGCCCAAACTCGCCGCCGCTGGCTATCGCGGCCCAATCTTCGCCACCGATGCGACCTGTGAACTGCTGGAGCTGATGCTGCTTGACTCGGCATTTATCCAGGAAAAAGACGCCGAGTGGGAAAACAGATGGCGCGCCCGCGCAGGCAAGCCGTCAGTCAAGCCGCTGTACACCACCGCCGACGCCGAGCAGGCACTGAGCCAGCGTATGCCCATGATCTATGGCGAAAGTCGGGAAGTGGCTAAGGGCGTGCATGTGACCTTTCATAATGCTGGGCATATCCTCGGCTCGGCGATTGTAGAAATTGAAATTCAAGACCATCACTTGACCCGCCGCCTGGTTTTCTCTGGCGACTTGGGTCACACCTGCTCACCTTTGTTGCAAGACCCCAGCACCCTGTCGCAAGCAGATGTGGTGTTGCTTGAATCTACCTACGGCGATCGTGATCACCGCAGTAGCGAAGACACCCTAGACGAGCTGGCGGATATTCTGCAGCAAGCCCATCGCGACGGTGGCAACGTGCTCATCCCTTCATTCTCCGTCGGCCGCACTCAAGATCTGATCTATTACCTAGGTCGCTTCTATCAGCAAGGGCGCCTACCGCAGCAGGTGGTATTTCTCGATAGCCCCATGGCAATCCGTGCCAATGCTATCTACTCGCGCTTTCAGGATCAGTTCAGCGCCGAAGATCGTGCTGCGTTTCAGGCCCACGGCAGCAAACGCATCGAAGACTGGCTGCCTATTCTGCGCTGCACGCCGAGCCCGGAGGAATCAATGACGATCAACCGGATTAAAAGCGGCGCAATCATCATTGCGGGCAGCGGCATGTGCACCGGCGGGCGAATTACCCATCACTTCAAGCACAATTTGTGGCGTGAAAACTGCCACATTATTTTCCCAGGCTTCCAAGCTAAGGGCACCTTGGGCCGAAACATTGTCGACGGCGCGCAGAGCGTAAAGATCTTCCACCAGAGCATTGTGGTGAAAGCCAAAGTGCATACCCTCGGCGGCTTCTCCGCCCATGCCGGTCAATCGCAGCTAATCGATTGGGTCAGCCATTTTGAACACCACCCGGAGCTGTATCTGGTGCATGGCGAGCTGGAGAAGATCCAATCCTTGCAACTGGCGCTACGTGAACGCCTGAACTGGATCGCCAATATTCCGGAGCCGGGCGAGCAGATAGCCATCTGATGCAGTCCCGGCAAGCGTTGCTGATTACCCACAGCTGTATGTTGCACACACACCATCAGCCTCCAGCCATACTTAGGACAAGGTTAGCGCGTGGCCTCGCCGCGTAGCCTGCAATTAGAAGGAGATGTTGCATGCCCTATGAACCGGACGACTACCTGTCCAGGCACGTTCAGATCAATGGCGTAGACCTGAACAACAAAGTGGATGAGCTGAGCACCTTAGCCACGCCACCCGGTAGCCCGAACCTCCAGCTTTACCGCGAGATGCTTGACACCGTTATTCGTATGGCCCAGGCAGATCGCAATCGCTGGGATGCCAAGATCATGATGCAAACACTGCGTGAACTGGAGCATGCCTTCAGTACGCTGGAGCAGTTCAAACGTCGGCGAAAAGTTACCGTATTCGGTTCGGCGCGTACCCCAGTCGACCATCCGATCTACCACCTCGCTCGTGACCTTGGTAAGACCTTAGCCAAGCACAACCTGATGGTCATTACCGGGGCTGGCGGTGGCATCATGGCCGCAGCGCATGAAGGTGCAGGCCTCGATAATAGCCTGGGGTTCAATATCACCCTGCCCTTCGAACAAGGCGCCAATGACACCGTGCGCGGCAGCAATAACCTGCTGTCGTTTCACTTCTTCTTTTTACGCAAACTGTTCTTCGTCAAGGAAGCAGACGGCCTGGTGCTCTGTCCGGGAGGCTTCGGTACGTTAGACGAGGCACTGGAGGTACTGACGCTAATCCAAACGGGTAAAAGCCCATTGGTACCCGTGATCTTGCTTGATCAACCTGGCGGCACATTCTGGACCAGTGCCCTGACGTTTATTCGTGACCAGTTACAAGATAATGGCTACATCCTGCCCAGTGACACGCGACTGGTGCGATTGGTGCTCAGCCCCGACGAGGCCGCTAAGGAAATAGCTGAGTTCTACAGCAACTTCCACTCAAGCCGCTGGCTGAATGAGCGATTCGTTATTCGCCTCAACTACGCGCTGAACGAACAGGCCATGCAACAGCTCAACAATGAGTTTCGCGACCTTTGCACGCAGGGAGATTTTCAACAACAAGCGTACTGTGAGTCCGAGCAAGACGAACCCGAACTCTGCAACATGACGCGCTTGGCTTTTGCTTTTGACGGGCGCAACCATGGCCGCCTGCGCGAGTTGCTGGACTTGGTCAATCAGAAGCACAACTGGGGTAAAAGCGCTTGATCTAATAACTCCACGCTTACGTCACGGGCAGGCGAATCAAGCTAGTTGGGAGTCAAATCAGCTTCGCTGTTGCAGAGACCACAGGGCATCTGCAAACGACCCCACTGCACTCTGGATTAGGGCTTCTGGACTAGTGAAGCGTAATAAAGAGCATGGCCACGAGTGGGTTTAAAACCAGTCAAACGTGTTTAATCGTCCAGTGCACCACGCAGTAACCTGCTAATTAATTCAGGTGGATAGCCCCGAGAGCTGAGAAACCGTCCTTGCTGAGCACGCTCACGCGCATCACTCGGCATCTCCCCAGCAAACTTGCGTTGCCAGGTTTCTTGTAGACGCTCACGCCAATCAATAGCGCTGTCGCGCAGCGCTTGTTCGACATCACCATGGTCAAGACCGCGCTGCGTCAGCTCTTCACGGATACGTAACGGCCCATAACCAGCACGCGATCGGTAGCTGACAAAAGCTTCCAAATAACGCGCCTCAGACAACAACCCGTCTTCCGACAGGCGGTCGAGGGCCGCTTCGATCAATTCATCTGCTGCGCCACGACGGCGCAGCTTACGGGTCAACTCGACACGGCCATGTTCACGCCGCGCGAGAAGATCCATAGCCGCCCGCCGCACTGCGCCGGGGGTATCCAGAATGATAGGCATAGGCGAAGAAATCAGGCGTCGGCGTTAGCCAGAGCTTCGGCAGCAGCGTTGGCCTTGACCACCGGCGTGGTCGCCAGCAACTTCTCGCGGATAAGCCCTTCGACTGTGCGTGCCACTTCCGGATTGTCTTCCAAGTACTTGGCCGAGTTGGCCTTACCCTGACCGATCTTGCTGCCTTGGTAGCTGTACCAGGCACCGGACTTTTCCAGCAAACCAAGCTGCACGCCCAGATCAATGATATCACCGTTACGGTAGATGCCCTTGCCGTAAAGAATCTGGAATTCAGCCTGGCGGAAAGGCGGCGCAACTTTGTTCTTCACCACCTTGACGCGAGTTTCGCTGCCGACCACTTCGTCGCCTTCTTTCACCGCACCAGTACGGCGGATATCCAGACGCACCGACGCGTAAAACTTCAGCGCGTTACCGCCGGTGGTCGTTTCCGGCGAACCGAACATCACGCCGATTTTCATGCGGATCTGGTTGATGAAAATCACCAAGCAGTTGGCATTCTTGATGTTGCCGGTGATCTTACGCAGCGCCTGGCTCATTAAGCGGGCCTGCAGACCGACGTGTATGTCACCCATCTCGCCTTCGATTTCTGCCTTCGGCACCAGCGCGGCTACGGAGTCGATAACGATGACGTCAACAGCATTGGAACGCACCAGCATGTCAGTGATTTCTAGGGCCTGCTCGCCGGTATCCGGCTGCGAAACCAACAGGTCATCGACATTCACACCCAGCTTGCCAGCGTATTCCGGATCGAGTGCATGCTCGGCATCAACGAAAGCGCAGGTGGCACCGAGCTTCTGTGCTTCGGCAATTACCGACAGGGTCAGGGTGGTTTTACCGGAGGACTCAGGGCCATAAATTTCGACGATTCGGCCTTTCGGCAGACCGCCAATGCCCAGCGCGATGTCCAGACCCAGCGAACCGGTGGAAATGGCCGGAATCGCCTGGCGATCGTGATCGCCCATGCGCATGACCGCACCTTTGCCGAATTGCTTTTCAATCTGGCCCAAGGCTGCCGCCAAGGCGCGCTTCTTATTCTCGTCCATTTAAGTCCTCACGTAATCAAGAAGGGCCAGCTAGCGGCCGTCAATACCTGTATATGTAGCCAGTATTATTCCACAGGGCAAGTCGCCCGCCTACCCCGTCTTTTGATTTTCTTCTGCAAGCAGGCGCAACAGCCCCGCCAGCGCGGCCTCGACCGTTTGTCGGCGAACTTCGCCGCGGTCCCCGGCAAACTGGCGGCGCACACTGCAGAGCTTCTCGCCATCGCCCCAGGCCAACCAGACCGTACCCACAGGCTTCTGTGCAGAACCGCCATCGGGGCCCGCCACACCGCTGACCGCCACCGCATAACGCGCACCGCTATTGGCCTGGGCGCCACGCACCATGGCCTCGACCACCTCCTGACTCACCGCCCCGACAGTGGCGAACAGCACATCAGGCACATCCAGCTGCTTAGCCTTCTGCGCATTGGAATAAGTGACATAGCCCGCTTCAAACCAGGCCGAACTACCCGGAGTACGGGTAATCGCCTCGGCAATCCCGCCGCCAGTGCAGGATTCAGCGGTTGTCACTTGAGCCTTGGCAGCCATCAGTTGCACGCCCAGTTCGGCAGCCAACTGGTTCAGGGTTTGCTCATTCACAGTCATCTGCACTCCGGGGTTAAAGCCAGCCAAGCCGATACCGTACACTAGGCGCTTTTGCGATTCAGCCGGACAGTTAAAACGATGAGCCAAAGCGACCTCAGTTCTCACACGCCGATGATGCAGCAATATTGGCGGCTGAAAAATCAGCACCCCGATCAGCTGATGTTTTACCGCATGGGCGACTTTTACGAGATCTTCTACGAGGACGCAAAAAAGGCCGCCAAGCTGCTGGACATCACCCTGACTGCCCGCGGCCAATCCGCCGGCCAGGCCATCCCCATGTGCGGGATTCCCTACCATTCTCTGGAGGGCTATCTGGCCAAGCTGGTCAAGCTGGGCGAGTCCGTGGTGATCTGCGAGCAGGTCGGCGACCCGGCTACCAGCAAAGGCCCGGTGGAACGCCAGGTGGTGCGCATCATCACCCCCGGCACCATCAGCGATGAGGCCCTGCTCGACGAGCGACGCGACAACCTGCTGGCGGCGGTACTGGGTGATGAGCGACTCTTCGGCCTGTCGGTGCTGGACATCACCAGCGGCCGTTTCAGCGTGCTGGAGATCAAGGGCTGGGAAAACCTGCTGGCCGAGCTTGAGCGCCTGAATCCTGTTGAGCTGCTAATCCCCGATGATTGGCCGCAAAACCTACCTGCAGAAAAACGCCGCGGCACAAAACGCCGTGCGCCATGGGACTTCGAACGCGACACCGCGCACAAGAGTCTGTGCCAACAATTTGCCACCCAAGACCTCAAGGGCTTTGGCTGTGAGAACCTGACACTGGCTATCGGCGCTGCCGGTTGCCTGCTGGCCTATGCCAAAGAAACCCAGCGCACCGCTCTGCCGCACTTGCGCAGCCTACGGCATGAGCGTTTGGACGACACGGTGATTCTCGACGGCGCCAGCCGGCGCAACCTTGAACTGGACATCAACCTGGCGGGGGGGCGCGATAACACCCTGCAATCGGTGGTCGATCGCTGTCAGACGGCCATGGGCAGCCGCCTACTCAGTCGCTGGCTGAATCGTCCATTACGTGACCGGGAAATTCTTGAGGCTCGCCAAGAATCGATTGCCTGCCTGCTCGACCGCTATCGCTTCGAAACCTTGCAGCCGCAGCTCAAGGAAATCGGCGACCTGGAACGCATTCTGGCGCGGATCGGCCTACGTAATGCGCGCCCACGTGACTTGGCGCGCTTGCGTGACGCCCTGGCCGCGCTGCCCGAACTGCAACACGCGCTGAGCAGTCTAGACTCGCCGCACCTGCAAAGCCTGGCGACTGCCGTCAGCACCTACCCTGAACTGGCCGAGCTGCTGGGCAAAGCCATTAACGATAATCCGCCCGCCGTGATTCGCGATGGTGGCGTGCTGAAAACCGGCTACGACGCCGAACTGGACGAGCTGCAATCGCTCAGCGAAAACGCCGGCCAGTACCTGATGGACCTAGAGACCCGCGAAAAAGCCCGTACCGGCCTGGCCAACCTCAAGGTCGGCTACAACCGCGTGCACGGCTACTTTATTGAGCTGCCGAGCAAGCAGGCCGAATCTGCACCGGCTGACTATATCCGCCGGCAGACCCTGAAAGGTGCGGAGCGCTTTATCACTCCCGAACTCAAGGAGTTCGAGGACAAGGCGCTGTCAGCCAAAAGCCGCGCCTTGGCTCGCGAGAAGATGCTGTATGACGAACTTCTCGAGCGCCTAATCAGCCATCTGGGCCCACTGCAGGACAGCGCCGCCGCGCTGGCCGAGCTCGATGTACTGAGTAATCTGGCTGAGCGTGCTCTGAATCTCGACCTCAATCGTCCACGCTTTGTCGATGAGCCGTGCATGCGCATTGATCAGGGTCGCCATCCGGTGGTGGAGCAGGTATTGACCACACCTTTTGTGGCCAACGACCTGAGCCTGGACGATGACACGCGCATGCTGATCATCACCGGGCCGAACATGGGCGGTAAATCCACCTATATGCGCCAGACCGCATTGATCGTGCTGCTTGCGCACATCGGCAGCTTCGTTCCTGCCAAAAGCTGCGAGCTGTCACTCGTCGACCGCATCTTTACCCGTATTGGTTCCAGCGATGACCTGGCTGGCGGCCGCTCTACCTTTATGGTGGAGATGAGCGAGACCGCGAATATCCTGCACAACGCCAGCGAGCGCAGCTTAGTGCTGATGGACGAAGTGGGCCGTGGCACGAGCACCTTTGATGGCCTGTCGCTGGCCTGGGCAGCAGCGGAGCAACTGGCCAAGCTGCGCGCCTATACCTTGTTCGCGACCCATTACTTTGAGCTGACCGTGCTGCCGGAAAGCCAGCCAATCGCGGCTAACGTGCACCTCAATGCCACCGAACACAATGAACGTATCGTGTTCTTGCACCATGTACTGCCTGGCCCCGCCAGCCAGAGCTATGGCCTGGCTGTGGCGCAACTGGCGGGCGTGCCAAATGAAGTCATCTTGCGTGCCCGCGAGCACCTGGCTCGCTTGGAAACCACCAGCCTGCCCCATGATTTGCCAGCCACACAGTCAGGTCAGACAGTAGCGCCCATGCAAAGCGATATGTTCGCCAGCCTGCTGCACCCGCTGCAGGAAGAATTACGCAAAATCAATCCAGATGATCTAACGCCGCGCAAAGCGCTGGAGCTGTTATATACATGGAAAACACGCTTCTAACGTTATTGCGCACGAACTGTTAGAATCGCGCGCATTTTTACGACTGCCCGACTTTTAAGCCTGAGCCGTGGCCATTACCCCCTAGCCTGCTGAAACCTGCATAGAACCGGCAGGCTGGCGCCCGAGGAGAAAATCAGACATGACCTTCATCGTTACCGACAACTGCATCAAGTGCAAATACACCGACTGTGTGGAAGTCTGTCCGGTGGACTGCTTCTACGAAGGCCCGAACTTCTTGGTCATTCATCCAGACGAGTGCATTGATTGCGCACTGTGCGAGCCTGAGTGCCCAGCACAAGCCATCTTCTCAGAAGATGAGGTGCCGGAAGATCAGCAGGAATACATCGAACTGAACGCTGATCTGGCCGAAATCTGGCCAAATATCACCGAGAAGAAAGAATCCCTGCCAGACGCTGAAGAGTGGGATGGGGTGAAGGACAAGCTGCAGTACCTGGAGCGCGAGTAACGGCTCAGCTCGCTGCCTACTAAAAACCCGCCTCGCGCGGGTTTTTACTTGTCCGCGGGCCAAGAAATGTCTGGCGCATCTTTGACCTCGTGTAGCGACGGCTCGAAGGGTAGTAGCCAGCAATTGCAGACAAAAAAAGGGCGGCTTGCGCCGCCCACTTTTTTGTCCCTAGTCCCTGTATTTCCCAGCTCATCGTCCTGATGAATCGCGTCTTGCGATGTCCTGATTGTCATCCTAACAACCTGTGCTTGTCCGTCTGCACAGGTCTAATACTAGCGATATCAGCCTCCCGAGCAAGCGCTTAAAATGCTCTCAGCAAGACATGCCCAAGCATGAATAAATATAATTATTTATATATAACAATAGGTTAATAGCGGTGAAGGTGTTTGACTGGTCACGATACGTACCAATCACTTACGCAGCTTGTAAGCGATGGCTTACAGCAGAACTCTTAAAAATGCCGAGATCAATCTTTGACGTTGCATAGCGATGGCGCCAAGGGGTAGCCGCGATGAATAGCGCACCACAAAAAACCCGGCCGAAGCCGGGTTGAGTGTTCGCGCATAAGGCTCACTTGAACAATGAATCGCTCGAAAGGCCGTTCTTTTCAAGGATCTCGCGAAGGCGCTTGAGGGCTTCGACCTGAATCTGCCGAACTCGCTCGCGGGTCAAACCGATCTCCTTACCAACTTCTTCTAGAGTGCAGCTTTCATGACCACGCAAGCCAAAGCGGTGAATCACCACTTCACGCTGTTTATCGGTCAACTCTGACAGCCACTGATCAATGCTCTGCGACAGATCATCATCTTGCAGCAACTCGCAGGGGTCGGTCGGGCGATCATCGGTCAGGGTGTCTAGTAAGGTCTTGTCCGAATCCTTGCCGATGGAAACGTCTACCGAGGAAACTCGCTCATTTAGACCAAGCATGCGTTTGACTTCACCAACTGGCTTTTCCAGTAGATTGGCAATTTCTTCAGCAGAGGGCTCATGGTCGAGCTTCTGGGTCAGTTCGCGAGCGGCACGCAGGTAGACGTTTAGCTCTTTAACCACATGAATGGGTAAGCGAATGGTACGGGTTTGATTCATGATCGCCCGTTCGATGGTCTGGCGGATCCACCAGGTGCCGTAGGTCGAGAATCGGAAGCCACGCTCGGGATCGAACTTCTCTACCGCGCGGATCAGGCCGAGGTTGCCCTCTTCAATCAGATCCAGCAGGGACAAGCCTCGATTGACGTAACGGCGGGCGATCTTCACCACTAAGCGCAAGTTACTTTCAATCATGCGCTTGCGGCCGGCAGGGTCACCCTTCTGCGCCAAACGGGCGAAGAACACTTCCTCTTCAGGCGTCAGTAAAGGAGAAAAGCCGATTTCATTGAGGTACAACTGAGTGGCGTCGAGCGCCCGGGTGTAATCGATATATTTATGCTGTTTGCCGCTGGCTGTGGAGGTCTTAGCCTTGCTGCGGGAGAGTCGCGGTTTTGCTTCTTGGTCTGAATCATCGTCAAGGAAAATAGCCGGCTCCATCAAGAGCACTTCATCATCGACATCAAACTCCGGCGCTTCATTTTTATTGAGAGCCATTTTTTTTATTCCTTGCTGAGTTCGACAGCAAGCCCCAGTGCGACCAAATCCCTGGCTACACCCGAGCCTGTTCCTCCTACGTGGTGGAAACAGGCAAGCGCAAGGTCAACGTTTAGGCAGGTATTGCAGCGGATCCACAGGTTTTCCTTGGCGGCGAACTTCAAAGTGAAGTTTCACCCGGTCAGTTCCTGTAGACCCCATCTCGGCAATTTTCTGCCCGGCCTTGACCTGTTGCCCCTCCTGCACCAACAACCTGCGGTTATGACCGTAGGCGCTTACGTAGATATCGCTATGTTTGATGATCACTAATTCACCGTAGCCCCGTAAACCACTCCCGGCGTACACCACTGAACCATCAGACGCAGCCAAAACAGGCTGTCCCAATTCTCCAGCGATATCAATGCCTTTATTCAAACTGCCGTTTGAGGAAAATCGCCCGATTACCGAGCCGCTGGATGGCCACAACCAGCCTGATGCAGAGCGCTGCGTGGGCGGTAACGCGGTGATGCTGGGGGCAGTTTTGACCGGCGCTTGCGCCTGGGTTTGCACGGGGCGTGGCTGAATAGGCACGCTAGGCCGACTGGGCGGCACCACAACCACGGGCGAAGTCGCCACCACAGGTGGACGACCGGAAGACTGCCCGTCAAAGCGAATGATCTGGCCAACGCGGATAAGATAAGGCGGCGCAATGCCATTGCGCGCGGCCAAAGCCTTCCAGTCCCAGCCAAAACGGAAAGCAATGGAATACAGCGTATCGCCACGCTGGACCTGATATTGACCACTTTTAAGCGGCTGGCGCTGAGGCGCATGACTGGCACCACCATGGGAACGATCAACCACCTTAACCCCACCCGGTGGCGAGCTCGTACAGGCGCTCAACAGCGCACTCAGAACAAGGCCACTCAACAGGCTACGAGCACTGCTGGCGCGATTCGGCAATTGAATGGCTGTGAAACTCACCTAAATCTCCCTTGGTAATACTGACTACTTCTAGCTGACGTGTATTGTGCCGCAATTATGGGTGATCACCAGCGCTTTGCGGGTTACGCCCGGCTAACCATTCCAAGCCAAGCACCAGTACAACACCGCCAATAGCTAAGCTAATGGCCAGAAACAACTGTGGGTCCTGCCCACTAATTTCGGCGAAGCGCTCAGGCCAGAGGTTTGCTTGCAACAACGGTACCTGGTGGCCATGACTATCCGCACGCCAGGTCAGAGTTTCCTTCCATGGCCAGATTTTGTTCAGCGAGCCGATCATCAGCCCGGTCAGAAACGCCAGTGTCAGGTCACGCCAGCGCGTCAGCAGCCAACGCAAAACCCCCGCAAAACTGACGATACCGACCAGGCAACCACTGGCGAAAATTGCTAACACTGTGATATCAAGCCCCTTCACTGCCGTCAGAATAAAGCTGTAAAGCCCCATCAGCACCAGCAAAAAACTGCCGGAAACACCAGGCAGAATCATCGCGCAAATAGCGATAGCGCCAGCGAAAAACAGGCTCAGCGGGTCATTTCCCAGCTGCAACGGCGAAGCCACAGTAATCCAGTACGCCAATGCCGCACCCAGCACCAGGCTGACAACCCGCGCCCAGTTCCAGTGTTGGATTTCGCGCACCACCAAGTGCGTGGAAATCAGAACCAGGCCGAAGAAGAACGACCACACCGGAATCGGCTGCTCAATCAACAGGTAGGTGATCAACTGCGCCAGGCTCAGCACGCTGGTCATAATGCCCAGCAGTAGCACCAGCAGGAACGTGGCATTGGCCGCCTTCCAGGCCCCGACGATGCGCCCGCGCAACAGCAAGCCAAGGGCCACAGGCACGCTGGCAATCGAGCGCAGCAGCTCGTCATAGATACCGCTAATAAAGGCTATGGTGCCGCCCGACACGCCAGGCACTATGTCGGCAGCGCCCATGGCAATGCCTTTGGCGTAGAGCAGAAAATACTTCTTCATGGGTCCATCCGCAAAAAATTTTAAATCAGGCCAGGGGGCCATTGAGCAAGGGCACAAAGCGCACAGCATCCAGCACATGCCGCGAGAAACCATCCTCTTCACGAACAATCAGCAGCAGTTCCTGCACGTCACCAGTGCCAACCGGAATCACCAGGCGTCCGCCCGGAGCTAACTGGTCCAGCAGTGCCTGCGGCACATTCGCCGCCGCCGCCGTGACGATAATCCCGTTGTAGGGGCCTAGGGCATTCCAGCCTTCCCAGCCGTCACCCCAGCGGAACACCACATTGCGCAAATTGAGTTCGACTAGGCGCGCCTTAGCCTTTTCCTGCAGATTCTGGATACGCTCGACGCTGAACACCCGCTCGACCAACTGAGCCAGAATCGCCGTCTGGTAACCCGATCCGGTGCCAATTTCCAGCACCTTGTCCAGAGGGCCTGCCGCCAACAGCAGCTCACTCATGCGCGCAACCATGTAAGGCTGCGAGATGGTTTGGTTATTGCCAATCGGCAGGGCGGTGTCTTCATAGGCGCGATGGGCTAGGGCCTCATCGACAAATAGATGGCGCGGCGTACGGCGAATAGCTTCCAGCACATGAGCATTGGACAGTCCTTCTTCGTAAAGTCGTTGAATCAGCCGCTCACGGGTGCGCTGCGAGGTCATACCGATACCGCGGTGCTGCCACTCATCTTGTTCACGGCGGATCACAGCAGGCCCTCCAACCAAGGTTTCAAGCTGTTGAACCCGTCCTGAAAAGTGCGATCAAGCTGCAACGGCGTGATCGAGACATAACCCTGCATCACCGCATGGAAATCCGTGCCTGGGCCACCATCTTCCGCATCACCGGCCACGGATATCCAATAACCCTCTTTACCTCGGGGGTTGACTACCTTCACCGGCGCCGCAGCCCGAGCACGATGGCCCAGACGGGTCAGTTGAATACCGCGGATATGTTCCAGCGGCAGATTAGGGATATTCACATTGAGCACGGTGCGCGGCGGCAGGTCGAGCTGTTCATGCGCCTCGACCAGCTTGCGCGCGAAGTAGGCGGCGGTCGCCAGGTTATCCGGCAGGCGTGAAAGCAGGGAAAAAGCAAACGCCGGACGGCTCAGGAAGCGTCCTTCTAGCGCGGCAGCCACAGTGCCGGAATACAGCACGTCATCGCCCAGATTGGCGCCCAGATTGATACCCGAGACCACCAGGTCCGACACATGCGGCAGAAGGCCGTTAAGGCCTAGGTGCACGCAATCGGTCGGGGTGCCGTTGAGGCTGATATAGCCGTTGGCCAAGGTAGTCGGGTGCAGTGGCCGATCAAGCGTCAGGGAGCTGCTCGCGCCGCTCTTGTCCTGATCGGGCGCAATCACCGTGCACTCGGCATAGTCGGCTAGGGCCGCATGCAGCGCAGCCAGGCCTGGCGCAGCGACGCCGTCATCGTTAGAAATTAGAATACGCATGGGTTGTCCGTCTGCCCTGCTGGCAACAGATCGACAAGCTCACGCACCAAGACGGTAGCGAAGCATCCAGCCGGCAGGACGAATTCCAGTTGCAGAATGTCAGGCTCGGGATAATGCCACGCCAAGCCGCCAATGGGGAGGCGCAGGATGCGACGTTCGTGCGTCATGCCCGCTTCTGCCAACCAGTCGACCAAGACATTCTCGCGTGCGGCCAGATCCTGTTCCAGCGCCTGGGCAACGCCTTCAGTAGTCGACACACCAGCGCCCCACAACGGTCCGGTGGGGTGCAGATCGAGAATCGCCAGACGCGGGTCAGTACATTCGGCTGCACCGGCAGGAAAGAAACTGCGGCTGTCGGTGAAGGCCAGCAAATCACCCAGCAATGCCTGATTCCAGGTACCTGCCCTTACCCGCTCAGCCAGCACTTGATTAAACAGGTAACTGCGCGCGGCCGAGAGCACCCGTGAGCGCACATTGCGTTTTTCCGGCAGGCTCTTGCCTAGCGCGAAATGCCGGGCATGGGCGACATTGCCGCCTTCATGACCAAAGCGCTGCAAGCCGTAGTAGTTGGGAATACCCTGTGCGGCGATCTGCGTCAGGCGCTTATCCAGCGCTTCACGGTCAGCCGTAAGCTGGGTCAGGCGCAGGGTAAAGCCGTTGGCCGCATGGGCCCCGCGTTGCAATTTACGGGTGTGGCGCAGCTGCTTGAGAATGCTCAGGCTGGCATCTTCGGCCGCACTCAGGTCGGGGTTGGCCTTGCCTGGCAGATGCAGACTGAACCACTGCCGAGTCAGGGCCTGGCGATCCTTGAGGCCGGCATAGCTGATCAACCGCAGCGGCACGCCAGCGGCGCGGGCGATACGCTTGGCGGCCTCTTCGGTGTTCAACTCACGCTTTTCCACCCATAGCCAGAGGTGTTCGCCCTCGCCGGCAAGCGGAATATCCAGCACTTCATCGACCTGAAAATCTTCCGCCACAGCCTTTAGCACCGCCGTGCCACAGGGTTCGCCATGGGCGCGTGGGCCGAGCAGTTCATGTGCGTTCATCGGCCCACCAACAGCGCGACGGCATGCACGGCAATGCCTTCTTCACGCCCGGTAAACCCGAGTTTCTCGGTGGTAGTGGCCTTGACGTTGACCTGATCCAGGCTCACCTGCAGGTCTTCGGCAATCCGCGCACACATGGTCTCGATATGCGGGGCCATCTTCGGCGCCTGGGCAACAATGGTGGCGTCGACATTGCCGACCTGCCAGCCCTTGGCATGCAGCAGACCGAGCACATGGCGCAACAACACACGGCTGTCCGCACCCTTGAAGGTCGGGTCGGTGTCGGGGAAGTGTTTACCGATATCGCCCAGCGCCGCCGCGCCGAGCAAGGCATCGCTCAGGGCATGCAGTAGCACGTCGCCATCGGAATGGGCCAGCAGGCCGAACGAGTGAGGGATTTGCACGCCGCCCAGGGTAATAAAGGCGCCCTCGGTAAACCGGTGCACGTCGTAGCCGTGGCCAATGCGCATAAAGAACAACACCCTGAAAAAGTCAGGGCGTGATTCTAACTGAAAGCTGCATGCAGCAGCTGGCTCGCTGGCTAACCGAACGTCGCGCTAGCCTATCAAGGCCTTGGCATGGTGGCGCAAGTGGTCATCAATAAAGCTGGCGATAAAGTAGTAGCTGTGATCATAGCCTGGCTGCAGGCGCAGGGTTAACGGGTGGCCTGCGGCCTGTGCTGCCGCTTTAAGCGCATCCGGCTTGAGCTGGTTTTCTAGGAAGTCGTCACGATCACCTTGATCGACCAAAATTGGCAGCTTTTCCGGCGCATCTGCCATCAACGCGCAGGCATCCCACTCGCGCCAGCGCGAGCGCTCATCACCCAGGTAATGCGAAAACGCTTTTTCGCCCCACGGGCAGTTGCTCGGATTACTGATCGGTGCAAAGGCCGACAGCGACAGATAACGCCCTGGGTTGCGCAAGGCACAGACCAGCGCACCATGCCCGCCCATCGAGTGGCCGCTGATACCGCGCTTGTCGGATACCGGGAAATTCGCCTCGATCAGCGCCGGCAACTCCTGCACCACATAGTCATACATGCGGTAATGCCGCGCCCAGGGCTCCTGGGTAGCGTTCAGGTAGAAGCCGGCCCCTAGACCGAAGTCCCAGGCATTGTCGGGGTCATCCGGCACCTCCGCGCCGCGTGGGCTGGTGTCCGGCGCAACGATGATCATCCCCAGCTCGGCCGCCAGCTTGTGCGCGCCGGCCTTGTGCATAAAGTTCTCATCGGTGCAGGTCAGCCCACTCAACCAGTACAACACCGGCAGCGTGCCGCCCTGCTCGGCCTGCGGCGGCAGGTACACGGCAAACACCATGTCGCAACCGAGCACCGCTGAACGATGCCGGTAACGCTTGTGCCAGCCGCCAGCACTTTTCTGGCAGGAAATATTTTCCAGGCTCATGGCAGACCTCAGAAGTGGATAACGGTGCGAATGCTCTTGCCTTCATGCATCAAATCAAACGCTTTATTGATGTCTTCCAGCGGCATGTTGTGAGTGATAAAGGTGTCCAGCGGGATTTCGCCCTTCTGCGCCTTTTCCACATAGCCTGGCAATTCGGTACGACCTTTTACGCCACCGAAGGCCGAGCCGCGCCAGACACGCCCGGTCACCAGCTGGAACGGACGGGTGCTGATTTCCTGACCAGCCCCGGCCACACCGATAATCACCGACTCGCCCCAGCCCTTATGTGCGCACTCCAGAGCCGCACGCATCAGCTGTACATTACCGACGCACTCAAAGGAGTAGTCCACGCCGCCATCGGTCATCTCGACAATGACCTCTTGGATCGGCTTGGCAAAATCTTTCGGATTAATAAAGTCAGTCGCTCCCAGCTCACGGGCCACATCAAACTTGGATGGGTTGATGTCGACCGCAATGATCCGCGAGGCTTTGGCCATCTTCGCGCCGATGATTGCGGCCAGACCAATACCGCCCAAACCGAAGATGGCCACGGTCGCACCCTCTTCAACCTTGGCAGTGTTGAGTACGGCGCCAATGCCGGTGGTTACGCCACAGCCAAGCAAGCAAACCTTCTCCAGCGGTGCGTCCTTAGGGATCACCGCCAGGGAGACTTCAGGCAGCACGGTGTATTCAGAGAAGGTCGAGCAGCCCATGTAGTGATAAATCGGCTCACCTTTGTAGGAGAAGCGGCTGGTACCGTCCGGCATCAGACCCTTGCCCTGAGTCGCACGGACCGAGCTGCACAAATTGGTCTTGCCGGAGGTGCAGAATTTGCAGGTGCGGCATTCGGCGGTGTAAAGCGGGATCACATGATCACCCACTTGCACCGAGGTCACGCCTTCACCAATGGCCTCAACAATACCGCCGCCTTCGTGACCAAGTACCGCGGGGAATACGCCTTCAGAATCTTCACCAGAAAGGGTGTAGGCATCCGTGTGGCAAACGCCAGTGGCGACAATACGCACCAATACTTCCCCAGCTCGAGGCGGGGCAACGTCGATTTCAACAATTTGTAGCGGCTGATTAGGCGCAA
>JAGGNC010000070.1 GCA_017886405.1 Pseudomonas sp. | reverse complement strand
AGTTGTAGAGCTGACCGGTGAGCTGGTCTTCGATGATGCTGCGCTTTTCCTCGACGACTAGGATTTCATCCAGGCCCTCGGCAAACTGATGCACCGACACCGGCTCCAGCGGCCAGCTCATGCCGACCTTGAGCACGCGCAAACCCACCTGGGCGCACAATGCTTCATCCAGGCCGAGGTCATCCAAGGCCTGACGCACATCCAGATAAGACTTGCCGGTGGTGACGATACCCAGGCGTGGGTTAGGTGAATCGAGCATCACCCGGTTGAGGTTGTTGGCGCGGGCAAAAGCGCGGGCAGCGTAGATTTTGTAGGTATTGAGGCGCGCTTCCTGGGCCAGGGGCGGGTCAGGCCAGCGGATATACACGCCATCTTCCGGCAGCTGGAAATCGTCTGGGACTCTCACCTGCATGCGTAACGGGTCAACATCCACCACGGCGGAGGAATCGACGTTCTCGGCGATGGTTTTCAGCGCCACCCAGCAGCCGCTGTAGCGCGACAGCTCCCAGCCGATGATGCCGTAATCGAGAATTTCTTGAACGTTGGCCGGGTTGAGCACCGGGATCGAGGCGGCAATAAATGCATGCTCGCTCTGGTTGGCGATGCTCGAAGACTTGCAGCCATGGTCGTCACCGGCCAGCAGCAGCACGCCGCCATGCTCGGACACACCGGCCGAGTTGCCGTGTTTGAACACATCGCCGCAGCGGTCCACGCCCGGGCCTTTGCCGTACCACATGGCGAACACGCCGTCGTAGCGCGCACCGGGGAACAGGCTGGTCTGCTGGCTGCCCCACACTGAGGTGGCGGCCAACTCTTCGTTAACCCCCGGCTGGAAGTGGATGTGGTTGTCTTTGAGGTACTGCTTGGCGTCCCACAGGCTCTTGTCGAGGTTGCCCAACGGCGAGCCACGGTAGCCGGAAATAAAGCACGCGGTATTCAGGCCATGGGCCGCGTCGCGTTGCTTCTGCAGCATGGGCAGGCGAGTCAGCGCTTGGGTGCCGGTCAAATAGAGGTGACCGGTAGCAAGGCGATACTTGTCATCCAGGCGGATCTCGGCCAAGGACATGGTAGTGCTCCTTTTATTATCAGAGCCTATTTACAGACTCTTATGGCGAGCTGCAGTGGCACGGGTTAATGCCACGTTGTTACGCCTAGTGCGGGATCACCACGCTAGGCGATGGCTAAGAATATGACCGAGCGGTACTGATATTTTCTTTCTTTTTACTGGCAGTTTTACAAATACTGCGCATGATTAATCCAACAAACACAAAAAACTGGAAACAGTCATGCAAGAAACCCTCAGCCCCATCGACCGTAAAATTCTCCGCCTGCTGCAGAACAACGCCGACCTCTCCGCCGCCGAGATCGCCGAGAAGGTGGAGTTGTCACAATCACCGTGCTGGCGGCGGATTCACCGCATGCAGGAAGAGGGCATTATCGAGCGCAAGGTCGCCCTGCTCAGCCACAAGCTGCTGGGCTTCAGTATCACCGTGTTTGTCGACATCAAGCTCTCGGCGCACGGGCGAAGCAATCTGGAAGAGTTCGAACAGGCGGTGGTCGGTTACCCCCAGGTGCTGGAGTGTTTCACCATGGCCGGCGGCTCGGACTACCTGCTTAAGGTGGTGGCCAAGGACATCGCCAGCTACGAGCGTTTTCTCCGCGACCACCTGCTGCAGCGCCCGCATGTGCACGAAGCGCACTCACATATCGCTATGAGCGAGGTTAAACGCACCACCGAGCTGCCCCTGGATTGAACACACCCAGCCTCGTAGGGTGGGTTAGCGACGCCGAACACCGCTCGATCATCCAACTTCGATAGCAGCGCGGCGCTTAACCCACCAGGCAATCGAACGCGTTGCGCCATGGTGGGTTACGCCGCGCCCAAGGTTGCGTAACGTCTGGCAAGCGCGGTGGCGGCTAACCCACCCTACGAACTACGAACTGGCTCGGCGGGCATCGCCACCCTGTTATTCGTCTCACTTTGCGCACGCCCAGCCCACCACAACGCCAGTGGGCCAAGCAGCAGTAGCACGCCCATCAGAGCAAACGCCGCCCACCATCCGAGCAAGCTCTCGTCGCCCAATAGATCGAGGCTGATGCCGAATAACAGCGGGCCGAGAAAGGCGCCGCTAAAGCCGGTGCAGGAATACAACGCCATCGCCGCACCGCGATGACTGGCCGGCGCGGCGGCAATTAAACCGGCGGTGAGCGACGCCGAATCGGCGGTCACGGTGACGCTATAAAGCAGCACCAGCACCAGCATCACCCAGAACGGCAAGGCCGCACTGAGGCCGATAAACAAGGCCACCAGTGTCGAGCAGAGCATCACCGCAATCAGCCAGCGCTGCCGGCCGAAACGCAGTGCCAGCTCATTGCCGAAGATGCTCGCCGGCATGCCGAGCAGAGTCGCCAGCATCGCCACCCAGGTCGCGGACAACCAGGGATCGCGGCCCTGTAAGTGACCTGAGAACACCACAAAGGCCACCACCCAGGCACGCAGTGCAAACAGCTCCAGGTTATGCATCGCATAGGCCAGGCAGTAGGCGACGACTGTACGGTTCTTCAGCGGCGTTAGATCCAGCAGTTTGCGCGGCGCATGCTGGACCACCGCCTTGGCCTGCAAGCCCCAGTAAACCAAGGCCCAGGCCAGCAACGCGCAGAGGCCACTGAGCAAGGTCGGCAGCTGCCAGCCGCCCACCTTGGCCAACTCGCCGGCGAGGATAAATGACAGCGCGGTGCCCAGGCCGAAGCTTGCCGTATAAAACGCGATTGCACGGGATTGCGCCGGCCCCTCGATACGCTCGGACAAGGCCTTGAGTCCCGGCATATAGGTGCCCGCCAGACCGATACCAGCCAGGACCCGCCAGGCAAGGGCCGACCAGAAGCCATCGGCGAAGACGAAACCGGCATTGGCCACAGCGGTGAGCAGCATCGCGGCCAGGTAGATCAGCCGCGCATCGTATTTGTCGGTCAGCCCGGTGAGGATCGGCACCGCCACCATATAACCGAGAAAGAAACCGCCACCAATCCAGCCGGCCTGGGTATTGCTCAACCCCCACAGCGCCTGAAAGTCCGGCAGCAGTGAGGCGAACAACGCAAAGCCGGCCATGCCGAGGGTTTCCGCACCGCACAGCAACAGGGTCAGGCGGCGGGCATTATTCATAGCACCCGTCCATCAAAAGCCAGACGCGTAGGGTGGGTTAGCGACGCCGAGCACCGTTCGAGAATCCAAATGCCATAGCAGTGCGGCGCGTAACCCAGCAAACGATAGAGCGCGTTGCGCCGATGGTGGGTTGCGCCGCGCCCTTGGTGGCGCAACGCTTGGTAAGCGCGATAGGCGGCTAACCCACCCTACGGGCTGCAGCTCGCAGCTAAAGCCCCTTCCACCGTCGACCTCCCAGACAAACATGCTGTTCACAGCACCTGTCCATCAAAGGCCAGGCTCACGCTGGGTGGTAAGGCGTCGGGGTTATCCATTAGCCAGGCATCGAAGGCGTGGCCGATATGGGTCAGCACCGCCGCGCGCGGTTTGAGTTGCTCAATCGCCTCCAGCGCACGGGTTAAGTCGTTGTGATTGCGCGGCGCCACCGGTTGCGGTGCGGTAGAGCAATCCAGCACCAGCAGGTCCAACGGCTGCTGCATCAGCACTTCGGCACTGGCATCGGGTACACCGAGGGTGTCGGTGAGGTAGGCCATGCGTTGGCGCGAGCCATTGACCTCGGGGCCTTCTAGCAAATACCCCAGCGTCGGTTTGGAGTGATTCAGCGGCAGCGCGGTCACGCGCAATTCGCCCAACTGACGGCGCTCAAAAGACGCAAACGGCTGACTGAAATCGAGAATTCCAGGGTGTTTGTACAGGTCAGCCAACCCCTCGGGGTCGTCCGGGCCGTGCACGGGAATGATCAACCCTTGGCCCCAACGCAGGTTTAGCAAACCTTGGGCATGATCGGCGTGGTAATGGGTTTGCAGAATGCCGCTGAGGCTGTGGGGCGGGAAGCGCTCAGTCAGGTCCGGCAGCCCCGAATCGATCAGCCAGCGCTGCGAGCCGCATTCGATCATTGCGCAACAAGGTCCACGGCGCCGTGCCGGATTGCTTCGCGCACGCTGACAGGCTGGGCAACTGCAGTTGTACACCGGCACCTGGCGCGCATCGCCAGTACCGAGCAGGGTCAGGCGCATGCATGCGCCTCGCTAAGCAGTTGCAGCAATTTGCTTACGGTTTGTTCGAGGGGGCCGGAGTTATTCAGAACGATGAGGCACTCTGCCGACCATTCTACCGGAGGGGCCGGACGGCGATCCGCTTCAGCCGCGACGGTCGCCGCTACGACTGCAGGGATGCAGGCAGTAGGGCGAAGCAGGATGCCCGAGCCGCAAGCGCCTCCCGCAACAAAGTTGCGACTGCGCACCAGGCGCGCCTCGATCTGCTCGGCGCTTTCCCGGCCGCGCGCTTGCAGACGCTGGCGCAGGGCCGCTTCATCCACCTGCAGAAGAACCGCCAGCAGCTCGGGATAACGCGTTCGCGCTTCTGCCAGATAGCCTCGCGAACCATTGACCAACACATCCTGCCCCGCCGCCAACCAATCATCGATCTGCCTCGGGATGCCATAGGCCAGGCCATTGGCACGCCAGCTCAGGGCAAACGCGCCCGCCTGTTCCTGGGCGTCAAACTCGGCTGGGGTAACACCAATGGCGTCCTCCCCGACCGACTCCGCCGAGCGGGTAATCACCCGTCGTACGATCACGCAGTCACGCTCGGCTAGTCGCGCGCGTGCGGCATTCAACAGGCTGTCCTTGCCCGAGCCCGAAGGCCCCATCAGATAGATCAACCCACCGCTCATCAGAACACCCTATTGGCTTGTCGCCAGACTTGCTGGATCACTGCCTGGCCTGCGTGCTGCTTGGCTTGGAGCAGGTCGGCGCGCAGACCGACGCGGATTTCACCCCGATCATGCAACCCAGCGGCATGGGCCGGCAGGCGGCTGACGGTGGCAATCGCTCGGGGCAGATCATAGCCGTTGTCTTGTGCGGCCAGGATAAAAGCGGCCTGCAGCAGGCTGGCCGGGTAATAGTCGCTGGAGAGGATATCCAGCACCTCGTGGCGGGCCAATTCAGCAGCGGCGATATTGCCTGAGTGCGAGCCACCACGAACGATATTCGGCGCGCCCATCAACACCTTCAGCCCCAGCGCATGGCTGGCCTTGGCGGCTTCCAAGGTGGTGGGGAATTCGGCGATGGACATACCAAAACCGGCCGATTCCTGCACATGGGCCAGGGTCGCGTCATCGTGACTGGCCACCGACAACCCTCGGGCGTGACAATCCTCGACAATCAGGCGCCGATAGCGGTCGCTGAACTCGATGGAGTTGGCCACCTGCTCCTTGATAAAGGCGTCCATTTCCGCTGCGCTGAGGTGGTATTTACCCATGTAGTACTCACGGTATTTTTCCTCTTTGGAAAACTGCCGTTGGCCCGGTGAGTGGTCCATCACCGACACCAACTGTACCAGTGGGTGCTCCACCATATCGCGGAACACCGCCAGGGTATCCGGGTGGCACAGCTCGCAGCGCAGGTGCAGGCGGTGATCGGCACGCAGGTGGCCGGCCGCCGCCGCTTCGGCGATGGATTCGAGCATCGCGGGCAGTTGCTGCATGCGTTTGCCACGTGGGTTAACGTCGCCAATGGCCAGGGCATCGAACACCGTGGTGATGCCGGCTGAAACGATTTGCGCATCATGGGTCAACACCGCCGAGGCGGACGGCCAGTCCACCCCTGGACGCGGGCTCATGTATTTTTCCAGGTTGTCGGTGTGCAGTTCGACCAAGCCGGGCAAGAGGTAATCGCCGCCTAGATCGATGGCCTGAGGCAAACCACTGATGCCCTCCTCCACCTGGGCAATCAAGCCATCACGCAGCACCAGGGTGCCGATAAACTCGTGCTCGGCCGTGACCACCCGCGCATGGGTTAAAATTTGTTCAGCTGGCATAGGTGTACTCCTGCTTGGGCGCTGCATCTGGGGTCATGTCGAGGAAACGGTCAGCCACCGCCTCGCGGGCAGCACGGTCGTGGAAAATGCCGATCAGTGCACTGCCCGCCGCTTTAGCCTCGTTGATCAACTCCAGCACCACCTGACGGTTGGCGTCGTCCAGCGAAGCGGTGGGCTCATCCAGCAGCATCAGCGGCCAGGCGACCATAAAGCCGCGCGCGATATTCACCCGCTGTTGCTCGCCGCCAGAGAAGGTGCCCGGGGCCAGCTGCCACAGGGGCTGCGGGATATTTAGGCGACTCAGCAGGCGCTCGGCGCGCGCCTGCGCGTCGGCCTTGCTCCAGCCACGGGCCAGGGCCGGCTCCATCACCACATCCAGGGTCGCGACGCGCGGGATCACCCGCAGAAACTGGCTGACATAGCCCAGGGTCTGCCGCCGCACAGCCAATACCTGACGCGGTTCGGCACCGACTAAGTCGACCCAAGTCCCATCGTGCAGCACACGAATGCTGCCGCCCGCGGCCAGATAGTTGCCGTAAAGGGTGCGCAGCAAAGTCGATTTACCAGCCCCGGATTGGCCGTGCAACACCAGGCACTCGCCGGCGCGCACGCTGAAGGTCAAGCCGTTCAATACATTCAGCACCACCCCGTGTTGCTGATGCAGGGTGAAGGTTTTGCTGAGGTCGGAGACCTCGATAAGCGTATTCATATAAACCTCGAACCACGTACGACCGGATGCAATCCGGCGCGAGAGTCGTTTCGTAGGGTGGATGGCGCTTTACCCATCCACCATGGCAACACGTAGGTGGATGAAAACAGCGTCATCCACCCTACCCAGCGTTAAGGCTGCAGGACAGACGACACCAGCAGCTGCGAATAGGGGTGCTGGGGGTCATCGAGAATCTGGTCGGTCAGGCCGGCTTCCACCACATGGGAGCGGCGCATCACCATCAGCCGGTCGGCGAGTAAGCGCGCTACGGCCAGGTCATGGGTGACGATCACCACCGCCAGATCCAGCTCACGCACCAGGCCACGCAACAGGTCGAGCAAACGCGCCTGCACCGACACATCAAGGCCGCCGGTGGGCTCATCCATAAACACCAGACGTGGGCTAGAGACCAGATTGCGGGCGATCTGTAAGCGCTGCTGCATGCCGCCGGAAAAGGTGCGCGGCAGGTCATCGATGCGCAGCGGGTCGATTTCTACTTGGCTCAGCCAGTCGATGCCGCGCGCGCAACTCGCCGTAATGGCGCACGCCTTGGGCCATCAGTCGCTCGCCAATATTGGCGCCGGCCGACACGCCCATGCGCAGACCGTCACGCGGGTTCTGCTCGACAAAGCCCCACTCGGTGCGCAGCAAGGTGCGCCGCTGCGCTTCGCTGGCGCTGTACAGATCAACCAGACTGCCGTCACTGTTGCGGTAACTGACGCGGCCACGATCCGGCGGACACCGACCGGAGAGCAGGCTGAGCAAGGTCGACTTACCCGAGCCCGACTCGCCAACAATCCCCAATACTTCGCCGGGATACAGGTCGAAAGATACGCCCTGACAGCCCTTCTCCGGGCCATACAAAAGGGTCAGATCACGCACACTGAACAGCGGCTGGGCGGGCTCGTTGTGCAACTGTAATTTTTCGGCAGCACTCATTGCGCGCCCTCCCCGGTCGTATCGAGTTCGTCATCGCGACGCTGCATGCAGTAGTCGGTGTCGGAGCAGACAAAGCGCTTAGTGCCGGCGTCGTCGATAATCAGCTCATCCAGATAAGACTCGCGACTGCCACAGAAGGCGCAGCACTCATCCCAGCGTTGAATCTCGAACGGGTGATCGTCGAAATCTAGGCTCACCACCCGGGTAAACGGCGGCACGGCATACAGACGCTTTTCACGGCCAGCACCAAACAACATCAAGGCGGGGCTCATGTGCAGCTTGGGATTGTCGAATTTGGGAATCGGCGAGGGGTCCATCACATAGCGCTCATCCACTGTCACCGGGTAGGCGTAGCTGGTGGCGATATGACCGAAGGTGGCGATGTCCTCGTACAGCTTGACGTGCATCACGCCGTAATCTTCCAGCGCATGCATGGTGCGTGTCTCGGTTTCCGAGGGTTCGATAAAACGCAACGGCTCAGGGATCGGCACCTGGTAAACCATGATCTGATCGCCCGTCAGCGGGGTTTCCGGGATGCGGTGACGGGTTTGAATCACCGTCGCCTCTGGGGTGCGGGTGGTGGTTTTAACCCCAGCGGTGCGGGCGAAGAAGCGGCGGATCGACACCGCGTTGGTGGTGTCATCCGCGCCCTGATCGATTACCTTGAGCACATCGTCGGCACCAAGAATCGCGGCAGTCAGCTGCATGCCGCCGGTGCCCCAGCCGTAGGGCAGCGGCATCTCGCGACCGCCGAACGGCACTTGGTAACCAGGGATGGCCACGGCCTTGAGCAGGCCACGGCGGATCATTCTTTTTGTCTGCTCATCCAAGTAAGCAAAGTTATAACCAACTTCAGTGGCGTGCTGAGTATGGGCCTGAGTATTCATGTGCGTTGCTCTTCGGCGGCGGGCTGCTCACGTTCCTGCTTGCGCAGTTTGCGGATCAGCTCCAGCTCGGATTGGAAGTCGACGTAGTGCGGTAATTTCAGGTGCGAGACGAAGCCAGCAGCTTCGACGTTGTCGCAGTGCATCAGCACGAACTCTTCCTGCTGCGCCGGGCCTTCCAGCTCTTCGGCGTATTCGGCGGCGCGCAGCGAGCGATCAACCAACGCCATGCCCATGGCCTTGCGTTCGGCATAGCCAAAGGCCAAGCCATAACCACGGGTGAACTGCGGATCGATACCCTTGCCACCGACGAACTGGTTGACCATTTCGCACTCGGTCACCTCGATAGCGCCCAGCGGCACGGCAAAGCCCAGCTCTTCCGGCTCCAGCCAGACCTCAAGCTCACCGATGCGAATCTCCCCGGCGAACGGGTGATTGCGTCCGTAACCACGCTGGGTGGAGTAACCCAAGGCCAGGAGAAAGCCTTCATCGCCACGGGCCAGCGCCTGCAAGCGCTGAGCACGGTTGGCCGGGAAATCCAGCGGCTCGCGGGTGATGTCCGGCACCGCAGCGCCGTCATCGACTTCGCGGGCCATCAGGCCTTCCTCGGCGAGAAAATCCAGTACCCGCGGGCACTCGCTCAACGCGGCGGCCGGGCTTACCTGCGGGCCTGGCTGTTCGCCCTCAGCCAGCAAGGCGAAGTCCAACAGACGATGGCTGTAGTCAAAGGTCGGGCCGAGCAGCTGTCCACCGGGCAGGTCCTTGAAGGTGGCCGAGATACGCCGGCTCAGCTGCATGTGCGTGGTTTCCAACGGCGCGCTGGCGGTAAAGCGCGGCAAGGTGGTGCGGTAGGCGCGCAGCAGAAAGATCGCTTCCATCAGGTCACCAGCCGCCTGCTTGATCGCCAAGGCAGCTAACTGCGGGTCGTACAGTGAACCTTCACTCATCACCCGAGCCACGGCCAGGGGCATCTGCTCACGCACTTGATCGACGCTGAGTTCGGGAATAGTGGTATCGCCACGGCGCTTCTTGGCCAGTAGCAGGTGGGCATTGTCGATGGCACGTTCGCCACCTTTAACGGCGACGTACATCAGGCCACCTCCTCGGCGTTGAGCAGCACGCTGGTGCTGCGCGGCAGACCGATCACCTGTTCGCCAGCTGCAAAAAACGCGTCCAGACCACGGGGAAATGCGCTGCGCGCCTGGCGCTGCTGCCAAAAGCGGGGGCGCAGCGGTAACTCGACAACACGCACATCCTTGATCCCCGGCCCGCGCCAGCGCAGCTGCTCGCCACCGCGGAGGGCATCAAGCTGAATCAGCAAGGTGCAGGATTGATCGGGATAACGCTCGCTGCCGTTGTCGAAGGCCGACAGGTCATCGGCACCCGACTCATCGAGCAAGGCAAACAGCGCCAGCTCACGCTCGGCGATAATCGGGCAACCGCAGTGGAATGACAGGTTGGCGCGAATCGCCGGGGTATCAAAACAAGGTGCCAGCCACAACGGTGTGTCGCCGTCGAGAAAAGCCAGGCACAGGGCGTAGGTCGCCGGGTGCAGGTTTTCCAGGGCCAGGGCGCGGTTCAGCGGTTGCACCAGACCGGGCTCGGACAGGGCCTTGAGGGCGCTGCGGAAACTGGTCTGCGCGTCCAGCACCGGGTCATTGAAAGCCGCTTGCAGCCATTGCGAGCTATTCGCCGCATTCATCAGTCTTCTCCTCTGACCAGGGTGAAAAATTCCACCTGGGTGGTGGCTGTTTCAGCCGCTTTGGCGGCTTGCTGCTGCTGCTGGGTGGCAGCCAATGGTTCGATCATTCGGCTTAACCAATGCCGCTGCTCAGCGCCTTGCAGGTGTGCATCGGCCAGGGCGGCAAGCTCGGCGTGCTGCTTGTCGCGGCCCGCCACGTAGCTGTAACCGGTACAGCCATCGGCCAGGCGCACCACGCAGCGGGTCACGCTCATTTCACCGAGGTTGAACGGGCTGCCGGTGCCGCCCATGCGCCCACGCACCAGGGTCATGCCAATTTCCGGCGCGCGGATCAGGCTGTACTCGGTCTCTTTCAAGGCCGACTCATAGGCCGCTAAGCCAGTACCGGCGCGGGCAAGTACGCCCATCCAGCGTTGACGTGTGGCGATTTGCGGGTCGCTGTGCAACAGGTTGCGGTTCATCACAGGCCTCCATCAAAGAGCGAGCTGGTACTGGAAACGGTCGGCGCGGCTGGTCGATAACGACAGCTCCACCGGCTGGCCAGCCAGATCGCGGGAAAGTGTTTGCACGCTGAGCAGCGGCGCGTGTTTGGGCATCATTAAGCGCGCAGCCTCTTCACGGCTGGGCAGCCGGGCGCCGATCAAGCTGAAGGTGCGGGTCAGGGGCAGCTCACGCTGGCTGAGGTACTGGCGCAGCGAGCCGCCCTGGTAGTCCGCCAACAGTTCGGCGAACTGCGTACTGAACCCATGGCAGATCAGGCTGACCGGCTGCCCTTCAACCAGGCGCAGAGTGGTCAGTTCCAGCAACTGCGCACCCTGCGGCAGGTGCAGATAACCGCGTTCTTCATGGCTGGCCGGGCGTACTCGGCGCTGTAACAACTGCGCTTCAACCTGATGCCCAAGGGCCGAGAGGGAGGCGCTGTAGGCACTGCCGGCCTGCATCGGGTAGATCAGTGGTTTGGCTAATACCCGCGTACCTTTGCCCTGCTGGCGCAACAAGCGCCCCTCAAGTACCAGCTCATCCACCGCGCGGCGCAAGGTGTGGCGATTAACGGCAAAACGTGCAGCCAACTGCACCTCGGCTGGCAGGTAGTCACCGGGCGCCAGGTATTGCAGTTCATTGCGCAGCACGGCAGCCAGTTCGCGGTACAACGGTTCAGGTTGTCTAGACAAGTGCATGGCTAATAAAGGGCACCCGCAGGCACCCGATCTCCGTCAGATAAACTGTTTACGCAGGCGCTGGGAAATGATGTCGAGCACGCTCACCACCAGGATGATCACCAGCAGCAAGGCGCAGGTTTGGGCGAACTGGAAGCCGCGAATCGCTTCCCAGAGAATCACCCCGATACCGCCCGCCCCGACCATGCCGACCACGGTGGCCGAGCGCACGTTGGACTCGAAGCGGTACAGCGAGTAGGAAATCCACAGCGGCAGTACCTGCGGAATCACCCCGTAGATCACCTCCTGCAAGGCGCTAGCACCGGTTGCGCGCACCCCTTCCACCGGGCCGGGATCAATCGCTTCCACCGCCTCGGCAAACAGCTTGGCCAGGACCCCAGTGGTGCCAATAAACAGCGCCAGCACCCCGGCAAACGGCCCCAGCCCCACCGCCACCACGAAGAGCATGGCGAAGACCATTTCGTTGATCGAACGGAAGGCATCCATCACCCGGCGAATCGGCTGATAGACCCACCACGGCACAATATTTTCAGCGCAGAGAATGCCCAAAGGGATGGCGCAGACAATCGCCAGCACCGTACCCCAGAGGGCGATCTGCACGGTGACGATCATCTCTTTGAGGTACAGCTCCCAGTTGCTGAAATCCGGCGGAAAGAAGTCCGCAGCAAAGATCGCCATGTTGCCGGAGTCGCGGATCAGGCCGAGCGGATTCATCTCCGCACCCTGCCAAGACCAGGCCAGCACGGCGAAGAACAGCCCCCAGCCAATCAACTGCGTCCAGGAACGCTTGGCCGACAAATCAGGCACCGGTGCGGTAGTCAAAGTGGTCATAAAAACGTCTCGGTTGGCGCGATAAAGGCGATCGGCCCACCCTCAGGCGAGCCGATCCAGACAATCAACCCGCGCTGGCAGGGCTCTGCTTGGCAATTTCAGCCAGGCGCTTTTCCAGCTTGGCCAGCTCGCTATCCAGCTCCTTCAGCTGTGCCTGCTTATCACTGTCCGAAAGCTTTTCGTTGTTAGCCACTTCAGTGCGCTTCTTGAACAGTTCCAGCTGACGTATCGGCAGCAGTTGGTCGTCATCCGATGCCTTGAACTTGGCCCACTGCAGCCCTTCAAGCACTTTCAGCTCAGCCGGTTTGTCGCCGTAGGTCATGAAGAACTCACGCAGCTTGTTCTTGGTGGCGTCATCGAGGTTCTTGCGCCATACGATCGGGTCAGACGGGATCAGTGGCGAGGTCCAGATCACTTTCAGCTGCGCAGCCTTTTCTGGTGCGGTCACTTCAAGACGCTCCATGCCTTCACTGTTGAACGTGCCAATATCGATCTGCTTGTTGGCCACCGACAGTGCGTTGACTTCATGGCTGCCGTTAAGGGCGCGCTTGAATATCTTGTTGACGTCGACGTTGTTCTGGGCGAATACGTAATAACCCGGCACCAGATAACCCGACGTGGAGTTCGGATCACCGTTGGCGAAGGTCAGGTCCTTGGCGTTTTTCAGCATGTCTTCAATCGAATTGATGGGGCTGTCCTTGTGCGCCACCATCAGGCTGTAATAACCCTGAGTGCCGTTGGCTGCGACGGTCTGGGCAAACACCTGACCACCGGCACGATCCACCGCTTCCATGGCCGCCTTGTTGCCGTACCAGGCAATATCGACCTTGTCGAAACGCATGCCCTGAATGACCCCGGCATAGTCAGGGGCAAAGAAGGCATTGATCTTCAGGCCAGTCTGCTCAGTCATGTCGGCCAGGAAGGGGTTCCACATCGTCTTGAGGTTCTGTGACGACTCGGTGGAGATGATGCCGAAATTGATTTCCTGATCAGCAGCCTGAGCAGCACCCAGAACCGAGCCAGCCAATAATGTGGACACGGCGAGAACGCGACTAATACGTTTGAACATGCAAAGCACTCCTAGTGCAGATGGACATACAGGGGTTGGCATAACGGATGCGTGACTTAGGCTTTGGCCAGAGCCAGCGGGATTTTCGGATTGCGCGCACGACGCGGTTTCTCGTCGGCTTGCGGCGCGGCTTGCAGCTCGGCACCGTAGAGATCGTTAAGGAAGTTGGCGTGCAGCGCCGCAACAGCGCCGTCGAAATGAATACGCCCCGCTTTCAGGGCCACAGCGCGCTGGCAATAACGCATGGCGTAGTCGACCTGATGCAGGGTGACCACCACGGTGGTGCCGTCTTCACGGTTGATGTCGGCGAGAATCTGCATGACCTTGCGCGCTGACTCGGGGTCCAGCGAGGCAATCGGCTCATCGGCCAGAATAACCTTGGCGCGCTGACACAAGGCGCGGGCAATCGCCACACGTTGCTGCTGACCACCGGACAGGGTCGAGGCGCGTTGCTGGGCCAAATCCGCCAGGCCAACGCGAGACAGCGCCTGCAACGCGCGCTGCTTTTCTTCGGCACTGAACAAGCCGAAGGTGCCACGCCAGCGCGGCATGCGCCCCAGGCAACCCAACAGTACGTTCTGCAGCACGCTGAGGCGGCCAACCAAGTTGAACTGTTGGAAGATGTAGCCGATATCTGCACGCAGACGGCGTACTTCGCCATTTAGGCGGCCTGCGGCCTGCACCTCTCGGCCCAGCACTTGGATGCTGCCACCCCCACTGCGGTCGCAGCACGCCAGGCCGGCAACATGACGCAGCAAGGTCGACTTGCCGGAGCCGGAGGCACCAATCAGTGCGACCATTTCACCGGGCTCGACCGATAGCGCCAGATCAAACAGCGCCTGCTTGCGGCCGAACGTCTTGTTCAGGCTTTCAACCCGGATCACTGCGCTCATGGAATGCCTCCTTTATAGCGGTTACACCGCGGCTGGCAGCCGCCATCTGGTGCAGACCAAGGTAGGCAAATCCTGTGTCAGGCAAATGAATGAGCCATGACACTTACGTGACCTGTGCGTGAAGTTTTTCCTACGCCGAACGGCGTTTTCCAGTTTTTTTACTCAGCACAGCGCAATTCTGACGATCGTTGCTGGCAGAACGCCTGTATTCAACCCAGAATAAGTGGTGTAATTAGCGTCACTTTAACGACCTTTCCAGTAGTAGGTCGCATGAGGGTCAAATGGCTCTCTGGCTGAACGTTTAGTGCTATGGGTGGTCAAAACCGGTGACTATCTTATAGCCCATTGCCAGTATCACCTTCCTGAACCAACCGGTTTAATGTATGCAGCCTATGAAACTAGCACTCTATTCCAGCCGCACCGCCGACAAATTCGTAGTTCGCCTGCCCGACGGCATGCGCGAACGTATTGCCGATGTCGCTCGCAACCATCACCGCAGCATGAACTCGGAGATCATTGCTCGTCTTGAGCAGAGCATGCTCCAGGAAAGCGCTCTGGGTGATGATCTCAACGTTCGCCTGGACAGCCCAGATCTGTCCTTGCATGAGCGAGAGCTGTTGCAACGCTTCCGCCAGCTGTCGGGCCGTCAGCAAAATGCCCTGGTGGCATTGATTGCTTACGACGCCGAGATGGAAACCGAAGAAGCCTGATTGCGCGGCACAACGAAAAAACCGGCCTAAGCCGGTATTTTTGTTTTCGGTAGAAAGCGTGCAGCAATTTTCAACCGCGTAACAACGACCGAATGGCTAAAGCCATGGATAGCAGGCAGAAAAACCGCCTATTCAGGCGGTTTTCTTGTTTCAGGCCCTACTCAACCCACAAAGCTGAGTAGCACCCCGGCCGCCACTGCTGAGCCAATCACCCCAGCCACGTTCGGGCCCATGGCATGCATCAGCAGGAAGTTCTGTGGATTGGCTTCCAGACCGACCTTATTCGACACCCGCGCCGCCATCGGCACTGCAGATACCCCGGCAGAACCAATCAGCGGGTTGATCTTGTTAGTGCTAAACAGATTCATCAGCTTAGCCATCAACACACCGGCCGCAGTACCGGCGCAGAACGCGACCATACCCAGACTCAGAATGCCCAAGGTCTTCAGCTGCAGGAAAGATTCCGCTGAAAGCTTCGAGCCCACGGTCAGGCCGAGGAAGATGGTGACGATATTGATCAGCGCATTGCGTGAGGTATCAGCCAGACGCTCGACCACACCGGCCTCGCGCAGCAGGTTACCAAGCGCGAACATGCCAATCAGCGGCGCAGCGTCGGGCAGCAGCATGCCAATTAGCAGGCACAGCACAATCGGGAAGATGATCTTCTCAGCCTGCCCCACCGGCCGCAGTTGCTGCATAACGATGGCGCGCTCTTCCTTAGTGGTCAGCGCACGCATGATCGGCGGCTGAATCAACGGCACCAGCGCCATGTAGGCATAGGCGGCCACCGCAATCGGACCAAGCAGATGCGGCGCTAGCTTGGCGGTGACGAAAATCGAAGTCGGGCCATCGGCACCGCCGATGATGGCAATCGATGCGGCTTCCTTGAGGGTGAACTCAAGCCCCGGAATACCCAATGCCGTCAGCGCCAGCGCGCCCATGAGCGTGCTGAAAATCCCGAACTGGGCCGCCGCTCCCAGCAACAGGGTTTTCGGGTTGGCCAGCATCGGCCCGAAATCGGTCATGGCGCCGACACCGAGGAAGATCAACAGCGGGAAGATACTGGTGGGCAAGCCCACCTCGTAGATCATATGCAGGAAGCCAGCACCCTCGGCCATATTGGCCACCGGGATGTTGGCCAGCAGGCCACCAAAACCTATCGGCAACAGCAGCAAAGGCTCAAAGCCCTTCTTGATCGCCAGGTAGATCAGCCCGATGCACACCGCGATCATAAACAGCTGGCCGACTTCTATGTGGTAGAGGCCAGTGCTGTGCCAAAGCTTGAGGAGCTTATCCATTACCGTGCCCCCTTAACCGATGGTCAGCAGACTGTCGCCCACCGCCACCGCATCACCCACCTTAACGTTGACCGCAGCAATGGTGCCCGGCTTGAACGCACGTATCTCGGTTTCCATCTTCATGGCTTCGAGGATGATCACCAACTGCCCTTCTTCCACGGCCTGGCCTGGTTGCACCAACACCTTGAAAATATTGCCTGCCAGCGGTGCATTCTGCGGCTCGCCAGCGCCAACCGGCGCTTCTACCGCTGCCGAAGCAGCGCCACTGATAGCCTTGAGCCCTTCGATATCGCCACCTGCATTGACCTGCACCACATAGGACTTGCCGCCTACTTCAACGGTATAGACCTCAGGCTTATCCGCTTCACGAACCAGCGCTTCCTTGTCGGTCGGTGCCGGCTCGAAAGCCGCCGGGTTACCGCGGTTTTCCAGAAATTTCAGGCCGATTTGTGGGAACAGGGCATAGGTCAGGACGTCGTCGACTTCATCGGCGGCCAGCTTGATCCCCTTCTCTTGGGCAATACCCTTGAGCTCGGCGGTCAGCTTATCCATCTCGGCTTGGAGCAGGTCGGCTGGGCGGCAGGTAATCACTTGGGCGCCATCCAGCACCCGAGCTTGCAGCTCTTTATTGAAAGGCGCCGGTGCTGCACCGTACTCACCCTTCAATATTCCTGCCGTTTCCTTGGTGATCGACTTGTACCGCTCACCGGTCAACACGTTAATAACCGCCTGGGTACCGACGATCTGCGAGGTCGGTGTCACCAGCGGGATAAAACCGAGGTCTTCGCGTACCCGTGGGATTTCTGCCAGTACTTCATCGAATTTGTCTTGGGCACCCTGCTCTTTCAGCTGACTTTCCATATTGGTCAGCATGCCACCGGGCACCTGAGCGACCAGGATGCGCGAATCGACGCCCCTAAGGCTGCCTTCAAATTTGGCGTACTTTTTGCGCACCTCACGGAAGTAGGCGGCGATCTCTTCAAGCAGCGGCAGGTTAAGCCCGGTATCGCGCTCGGTGCCCTGAAACATGGCCACTACCGACTCGGTCGGCGAATGGCCATAGGTCATCGACAACGAGGAAATCGCCGTGTCGACGTTGTCGATACCAGCCTCCACCGCCTTGAGGATGGCCACAGAAGATAGCCCCGCCGTGGCGTGGCATTGCATATGAATAGGGATTGACAAGCTGGTCTTGAGCCGCGTCACCAGCTCAAAGGCGGTATAGGGGGTGAGGATGCCGGCCATGTCCTTGATGGCGACCGAGTCAGCGCCCATGTCTTCGATCTGTTTAGCCAGGTCAACCCACATTTCCAGGGTGTGCACCGGGCTGGTGGTATAGGCAATCGTGCCCTGGGCATGCTTGCCCAGCTGCTTGACAGCCTTAAGCGCAGTCTGCAGATTGCGCGGATCGTTCATCGCGTCAAATACGCGGAACACATCAACGCCATTGAACGCAGCGCGCTCGACGAATTTCTCCACCACGTCGTCGGCATAATGCCGGTAGCCCAGCAGGTTCTGACCGCGCAGCAGCATCTGCTGGCGGGTATTGGGCATCGCCTTTTTCAACTCGCGGATGCGCTGCCATGGGTCTTCGCCCAAGTAACGAATGCACGCATCGAAGGTAGCGCCACCCCAGGACTCCACGGACCAGAAGCCGACCTGATCGAGCTTGGGTGCGATCGGCAGCATGTCTTCCAGGCGCACACGGGTGGCCAAGATCGACTGATGGGCGTCACGCAGCACAACATCAGTAATTCCGAGTGCTTTCTTTACGGCAGTCATTCAGATGCTCCCTGTCGAAACTGACTCACCCGCGGCGGGCGCGGTGCTGGTGAATGGCGGATTGGATGGCAGCGAGTACATCAGCGCTCGGCTTATCGGCGGCCGATTTAGCTGCAAATGAGGCAGAGGCGGTAGATACAGGCACGGGCGTTTTCGCGGTAAACCGCTCGATAACCCACGACATAACGCGGATGATCAGCACCAACAAAATCAGAAAGAAGAATACGGTGCCCAGGCCGAATAGCATGAGCTCGACACCCTCGAGCAGGAGTTCACTAGGGGTCATCTTGTTGGCTCCATTAACAGCTACGCGTGAGCTGAGTTAATTATTAGATAGGAGCGCTCGGGCGGTTGATCCCGAGCAAAGCTGGGGAACATTAGCGTGAAACGAATGGTTGAAGCAAACCTAGACTAACCCAACGAGACATTTCCTATCGAGCAGGCGTCATCGCCTACAGCAGGAACACGCTGGCCAAGCCCAGGAAGATAAAGAAGCCACCGCTATCGGTAACGGCCGTGATCATCACACTGGCCCCCAATGCCGGATCACGCCCCACCCGCACCAACGTCATGGGAATCAACACCCCCATCAGGGCCGCAAGCAAGAGGTTAAGGGTCATCGCTGCGGTCATCACCACGCCCAGCGACCAGCTGTCATAGAGCAGGCAAGCCACCACGCCAATTACCCCACCCCAGACGATGCCATTGACCAGGGAAACGCCCAGTTCTTTGCGAATCAAGCGCGAGGTATTGCCGGTACTGACCTGATCCAGCGCCATCGCGCGCACGATCATGGTGATGGTTTGGTTACCCGAGTTACCACCAATACCCGCGACAATTGGCATCAACGCCGCCAGGGCCACCAGCTTTTCGATGGAGCCTTCGAAGAGTCCGATGACCCGCGACGCCATAAAAGCGGTTACCAGATTGATGGCCAGCCAAGCCCAGCGGTTGCGCAGGGATTTCCACACAGAGGCGAAGATGTCTTCTTCCTCACGTAGACCGGCCATATTGAGGACTTCGTTTTCGCTTTCTTCGCGGATCAGGTCGACCATTTCATCGATGGTCAAGCGCCCAATCAGCTTGCCATTCTTGTCCACCACCGGCGAAGAAATCAGGTCGTAACGCTCGAATGCCTGCGCCGCATCGTAAGCATCTTCATCAGGATGAAAACTCACAGGATCGGTGGCCATGATTTCACTGACCAGCTTGTCAGGGTCATTGACCAGCAGGCGCTTAACCGGCAACACACCCTTGAGCACGCCGTCGTAATCGACCACAAACAGCTTATCGGTATGCCCCGGCAATTCCTTCAAACGGCGCAGATAGCGCAACACCACTTCCAGGCTGACGTCTTCGCGGATGGTGACCATCTCGAAGTCCATCAACGCGCCAACCTGTTTTTCTTCATACGACAGCGACGACCGCACCCGCTCGCGCTGCTGCGCATCAAGGGTTTCCATCAATTCATAGACGACGTCACGCGGCAGCTCGGAGGCCAGGTCGGCCAGCTCATCGGCGTCCATTTCCCTGGCCGCTGCGAGGATTTCATGGTCTTCCATGTCCGCGAGC
>JAGGNC010000046.1 GCA_017886405.1 Pseudomonas sp. | reverse complement strand
GTCATTCTCGTCGGTAGCGACCCTGCGTCCCAAGTTTACGTCTCGCACAAACGCAAAGACTGCGAAGAAGTCGGATTTGTCTCACAAGCCTATGATTTGCCGGCCAACACACTCCAGGCTGAGCTGGCAGCGTTGATCGATCGCCTTAATGATGAACCGAGCATTGACGGCATCCTGGTGCAACTGCCTTTGCCGGAACACCTCGACGCCTCGTTATTGCTGGAGCGCATCCGTCCAGACAAGGATGTTGACGGCTTCCATCCTTACAACATCGGCCGCCTAGCCCAGCGCATGCCTTTGCTGCGCCCCTGCACCCCGAAAGGCATCATGACCCTGCTGCAAAGTACTGGTGTCGATCTTTACGGCATGCATGCCGTGGTCGTAGGTGCCTCGAATATCGTCGGTCGGCCAATGGCGATGGAATTGCTACTGGCCGGCTGCACGGTCACCGTGACCCATCGCTTTACCAAGGACCTGCCTACCCATGTCGGCCAGGCTGATATTGTCGTAGTGGCTGCAGGCAAACCCGGCCTAGTGCAGGGCGAGTGGATCAAGCAAGGCGCCATCGTGATCGACGTCGGCATCAACCGTCAGAATGACGGCAAGTTGATTGGTGATGTGGTCTTTGAAACCGCCCTGCCCCGCGCAGGCTGGATCACCCCAGTGCCAGGTGGCGTTGGCCCGATGACTCGCGCCTGCCTGCTGGAAAACACGTTGCACGCCGCCGAACATCTGCACCCCTGAGCAAAGGTCTGAAGGGATTAAATAGCAAGTGCCTCACGGCCCAATAAAAACCCGCTCATATAGCGGGCTTTTTATTATGTGTGTTGCGCTACTCAGGGCTTGGTGGCTTTATTCTTGCGGCTTGGCAACAGGTGGGAGAAGACTGCATGCAAGTCATCGCAGGCAGGCTCGCCATCCAAGTTTAGCTTGGCTTCAACGCTGTCCATATGGCGCATCATCAGACTCACCGCCACCTCGACATTGCCGGCCTCGACGGCATCAATCACTTGGCCATGCTCGGCATCCGAGCAATGCGCGCGGCTGTTGCTCTCATACAAGGCGATAATCAGCGAGGACTGCGAAATAAGACTGCGCAGAAAACCCAGCAGGGTCAGATTGCCAGACGCTTCTGCGAGCTTGAGGTGGAATTCACCCGACAAGCGAATGCCCATGCCGCGGTCACCACGGGCGAAACAATCGCTCTCATCAATAACCATTTGCCGCAGCCCGGCAATTTGTTCCGGCTTGGCGTTCTTGCAGGCCAATTCAGTAATAGCCCGTTCGATCATGCGGCGCACATAGAAGATCTGCCGTGATTCTTCCGCACCAGGGCTTGCCACTACCGCGCCACGATTAGGGCGCAGCACCACCACACCCTCGTGGGCCAAGCGCGATAATGCGCGACGGATAATAGTTCGGCTCACGCCGAAGATCTCACCGAGCGCCTCTTCACTGAGCTTGGTGCCAGGAGCCAGACGCAGTTCGAGAATCGCATCGAAGATATGGGCGTAAACGACATCATCCTGAGTTCCGCTGCGAATGCTCTTGGCTTCGCGCGCCTGCTTCTTTATGGGCTGCAATTGTTCGCTCATTGTGTCTCGCGTGATCAAAGTTTGGCGTTTGCAGTTACAACTCTACTGTTTGTTACGCACCATTTGGCGAGTAAATAGTCAGTGAAAAGTCACAAATAAAAGGCCCACTTATTGTACACAATGCGACCAACCCGTATACATTAAGCACCCATTGCGACGATGAACATGTGCACTCACACGAGCTTAATGGCGCGCTCCTTCGCCGGACAACCTACTGCGGCAGATCCATTTCTTAGATGCTGGGTTTTATAGCTGAAAAATCTGCTGAGCAATGCGGCAAGGGGGCTGGAGCCACAAGCGCCGCGGCGCAAATCATGCAGAACCCCTTACCCCGCGTGAACGCTAAAGCCTGTGTAGCCTTTCTAGCTGAATACTTTGAGTTCACATCAGAAACCGCTGCTATCGCTTAGGAAAAAAGCCAAACACCTGGCGAATTTTAATCAGAAGATTTATCTGATTTTTGTATACAAAAACAAAGCTTAACTAGGCGTTATTTATTGACCGAAAAGCCTACTGAGTACGCCAGTAAGCCGCACATTACACCTCCCTCAAAGTAGTCGAGCAGTGCGCAGTACAGGCTCGTAAAATGCTCATTTCCAACCGTACATTCGCGTGCGAGTCTAGGCCGCAGTAGCGCCTGAATTCGCCTTGCCTAGTCATCGCTCGCTATGTTTCAAGCCAAGAAACATAAACCAAGTAAAGCCGAAGCCTTGACACTTACGTTGGCGCTTTTGCGCATCTGGAGATGTCGCTAATGAGCCTGGAAACCTGGCTGTTATTCGCAAGTGCAGCACTGGTGGTGATTCTGATACCGGGCCCGCTTTCGCTGCTGATGGTCAGCAATAGCCTGAACTATGGCCTGCGCCGCTCCGCCCCAGCTTTTATCGGCGGCGTCTCGGCTTCAATTTGCCTGTTGAGCGCCTCGGTGCTGGGACTGGGGGCATTGCTGCTGGCATCGGAGCAGTTGTTCAGCCTACTGAAACTTGTCGGAGCGCTATATCTGTTCTACCTCGCCTGGCAAAGCTGGCAGGTCTCGCGCCAGGCTGCCAAGCCCATGACGGCCGAAGAGCAGCCGGTCAACCCAGGTTGGCGCAGTATGTTCTGGAGAGCCTTCGGTCTGGGTGCCAGCAACCCCAAGGACATTCTGTTCTTCGCCGCCTTTGTGCCGCAGTTCATCAGCACCGAGCGGTCCATGCCCAACCAGTTGTTGGTGGTGATTGCCACCTGGACGTTACTGGATCTGGCTTGCAAACTGTTCTACGGCCTCAGCGCCCAAGGCGCTGCACGCTATCTGCGCTCAGGCAAGGGACAGGTGTGGTTCAACCGCATCAGCGCAGCGCTGTTCGGCGGCGCAGCCGCAGCATCGCTACTCAGCCGCTAATGGTCGCTGCAGGGGGATAGGTTAGCGCCAATTTAGCAGGCTATTAACGGGCGATGCCTTGAACATCGCCATTCAGTAGTCAGCGCAACATCTGGCGTAGCTTCAAACCAAGCGCCCTGCCCCATCAACATCCGGCATCCCAGCAACCTCATACTTCTGTTCACTGCGAATGACCAGTCTTTACCCTTAAGCCGTGCGGTTATTGAACCGAGCACATGCCTTAAATTGCAGGAAATGCAGGCTCGACGGCCAATACAGTTTGATCTGGCTGAGCGATTTCAATGGGTAGACCATCCTCGGCGGCGACTACTTCACGCAGCATTTCCCAATCCAAACGGAGATCGGTGAAGTCATCATTTTTCAGCAACGCATTGATCACCGCTGTGTGTTTGTCGACCACCGACGCATCGCCAGAATCATCTAGGGGTGCATGCGCCTCTAGGTAAACCTTGCCGCCGCTGCGACCAAACTTGTAGGGCTCGTTGATGATGCGCACCGGTGTACCCACCGACACTAAAGAGGCCAACTTCAATACGTTGTGGTTGAGCATGCGGAAGCAGCCATGACTCACCCGCATACCGATACCGAACTTCTTATTCGAGCCGTGTATCAGGTAACCGGGGACCGACAAGCCGAGCTTGTATGGACCCAATGGATTATTAGGACCTGGAGGAACATAGGCAGGTAGCGGATCACCGTCGGCGGCATGCTCATCACGAATTGATTGGGGCGGTGTCCACCCCGGATTCGGCGTCTTGGCTGTAATATGCGCGTCCGCAACCGGAGAACTCCAGCCCTCGCGACCAATACCCAGCGGATAGGTGTAAACCACGTCACGGTCTTTTGGGAAGTAATAAAGACGGTACTCGGCGAGGTTGATCACAATGCCTTGGCGCGGGCCTGGCGGCAGGATGAAACGCGTCGGCAGGATGATCTCGGTGCCTTCGCCCGGCAGCCAGGCATCGACACCAGGATTGGCCACCACCATTTCCAAGTAGCCCAAGTCATTGACCACACCAAGATCGGCGAACGTGTCTTCATATTTGGCCTTGATCACCTGTACCTCACCGACAATATCCTCACCGGGAGGCGGCAAAGGAAGCTCGAGGGCGTTGACAGACGCTACCGCGAGGGCGGCAGCAAGGGGCAGGCAGCGGGTGACGGCAAAAGCACGCGACAACATCCGGAAATTCCTGACGAAAATAGTTGGTAAAGATGGCTGGCGATTGTACACCGATTGATCGGCCGCTTGGAAAGCTCAACGCCCCTGCAAAGCGGGACGTTCGCCACGCTTGTGTGCTTCAAATGTGGCTCGACAAGCCGGGCATAAACGTTTGTCACGCAGCATCATCTTGTCCAGATCCCGCCACACAGGCTGAGCGGGCAGCAAACCTCCGCAGAGCGTGCGATCAGCGAACTCACCTAATTCAAGCTGCCGCGCCAACAGGTGCACGCGCACTTCTCGGCAGGCGAACAAATCAAGCTGCTCGCCAGGCTCGATCAGTTGGTAAGTGTGCAAGGACCAGGCAAGGCGCGGCATTGAGGGCTCCAGTGCGGGGGCGCCACATTAGCCGAAAGGCACCGCACAGAAAAGCCTGTCAGAGCAAAGGTTTCAGGGCCGGCCAAACGTTATCCAGCAGTTTGGGTTGAGCTTCAGCAGTAGGATGAATACCATCACTCTTTACCATGGAAGGCACGCCACCTATGCCCTCCAGCACAAAAGGCACCAAGTCTGCGCCAGTCTCTTGCGCCACCGTGGCGAACACCGCTGCGAATGCAGTGGTGTAGCGCACACCGTAATTAGGCGGCAGCTGCATACCAAGGATCAGCACCTTGGCTCCGGTCTTTTGTGACTGCTGCACCATGGCCGCAAGGTTTTGTTGCAATTGCGCAGTGGGCTGACCACGCAGGCCATCGTTGCCACCCAGTTCAATAATCACCAGCTCCGGCTGATGCTCTGAAAGCAGCGCAGGCAGCCGTGCGGCACCGCCTGCACTGGTATCACCACTGATCGAAGCATTGATCACTTGCTTATCAAAACCCTGCTCAGCCAGGCGCTCTTCTAGCAAAGCGACCCACCCTTGGCGGGTATCCATGCCAAAAGCCGCGCTGATACTATCGCCCACTATTAGCACGGTACCCGCGAACGCCGCAGGCCCCCACAGCAGCAAGCTTAGGGCAGTACCGAATAACCACGTACGCATTGGATTCTCCATGAGCTCAAGTATTCTCACCGCGCGAAACCTTAGCAAAGTGGTTACCAGCACGGAAGGCGAGCTAACCATACTGCATGATCTGTCACTTGAG
>JAGGNC010000015.1 GCA_017886405.1 Pseudomonas sp. | reverse complement strand
CTGCGCCGCCTGCAGAAACGACAAAGCCGTTGAAGCTGACGCTTCAACGGCTTTGCCGAAACCACTGCTCAGCTATTTAGCGCTCTTACCGCGGCGCAGGCGCAATATGTATTGGACTGGGCCCGAGGCTGCGTAAGCTAGGAAGATTATCAGCAGAATACGCGGCGGATCACTGAATACCACAGCAAACACCAGCACCACCGCCAGGATCGCCACAAATGGCACGCGGCCTTTCAAGTCGAGATCCTTAAAGCTGTTGTACTTGATATTGCTGACCATCAGCATGCCGGCAGCCGCCACCAGGATTGCAACCGCAAAGGCCATATTCGAGCCTTTGATACCAAAATCACTGAAAGCCCAAACGGTACCCGCCACAACGCCAGCAGCAGCTGGGCTAGCCAGACCAATAAAGTAACGTTTATCGGTACTGCCAATCTGCGTGTTGAAGCGCGCCAATCGCAGGGCAGCCCCTGCTACATAGATGAAGGCCACCATCCAGCCAACCTTACCCATGCTACCCAGCGCCCACTCAAACGCGAGAAGTGCGGGGGCAACACCAAAGGCTACCATATCGGACAGTGAGTCATACTCGGCGCCAAAGGCGCTCTGGGTATTGGTCAGGCGCGCCACACGCCCATCGAGACCATCCAGCACCATGGCGACAAATACTGCAGCCGCAGCCACATAGAAGTTACCGTTCATGGCATTGACGATCGCGTAGAAACCCGCGAACAGGTTGGCCGTCGTGAGCAGGTTCGGCAGTAGGTAGATGCCGCGATGACGCACCTTGCGCCCGTCGGAGTCATGCCCGTCTTCTACATGCTCATCGATTGGCAGCAGACTTTCTGCGTCAGTGGCGGATTGGGGCTCATCTGGACGTTCATTCATTGAACAACACCTGCAACGGATTTGGAAATTTCGACAGGCACTGACGACTAGGGTTCACGCCAGCGACCATACAACACCCAGGCTTTATACCAGATGCCTTGCATTACCATGAAAAAACGCGGCCATGGCCGCGTTTTTTCTCACCTCGACAGCGCTTAGTTCTTCGATTTGTCGACGATCTTGTTGGCACCGATCCACGGCATCATAGAACGCAGTTGCTCACCGATAATTTCGATACCGTGAGCAGCGTTATTACGACGCTTGGCAGTCATAGAAGGATAGCCTGTGGCACCTTCACTGATGAACATCTTGGCGTATTCGCCGTCCTGAATACGCTTCAGGGCGTTGCGCATGGCCTGACGCGATTCAGCGTTGATCACTTCAGGACCCGTCACGTACTCGCCGTATTCGGCGTTGTTAGAGATCGAGTAGTTCATGTTGGCGATACCGCCTTCATACATGAGATCTACAATCAGCTTCAGTTCATGCAGGCACTCGAAGTAGGCCATTTCAGGTGCATAACCGGCTTCAACCAGTGTTTCAAAACCTGCTTTAACCAACTCGACGGTACCGCCGCACAGAACGGCCTGCTCGCCGAACAGGTCGGTTTCAGTTTCGTCTTTGAAGGTGGTTTCGATGATACCGGTACGGCCACCGCCAACACCCGAGGCGTAGGACAAAGCAAGGTTTTTGGCGTTGCCGGAAGCATCCTGATAGATCGCGATCAAGTCAGGAATACCGCCGCCTTTGACGAACTCGGTGCGCACGGTGTGTCCCGGAGCCTTCGGTGCGATCATGATCACGTCAAGATCGCTGCGCGGTACAACCTGGTTGTAATGGATCGCGAAGCCGTGGGAGAAGGCCAAAGTTGCGCCTTTCTTAAGGTTCGGCTCGACTTCGTTATTGTACAACTGCGATTGGAACTCGTCCGGGGTCAGAATCATGACCACATCAGCAGCGGCAACAGCAGATGCCACGTCAGTCACTTTCAGACCATGGGCTTCAGCCTTGGCAACAGTAGCCGAACCTTTACGCAGACCAACAGTGACGTCCACACCGGAATCTTTCAGGTTGCACGCCTGCGCGTGACCCTGGGAACCGTAGCCGATGATGGCAACTTTCTTGCCCTGGATGATCGACAGGTCACAGTCTTTGTCGTAGTACACTTTCATGAAAAATCACCTATTTACTGGCCTAGGAAGGCCGTTCGCTAAAGTTAAATGCTGAGTACTTTGTCGCCACGGGCAATCCCGGTGACGCCACTGCGTACAGTTTCTAGGATCGAGGCGGTGCCGATCGCTTGAATAAAGCTGTCCAGCTTGTCGCTCGTGCCGGCCAACTGAATGGTGTAAACGCTGGTATTCACGTCGACGATCTGACCACGGAAGATGTCAGTGGTGCGCTTGACCTCGGCGCGCTGAGCGCCGGTGGCTTTGACCTTGACCAGCATCAGTTCGCGCTCGACGTGAGCGCTTTCCGACAGGTCGACCAGCTTGACCACCTCAATCAATTTATTAAGGTTCTTAGTGATCTGTTCGATGACTTCATCATGGCCGACAGTGGTTAAGGTCAGACGCGACAGGGTCGGGTCTTCGGTCGGCGCCACGGTCAAACTTTCGATGTTGTAGTTGCGCTGAGAGAACAGACCCACTACACGGGACAGTGCGCCGGGCTCGTTTTCCAGCAACAGGGAAATAATGTGTCGCATGATTAGGTACGCTCCGTCTTGCTCAGCCACATATCGCGCATCGCACCGTCTTTGATATGCATCGGATAGACGTGCTCATTGGTATCAACCTGGATATCTAGGAACACCAAGCGATCCTTCATCGCAAAGGCCTCTTGCATCTTCGACTTGAGGTCTTTTAGATCAGTGATGCGGATACCAACATGGCCATAGGCTTCGGCCAGTTTGACGAAGTCCGGCAGCGAATCCATGTAGGAGTGCGAATGACGGCTGCTGTACATCATGTCCTGCCACTGACGAACCATGCCCAGCGCACCGTTGTTCAGGTTGACAATCTTGACTGGCAAACCGTACTGCAGACAGGTCGACAGCTCCTGAATATTCATCTGGATGCTGCCTTCACCGGTCACGCAGGCAACCTCGTCATCCGGGAAGTTGAGCTTGATGCCCATGGCCGCAGGAAAACCAAAGCCCATGGTGCCCAAGCCGCCGGAGTTGATCCAACGATTCGGCTTGTTGAAGCGGTAATACTGGGCTGCAAACATCTGATGCTGCCCAACGTCAGAGGTCACGAAGGCATCGCCGCCCGTAATCTCTGACAACATCTCAATAACGGCCTGCGGCTTGATAACGCTGCCATCACCCTTGTCGTAAGGGAACATGTCGCGACCACCGCGCCATTCTTCAATCTGCTTCCACCAGCTTGCCAGCGCTTCTTTGTCCAGCTGCTCGCCAATCTCCTTGAGTATCGCGACCATTTCGGTCATGACGCTGTCGACAGGACCGACGATAGGGATATCTGCCTTGATGGTCTTGGAGATGGATGCCGGGTCGATATCGACATGAATGATCTTCGCGTTCGGGCAAAACTTGCTCGCGCCATTGATCACGCGGTCATCGAAGCGTACACCAACTGCAACAATCACATCAGCGTGGTGCATCGTCAGGTTAGCCGTGTAGCTGCCATGCATGCCAAGCATGCCGAGGAACTGGCGATCGCTGCCTGGATAGCCGCCCAACCCCATAAGGGTGTTGGTCACTGGCAAGTTGAGCATCTGCGCAAGTTCAGTCAGTGGCGCTGAACCACCGCCCATTATGACGCCACCACCGGAATAGATGATTGGTCGCTTGGCCGTGAGCAGCAACTCAGCAGCCTTGCGGATCTGTCCTGAGTGACCACGCAGGGCCGGACTATAGGAACGCAGCTTGGCCTTCTTCGGATAGACGTACTCGAACTTCTCAGCCGGGTTGGTCATATCCTTGGGAATATCCACAACCACGGGACCCGGACGACCGGACTCAGCTAAGTAGAAAGCCTTCTTCAGGACGTCAGGGATTTCCGAAGCGTGCCTGATCATAAAGCTGTGCTTCACGATAGGCCGGGAGATACCGATCATGTCGGTTTCCTGGAACGCATCCGTACCGACCATGTAGCTTGGCACCTGGCCAGACAGCACGACCATAGGAATGGAATCCATGTAGGCAGTAGCGATACCAGTAATGGCATTGGTCGCGCCAGGGCCGGATGTTACCAGCACCACGCCGGCTTTACCGGTGGCACGGGCATAGCCATCAGCCATATGGGTTGCCGCTTGTTCGTGACGAACCAGAATGTGTTGAACTTCTGGCTCTTTGAACAGGGCATCATAGATATGCAGCAGAGCACCGCCTGGGTACCCATAAATGTTCTTAACGCCTTCGTCACGCAAAAAGCGTACGACCATTTCAGCGCCGGATAAAAGCTCCACGTTGTTCACCTCTAAAACGCCAGAAAACCGCCCAACAATATGGACGGCCTAAGATAGGTTTACTGCCAGCAGAGCATGAGCGACGGTGGTCGCTGACTACGTCAGCTACTACTGAGCGAGTATTGGGAACTCCCCTTAGTGTTGCGGGGCTTTCCCACCCAGCGCGAGGTAACGCGTTGCGGGTGTAACAGGTCGGCGCGGGTGTGCACCTCATGTCTGCTGAGCTAAAGCCTGCTTGCGACGGACTCCACTACAGCGAACATGGAATTGTTCGGATTCAGCGCCGCCAAGTCAAGCAATCCGTGCTTGAATCTGCAATCTTTTGCTGTGACGCAGCGCAGGATGACGATTCGTACATTTTGGTTATAGTAGTCACCAGATATCGCAGTTCAACATAAGGAAACAGCATGCGCCGCATGATCATCACCAGCAGCTTGCTGCTCGCCATGAGCGCCACCGCCATGGCCAGCCAGGTTTACAAGTGGGTCGACGCCCAAGGCGTGACGCACTTCAGCGCGCAGCCGCCGCAAGGCCAAGAATCCACCAGCGTCAACACTGCAGCGCCCCCTCCCAAACCTGACGTTGTCGAGGAGAAGAAAGCCGCACCGACCTTCGAGAGCATCGCCGACCCCGAACAAGCGGCCATAGACGCGAAAGTCAAGCAGGAGGTGGCCGCCAAGGAAAAAGAGCGGAAGAAGTACTGCGAAGATGTACGCAGCAACCTCTCACAGCTGGAAAACAATCCGCGCCTGCGTATTGAAATTGACGGCGAAACACGTCGGTTGAGCGAAGTAGAACGGCAAAAACGCATTGCCGAAGCGCAGAAGTCGATTGCCGAAAACTGCAAGTAAGCCAGTTGGCGCGACTCAGGTCGCGCCTACGATCAGCTGATCAAACTCACCCAGCAGCTTGATCAGCGCGCGGACTTTCTCAGCCTGACTGCCATACACCTGCTCGGCCATCG
>JAGGNC010000320.1 GCA_017886405.1 Pseudomonas sp. | reverse complement strand
CTTGGCCGCCACATCAAAACGCGGGCCACTGGGATAACTGCTGGCAATAGGGGGCAGCAAAGCAGCCTGCACCGCTTTTGGCGGTGCAACCTTGCGCTCGGCCTGAGCCTGCTTGAGGCTTTCATCAAGCAGCTTGTTGCTCTGTTCGTAGAGCTGCTTATCACCATCGGTAAAGGTCTGGCAGGCGGTCAGCAGGCAGGCCAGGCTCAGCAGGCAGGCGCTGGGCAGGAATCTGATCATGGGCATCATCGGCTCGGTTGCATAACGGGTTCTGCCAGACGCAGCAGCTGACGCTCGCCCTGACGTTCAATCAATACGGAATGTGCATAAATAGCCAATACGCGGGCATCGGCAACGGTATCGCCGACACGCAGGTTCTGCCCGGCGATCACGGCCTGGCTGCCCTGTGCTCCACGTACGACGGCCTGCAGCATCATCGGCGCGCTGTCGCTTGCAGCCATCGTGGCAGGCAGCAGATTCTGCGGCGGCAACGTCGGATCACGGCCAGGATTGGCCGCAAATGTCGTGCTGGCGCAGAGTAAAAGACTGATTAAAAAGACTTTAGACACCAACCCACCCCGCATGGCGGCTCAAGGTATAGAGCTTGAGCTGGATAGTGGCTTTACTGGGGCCGGCTTCGCCGACCTGGTATTCGAGGCTGTCCCAGTTGAGCTGCCAACCGCTGGCCTGCACGGCCTGTAAGTAGCTGAGCAGATCGAAGTAACCGCCCTCCAGCTCCAGCTCCAGGCCATGCCGGTAGAGCGTTACCGCAGGCGCAGCGGCAACTTCAACAGACGCAGGCGGCGCAGCAGGCTCAAAGGCGGCCAACTCTACCGGCTCGCTGAAACTGGTCATGGCCACGACCCGGAGCTGGGGCTGTTTGCGCAACAGCTCTTGCAGCACCGCCTGCATTTTCTGGGGGGTGACCAGCTCAGCGGTGTGCTGATCGATTTGTCGTATCAACTCTTCGCGACTGGCTGACGCCGCCAGCAAAGCACTGCGGTATTGCATGTTGGGGTCGGCGGCCAGGCGCGCCTGCAACTCAAGCAGATCGGTTTCGGCGGTCAAGCGCTGGCCTTCAGCTAACTGCCAGCTGCTGTTCTGTTTGGCCAGGCGCAGGCTGAGCGGGTCTCCTATCAGCAGCATATAAAGCACGCCAGATACACTCAACCCCACTACTAAGGCGAGCCAGCGCTCGCGTGGAGCCATGGCATACCAGCGTTGCCGCCACTTATTCATCGCTGACTTCCTGATCCTTGAGCTGCGAGGACAGGTCGAAATGCAGCAATTGGTCGACTCCACGCTGCACATCGAAACGCGCGAACTCACGCCCACTGAAGACCGGGCTCTGCCCTAAGCGCTGCAAATACGCCGGCAACAACTCCTGGTCCTGACTGAGACCTTGCAAACGCATGTGAACGCCGCCCTCTCGCAAACTGATGCCGCTGAGCCACAGACCACTCGCGGGATGATGCTCGGTCAGCGCCAACAAAGGCGCCACAAACCCGGCAGTGCGCTGACTGCTGAGCAGTTGCAGGTAAGCGATCAAGCGCAACAGTTCGCGGTTATCGCGCTCTTTTTCAGACAGCAGCAGCGGTAAACGCTCATCCAGCAACGGCTCAACAAAACTGCCACGTGCGACTTCAAGAAGGGTCTCCTGTTCCTGTGCAGCCGCCTGCACCTGAGCCAGGCGCTGCGCGCCCACCTGCAACTGCCACGCTTGCCAGCTGGCATGCGCGATGCAGAGCAACAGCACTGCAGCCAAACCCATCAGAATATGGCGATTACGCGGCCCGGCGCGCTGCTTGCGCTCTACTTGAAAAAGGTTGAGGTTTTGCATCAATCAACCTCCTGGCGCAGCGCTGCGCCAACGGCTGCCATGCAGTATGCCTGCTCTTGCTCAGACACCTCAGCGCCAAGCTGATCGGGAAACAGATCGCGCAGATCCAGCGCCTGTAGCTTCACGGCAAGCCCGCTGGACAAGGCTTGCAATGTAGCTTCGCCGTTACGTTTCATCGGCAGCAGGAGTAGACGATTGATATAACCCTTGCCGAGCTGGCTTTCGTAGTAATCCAGCGATCGCTGGATCTCCAGGGTAATCGCGGAATAGTCCTGCCCGGCGTGGTTAAGCCCTTGCTCAATACGACGCGCCATGTACAGGCCTGCACCATGCTGCACCGCGATCAACCCTTCACTGGAGCGCAAACGCAGCAAGGCCAAACTCATGCCTTCACTGCCAGCCAATAGACCGAGATTGCGAAACGCCATTTCAGTGACATCGATACTGCGCAACTGCAACCCTGCATCCGCACACATAGCATGCCAAGCGCGCATACGCGCTTTGTTCAATACCGCGCAATAGGCCATACGTGAGCGGCCACGATACGCATCTTCAGGCAAGGTGAAGGCATCGACGACAACGTCTTCAATGGGCTCAGTAATCAGCTCTTTGACACGCCAGCGCAACGCGTCGCGCAACTCTTCGGCGGGCACCTCAGGGCTGTCGAGCAGAAGCATCTGATAAGTTGCGGGGTGCAGTAGCAGATTAACCGGCATCCCGGCAAAACCCAGCTCATCGACGAGCCGCTTGAGCAGCGCGGGCTGTTCAGCAGGGCTGGCCTGGTGGAACTGGCACTCAAGCAATGTGGCCGGCTGGCCGGGCTCACGCACGACGCGCGCCAAGGCAATACCTTCTGGACCGGTCTCAATACCCAGTAATCCGTTGGCCGCCTTTATTTTTTTTCTAACAAACCACGCCAACTTTAAACTCCCCCACCCATCGCGCTACAACCACCCCACGCATGCTTGGCGCACACTGTAGAATGTCGCCTGAGCCCTAGCCCCGAGCCTGATCAATGTTCCATGTCGTTCTGTTCCAGCCGGAAATCCCCCCGAACACCGGCAACATTATTCGCTTATGCGCCAACACCGGCTGCCACTTGCATCTGATCGAGCCGCTGGGCTTCGAGCTGGATGACAAACGCCTGCGCCGGGCTGGGCTGGATTACCACGAATACGCAACATTAATGCGCCATCAAACACTGTCGGATTGTATAACACAAACCGCTTGCGACAGGATCCTGGCTTTTACCACCAAAGCCAGCCACAGCTATGCACAGATGCAGTTTCGCAAAGGCGACTTGCTGTTGTTTGGCCCTGAAAGCAGAGGCCTGCCTCAAGATGTCCTCGATCAGATCGACGACGCACAACGCCTGCGCATGCCCATGCGTCCAGGTAATCGCAGCCTCAACCTGTCCAACGCCGTTGCGGTGGTGGTGTACGAGGCCTGGCGGCAACATGACTTTGCCATGGACTGACAATAAAAAAGCGCCCTCAGGCGCTTTTTTATTGTGCGGCCACAGTGGGCTTAATGAGCCACTTCTGCCGGCGCAGCCTGCTGCATACGCTGCAGCTCTTGGGCATAAAGCGCGTCGAAGTTAACCGGGGCCAACATCAGCGCTGGGAACGAGCCACGCACCACCAAGCTGTCCAGAGTTTCACGAGCATAGGGGAAGAGGATGTTCGGGCAGAACGCGCCGAGGGTGTGGCTCATGGAAGCCGCGTCCAGGCCCTTGATCATAAAGATACCGGCCTGCTGAACTTCAGCGATAAAGGCGGTTTCTTCGCCGTTTTTCACGGTCACCGAGAGGGTCAGCACCACTTCGTGGAAGTCACCATCGAGGGCTTTCTGCCGGGTATTAAGGTCCATGGCGACACTGGGCGTCCACTCTTGGCGAAAAATTTCCGGGCTTTTCGGCGCCTCGAAGGACAGGTCACGCACATAGATGCGCTGCAGGGAAAATTGCGGGTTTTCTTCGCCCTGAGCGGCGCCGTTGTTAGCTTGTTCTGTCATGGCAGAGCCTTCTTCTCGTTAGGTACGGTTAAACAGGGGATTAAGCCTTGAGCAGCGCGTCGAGCTTACCGGCGCGCTCTAAGGCGTAGAGGTCATCACAGCCACCCACATGGGTGTCACCGATCCAGATTTGCGGCACCGAGGTCTGCTGCGCTTTTCGGGTCATTTCCGCGCGCAGATCGGGCTTGCCATCCACCTTAATCTCAGTGAAGGCCACAGCCTTGCGGGCCAAGAGCTGCTTGGCACGCGTGCAATACGGGCACCAATCGCTGGAATATACGACGATTGACGGCATCTCACTTCACCAGCGGCAGATTGTCGCCACGCCAGGTGGCGACGCCGCCGGACAGCTTGGCGGCAGTAAAACCGGTCTTTTTCAGGTCACGGCAGACTGTGCCTGAGTGCTGGCCCAGGGCATCGACCACGATCAGGGTCTTGGCCTTGTGCTTCTCCAGCTCAACCATCCGGCCGGGGAGCTTTTCCAGCGGAATATTCAACGCACCGACGATATGCCCAGCAGAAAAATCCTTCTGCCCACGAATATCCAGCACCACGCCCTGATCACTGTTAACCAACGCAGTCAGCTCGCGGCTGCTCAGGCTCTGCCCGCCCTTGCGCGCCTCGGTGAAGATCAGCAGCGCAAGCAGGGTCACGAAAGACCCGCTCAATACATAGTGAGTCGTGGCAAATTCAATCAAGTTGGCGAACATTGTGTGGTTCCGGGGCGGTAAAATGTGGGCCAGTATACACAGCCACACAGGTCGGCCAAACCCCGTCCAACGCTGACCTTTGTGCCCCTTGGCCGTAAAATGCCGAGTCTTTTTTGCCCTTTACGCAGAGCGAGCCAGCTTTATGAGCGCCACGCCCAAACCCCTGGTACTGATCATCCTCGATGGCTTTGGCCACAGTGATAACCCTGAATCCAACGCTATCATGGCCGCCAACACGCCCGTCTACGACCATCTGCGCGCCACCCAGCCCAATGGCTTGATCTCAGGTTCCGGCATGGACGTGGGCCTGCCGGATGGCCAGATGGGCAATTCTGAGGTCGGCCATATGAACCTTGGTGCTGGTCGCGTGGTGTATCAGGACTTCACCCGGGTGACCAAAGCCATCCGCGATGGCGAATTCTTCGACAACCCGACCATCACCGCCGCAGTCGATAAGGCCGTCAGCGCCGGCAAAGCCGTGCATATCTTCGGACTGCTCTCCGATGGCGGCGTCCACAGCCATCAGGACCATCTTGTCGCCATGGCCGAACTGGCCGCACAACGCGGTGCTGAGCGCATCTACCTGCACGCCTTTCTGGATGGTCGCGACACGCCGCCGAAAAGCGCGCAACCGTCCATCGAGCTGCTTGACGCCGCCTTCGCCAAACTGGGCAAGGGCCGGATCGCCAGCCTTATCGGCCGTTACTTCGCCATGGACCGCGATAACCGCTGGGACCGGGTCGAACAGGCTTATCAACTGCTCGTTGACGGCAATGGCCAGTTCAACGCCGCCACGGCCTTAGACGGATTGCATGCCGCCTATGCCCGTGGCGAAAGCGATGAGTTCGTCAAAGCCACCACCATCGGCGAGCCGGTGCAGATGGCCGATGGCGATGCCGTGGTGTTTATGAACTTCCGCGCCGACCGCGCTCGCGAATTGACCCGCGCCTTTGTCGAACCAGGCTTCAATGCGTTCGAGCGTCCACGCGTGCCGCAGCTGGCCGAATTCGTCATGCTCACCCAGTACGCCGCGAGCATCCCGACGCCCAGCGCCTATAGGCCACAAGCCCTAACCAACGTGCTCGGCGAATACCTGGCCAACCATGGCAAAACGCAGCTGCGTATCGCCGAAACCGAGAAGTACGCCCACGTCACCTTCTTCTTCTCCGGCGGCCGTGAAGAGCCCTTTGCGGGCGAAGAGCGCATCCTGATTCCCTCGCCGAATGTCGCCACCTACGACCTGCAACCGCAGATGAGCGCGCCAGAAGTCACCGACAACATCGTCGAGGCCATCGAAAACCAGCGTTATGACGTGATCATCGTCAACTATGCCAACGGCGACATGGTCGGCCACACCGGCGTGTTCACAGCGGCGGTAGCGGCGGTGGAGTGTTTGGACAACTGCGTCGGGCGTATCGTCGCGGCACTGGACAAGGTTGGCGGCGAAGCGCTGATCACGGCTGATCACGGCAACGTCGAACAAATGGCCGACCAAAGCACTGGCCAGGCACACACCGCTCACACCTGCGAGCCCGTACCGCTTATCTATGTGGGTAAGCGCCCGGCAACCATTCGCCCAGGCGGTGTGCTGGCCGACGTAGCGCCAACGCTACTGACCCTAATGGGCTTGCAGATCCCTAAGGAAATGACCGGCACCAGCATTGTCGAGCTGAACTGAGCCCTTGCCCGCAGGCCCGGCGCAATGCCTGGCCTGCGGGCCAAATGACCCGGCTGGAGACCTTCACTGGGTGACGTTAAAAATGGCTCCCAGCCTTTTTTTAGGCATACTAAGCACGTTATTAATTCAGGTAGCGTCAGCCTCATGTTTCGTGCCCTCGCCATTATTTTTCTGACTCTTCTGCTGACGCCAGCTGTTGCTGACGAGAAGACAGACGCCAAGAAGCAGCTGGATGCAGCTCGCGCCGATGTCAGCGAGCTGAAGCAACTGCTGGAGAAGCTGCAGCTGGAGAAATCCGGCGTACAGAAAGACCTGAAGAAGACCGAAAGCGAAATGGGCCAGCTTGAGAAGCAGGTCAAAAGCCTGCAGCAGGACCTGAAACAAAGCGAAGAGGAAATCCAGCGCCTCGACAGTGAGAAAAAAAAACTTGAGGGTGCCCGCTTAGAGCAGCAACGTCTGATCGGTATCCAGGCGCGGGCCGCCTACCAGAGCGGTCGCCAGGAATACGTCAAGCTACTGCTCAACCAGCAGAACCCGGAAAAATTCTCGCGGACCCTGACCTACTACGACTACCTCAGTGAAGCGCGCATGGAACAACTGGCCGCCTTCAATGAAACCCTGCGTCAGCTGGCCAATGTCGAGCTAGAGATCGTCGACCAGCAGACTCAGCTACTGGCGCAAAAAAGCGCTCTGGACGGCCGCCGTGAACAGCTCGCCAGCGTGCGCAAAGAGCGTCAGCTGGCCCTGGCCAAACTGAGCAAGGAATACTCCGCTCGCGACAAAAAACTCAAAGCCCGCGAGCAAGAACAGGCCAATCTGGCCCGGGTATTGAAAACCATCGAAGAAACACTCGCTCGCCAGGCGCGCGAAGCCGAAGCCGCGCGTCAGCAGGCCCTGCTGGCCGAACGCGAACCGCCACGCAGCCCGGCCATTCCCGCAACCGGCCCACTGGTCAGTTCCGGCGCCAGTTTTGGTGGGCCATTCGCCAAAGCCCGTGGCAAGTTGCCCTGGCCGGTCAACGGACAACTGGTGGCCCGCTACGGAACGCCACGCGGCGGCGATGCTCGAACCAAATGGGACGGCGTGCTGATCGGCGCCCCCGCTGGCAGCCAGGTGCACGCCGTGCATGGCGGCCGCGTAGTGTTTGCCGACTGGTTGCGCGGGGCCGGGCTTCTGGTCATTCTCGACCATGGCAATGGCTACCTGAGCCTGTATGGCCACAACCAGAGCCTGCTCAAAGACGCTGGTGATGTGGTCAAAGCCGGTGAAGCCATCTCTACTGTTGGTAACAGCGGCGGCCAAGACACCGCGGCGCTGTATTTCGCAATTCGCCAACAGGGTCGCCCGATTGACCCCGCTCAATGGTGCCGCGCACAAGGATAGCCGGCCATTTAAAAATGTTGCCGAGGCAGCCGAGACTAGGCAACACAGGCGCACAAGCGGAGTTTACGCGCTGTAAATGCGCACTTTAGACGCCGGGTCCCGGCATGTTTTTAACAACGCATCGGCAACGCAGGTAATTTTTCAACGATCTGCGGGCCGCGATTACTAATTCAGGACAAGGAGTACGTTCGACATGCCGCATCTGTTCCGCCTCACCGCCGCTGCCTTGGCCATCACCTTGCTGGGTGGCACCGCAGCCCTAGCCGCACCGGCAGCAGCCCCCGCTTCGGCCAACGACAGTGCGCCACTGCCATTGGATGACCTGCGCACCTTTGCCGAGGTGATGGACCGCATAAAGTCCGCCTATGTCGAGCCGGTCAGCGACAAGACTCTGCTGGAAAATGCAATCAAGGGCATGCTCAGCAACCTCGATCCTCATTCTGCCTACCTAGAGCCCGACGCCTTCCGCGACCTGCAAGAAAGCACCAGCGGCGAATTCGGCGGCCTGGGTATTGAAGTCGGCACCGAGGACGGTTTTATCAAAGTCATCTCGCCGATCGACGATACACCTGCCTCAGAGGCCGGTATTCAGCCGGGCGACCTGATTATCAAAATTGACGGCCAATTGACCAAAGGTCTATCAATGATGGAGGCCGTGGACAAAATGCGCGGCAAGGCTGGCAGCAAAATTCTACTGACCCTGGTGCGTGAGGGTGGCCTACCTTTCGATGTCGAGCTGACTCGCGCAGTGATCAAGGTTAAGAGCGTCAAAAGCCAGCTGCTCGACGATGGCTACGGCTATATTCGCGTCACCCAGTTCCAGATCAACAGTGGCGCGGAGGTCGGCAAGGCCCTGGCCAAGCTGCGTAAGGAGAATGGTAAGAAGCTGCTCGGCCTGGTTCTCGACCTGCGCAACAATCCCGGCGGCGTGCTGCAGGCGGCAGTGGAGATCACTGATCACTTCCTCAAAAAGGGCCTGATCGTCTATACCGAAGGGCGCATCGCTAATTCTGAGCTGCGCTTCAATGCCGATCCTGCCGATGCCAGCGAAGGCGTGCCGCTGGTGGTGCTAATCAACGGTGGCAGCGCCTCTGCCTCAGAAATCGTCGCCGGCGCCCTGCAGGACCATAAGCGGGGCGTGCTGATGGGCACCGACAGCTTTGGCAAGGGCTCGGTGCAGACCGTGCTGCCACTGAATAATGACCGCGCCCTGAAGCTCACCACTGCACTCTACTTCACCCCCAACGGCCGTTCGATCCAAGCCCAGGGCATCGTCCCGGACATCGAGGTGGCGCGCGCCAAGCTGACCCGCGAAAGCAATGAAAGCGGCATCAAAGAAGCCGACCTGCAAGGCCACCTGAGCAACGGCAATGGCGGAGCAGACAAGCCGAGCAAAGGCAAAACCGCCGCTAAAGCACGCCTACAGGATGATGACTACCAGCTGAGTCAGGCACTCATCCTGCTCAAGGGCCTGAACGTCACCCGCGGCGATTAAATCTAGTGCAAACAAACAAGCCCGACCTGGTTAACCAAGGCCGGGCTTTTTGTTATCCACGATCAGGCTTTACAGGTAGTTCTTCTGAATATCGTCGACGAAGCCTTCGCTGCGCATCTTGTCCAACTGGGCTTGCAGTTTCTGCACAACCTCATCCGGCACTTCTTTGTTCAGCGCCAGATACAGCTCTGCGCTATCGAAACGCAGAATGGTTTTAAACCCGGTAATACCTTCCTGCTTGGCCAGATAACGGCCAGCAGGGTCCCCCGTGGCCCACAGGTCAATCCGGCCGGCCATCAGCTTCTTGGCATTTTCCGTGTCGCGCAGAGCAGTAATCGGTTCTAGACCTTTTCCCAGAAGGTACTCGGCAATTGCGTCACCCTTATAGGCACCCACGTTGTATTGCTTGGCGTCTTCCAGGCTGTTGAGTGTGATCGTGCTGTCGGCCTTGCCGAGCAGTACCCAGTCATCTGGACCAATCGGGCCTACCCATTTGAATAGCGCCTCCCTGTCAGGCAAACGCGCCGTAACGAAGACACCATAACCAGGATTTTCCAGCGCCAGCTTATAGATGCGCCCCCACGGGAAGCGCAGGGTCAAGTTGTATTCAATACCAGCGCGTTTGAACATCTCACGGATGATATCCACCGCAATACCGTTAAGATTTTCTTCCTTGGCGTAATTCTTACCATTGATCGCCATGTTGTATGGCGGGAAGTTTTCGGTCATCAAGACCATGCGGTAATTCGGGTCGACTTCAGCCCGGGCGCTACCCGCAAGCACCATAACAGTGCCAGCAAGGGCGATTAGCAGTTGTTTGAACATGATTTCTCACATCGTTAACAGGGCTGAGCTGCAAGCCCTCTCAGCACGATTGGCATAGCCCAGAACGGATCATCCCAGGCACGAATTAAAATCAGCTTACGTTGATAGCGCCTAGCTCAATGGAGGCACGCCGATTTCCTATTGCATTGTCTTAGTACTTCTTCGGCCAACGTTGCGTTTATGCGCTAGCCGGTAAAGGGCTGCTTGATGACTCAAAGTAACTCGGGCGCGGGAAAAGCTCTGTGCGTATTTTGTCTAGCTTATCTCGCATTTTAGCTATGTCTGAGCGGTCGTCAGTGGTGTCGTTGATGCAGATGCATAGGTGACGTCCGAGCGAGTCAAGCAGCGTTGCAACGGTGTCATTCTCCACATCATCGGTGAATAAATACCTGCATTGCTCCCAGTCAATATCGGCCCTGCCGTGGGTCGCGCACCAGTCAAGGTATAAGTTTGCCAGAATGCTTTGACCGGTCTTGCGCCGGAATTTTTCTTGGCGAACCTCGTGAAAAACATCTGGATGCGCGTTTTCAAGCTCCATCATCCAGCTTTTTCGAATACTTTTGGGCGCGTGCTCAGGAATGAACTCAATGGTCGATGCACCATAGGTTTTCTGCATCCAGTGGCGTGCGTTACTGGCGTCGTTATGACCAGACAGCTGCAAATCAGCATCGGTGGTCGGGATAGGCTCTCGGGTTAAAAAGACCATGGAGCCAACGGCGCTGAAGAAGTCTTTTGCTTGCACAGGCCGCGTTAGCATTTGATCGTCGTTGAATGAAACGAAGTGTTCCGCCAAGTCAGGGATGTGGTGCAACGCAGACTCGATAGCCCTGGATGAGAATGTCGGCAGATAGCTCGCATCCAGAATCTGCGAATGATCGACAATGCGCAGCCGCGGATGCTGCGCGATAAAACCTGGCACTTGCTGGTCGGTGATGATGAAGATATTGCCATCAATGCCCCAGAATTTTTCCATCGAACGAAGCAGAAATAATAAATCGTCGTTATCACGATAGCGTCCCTCACCATTTGAAAATGGCAAAAGGTCGCACTGAGGTTCGCGTGAATGCTGTTGACGCTTGGCCCGCCAGTTAGGGTCACCCCCATCAACCCAGGTGATCACGGCATCTATTTGCATGTCTAATCCAGCTCTAATTCAGGGCGGCTGCCAAAATCGGCATACCCGCCTATTCACCAATACATCATCTAGTTTTAAAACTAAGCGCCCTTAGCGCACCACAATCCCGCAACTGGCCAGGTAAGCCTTGGCCTCGGGAATGCTGTACTCGGCGAAGTGGAAGATACTCGCGGCCAACACTGCAGCGGCCTTGCCTTCAATGATCCCGTCGGCCAGGTGCTGCAAGTTACCCACACCGCCGGAGGCGATCACCGGGATACCGACCGCTTCGCTGATGGCGCGGGTGACGCCCAGGTCATAGCCGCTCTTCACGCCGTCCTGATCCATGCTGGTCAGGAGAATCTCGCCGGCGCCAAGGTCTTCCATCTTCTTCGCCCACAGCACTGCATCCAGACCGGTAGGCTTGCGCCCGCCGTGGGTGAAGATTTCCCAGCGTGGGGTTTCGCCTGGCTTAGAAACACGCTTGGCATCAATGGCCACGACGATGCACTGCGAACCAAAGCGTGAGGCGGCTTCGCCGACAAATTCCGGGGTGAACACAGCGGCGGTGTTGATCGACACTTTGTCGGCACCGGCATTCAGCAGGTTGCGAATATCCTGCACGCTGCGCACGCCGCCGCCCACGGTCAGGGGGATAAACACCTGGCTGGCCATGCGCTCAACGGTGTGCAGGGTGGTGTCGCGGCCGTCACTGCTGGCGGTGATATCGAGAAAGGTAATCTCATCGGCACCCTGCTCGTCATAACGCCGGGCAATCTCCACCGGGTCGCCAGCATCGCGAATGTTCTCGAACTGCACACCTTTGACCACGCGACCGTTGTCGACGTCGAGGCAGGGGATGATGCGTTTGGCCAGCGCCATGGTGATGTCCTCAGCCGTTGAAGGAGTCGCAGAGGGCTTGCGCCTCGGCTACATCCAAGGTGCCTTCATAGATTGCCCGGCCGGTGATCGCGCCGATGATGCCCGGCGAACGAGCCAGCAGCAGCTTCTCGATATCACTCAGGTTGTGGATGCCGCCGGAGGCAATCACTGGGATGCGGCTGGCTGCAGCCAGAGCCGCAGTGGCCTCGACGTTGCAGCCCTGCATCATGCCGTCTTTGGCGATGTCGGTATAAACGATGGCGCTGACGCCATCGGCCTCAAAGCGCTTAGCCAGATCGGTCGCCTGAACCGTGGACACCTCAGCCCAACCGTCAGTGGCGACGAAACCGTCTTTCGCATCCAGACCGACGATGACTTTGCCCGGGAAGGCTTTACAGGCATCGGTGACGAACTGCGGGTCTTTCACCGCCTTGGTGCCGATGATCACGTAGCTGACGCCGGCGCGCACGTAGTGCTCGATGGTGTCCAGGGTGCGGATGCCGCCACCGATTTGAATCGGCAGTTTCGGGTAGCGCTTGGCGATGGCGGTGACCACCTCACCATTGACCGGCTGACCTTCGAAGGCCCCGTTAAGGTCGACCAAGTGCAAGCGGCGGCAGCCACCCTCAACCCACTTGGCGGCCATGCCCACCGGGTCGTCGGAAAACACCGTAGAGTCTTCCATGCGGCCTTGGCGCAGACGCACACAAGCGCCGTCCTTCAGATCGATAGCGGGGATAATCAGCATCGGTGGAACCTGCTCAAGTCGTGTGAATTTGGTGGGTCAGCTCTTTTCGAGTGCCCAGAGGTCGCTTTCGATGCTCTCAAACCGTTCTTTCAGGTGAGCCTGCACATCGAAAATCGCCCGGTTGTAGTAATGCGGCGCCACCTCGCGGGCAAACAGCTCTAGCACCTCGGCGGCCTCAAAACTGCCCAGCTCCAGCTCAAAGCGCTCAGCCATAAAGCGCGTGAGCACCTCACAGGCTTGACGCTCCTGCTCGGCACTCAAGGTCATGATCAGCGGTTGGCTTTTGGCCCGGCTCATTTACCAGCGGCCATCCCAGGCGGCGAAATTCTGCAGCAGCTGCAGGCCGTGGGTGTGGCTTTTTTCGGGGTGGAACTGCACCGCAAAGCGCGAACCATCAGCCAATGCAGCAGCGAAATCTTTGCCGTAATGCCCGCGACCCACCACTTGCTGGGCCTTGCCGGCTTCGACGTAATAGCTGTGCACAAAATAAAAGCGCGCCTGATCAGGAATGTCGTGCCACAGCGGGTGTTTGACCGACTGAGCCACCTCGTTCCAGCCCATATGCGGGACTTTCAGCGACTCGCCCTCTTCGACCATGCCTTTGCCGAAGAAGCGCACTTTGCCGGGGAACAAACCGATGCAATCGACGCCATCGTTTTCTTCGCTGTGCTCCAGCAAGGCCTGCATGCCGACGCAAATGCCGAGAAACGGCCGGTCTACGCTGACTTCACGCACCAGCTCGTCGAAACCCAGACGCTTGATCTCGGCCATGCAATCGCGAATCGCACCGACACCGGGAAATACCACGCGGTCGGCTTCACGAATCACCTGGGCATCGCTGGTGACCAGTACCTTGCCGGCACCCACGTGCTCGAGGGCCTTGGCCACCGAGTGCAGATTACCCATGCCATAGTCGATTACCGCTACCGTTTGCATAAGAACCTGCCCGCCCAAAAATCATGCCCGCGTTGCAGCTCAAAAGCGTGCCAGGCAAGGCGTGGAACGCAGCCAATGGTTGTTCCATTGGCAAGTTCCACAACACCGCATGGCGCGCTTTTGAGCGCAACCCTGCGGGACGGGGCCGTTTTTCCGCAGCCCTGCGTTGATCGTCGTTCATTTGGAATAACCAAACTTCTCTCCTCTTGCCTTGCGCTGCGGAAAAACGGCCTCCGGCGCGGGCATGATTTTTGGGCGGGGCAGGTTCTACAGCACGCCCTTGGTCGACGGCATTTGCCCGGCCATACGCTCATCCAGCGTCACGGCCATACGCAGCGCACGACCGAAGGCCTTGAACACCGTCTCGATCTGATGGTGAGTGTTGGTGCCACGCAGGTTGTCGATGTGCAGGCTGACCAAGGCGTGATTGACGAAGCCTTGGAAGAACTCCTGAAACAAGTCGACGTCGAAGCCGCCCACCACCGCACGGGTAAACGGCACGTGCATCTGCAGGCCCGGACGACCGGAGAAGTCGATCACCACGCGCGACAGCGCTTCGTCCAGCGGCACATAAGAATGGCCGTAACGGGTCATACCTTTCTTGTCGCCAATGGCCTTGGTGAACGCTTTACCAAGCGTAATACCAACGTCTTCCACGGTGTGGTGGTCGTCGATATAGAGGTCGCCCTTGCACTGGATATCCAGGTCGATCAGGCCGTGACGGGCAATCTGATCAAGCATGTGCTCAAGGAACGGCACGCCAATATCAAACTTAGCCTTGCCCGTACCATCCAGGTTGATCGAGACCTTGATCTGGGTCTCCAGGGTATTGCGCTCGACGGATGCCGTACGTTCGGCCATCACCAACTCCACAGAATCATTATGCGAAAGGGCCGCCATTATAGGCCGATAGGCGCACAACCTTGAAGCAAGCCGAACAGATAGCAAAAATCCCGCTGACGAACAGGGCCGTCAGCGGGATTTAGGGGTGCAGCGCGCGACTTACTGGAACAAGGTCGCGGTCTTTTGCAGGGTGATCCAGATGCCCCACGCCATCGGCAAGCCCACTACCAGCCAGGCAGCAATAGCCAGTGGCCTGGTCGCCGGATCGGCCGACCACTCCAGTACAGCCACTTCGCCGCGCTTGGCGTCAGAACCCAGGGCACGCTCGGCAGCCAACTCGGCGTCGGTCATGAAGTACTTGTCCGCTACTGGGCGCACCAGCAGGTTACAAATGAACCCCAGCACCAGCAGGCCCGCGAGGATGTACAGGGTGATGTCATACGCAGCAGCACGCTCGACACCGATACTCAACTGATACTCACGTAGGTAGTTAACCAGCACCGGGCCCAGCACGCCGGCAGCCGCCCAAGCCGTGAGCAGGCGGCCGTGAATAGCCCCCACCATCTGCGTACCGAACAAGTCAGCCAGGTAAGCCGGCACCGTGGCGAAACCACCGCCATACATCGACAAGATGATGCCGAACGCCAACACGAACAGCGCCAGGCTACCCAACTGACCCAACAGCGGCACAGCGGCGTAGAGCGCGAAGCCCAAGCCGAAGAACACAAAGTAGGTGGCTTTACGGCCGATGAAGTCCGAGCAAGAGGCCCAGAAGAAGCGGCCACCGATGTTGAACAGGCTGAGCAAGCCGGTGAAGCCGGCGGCAATGGCGGCAATCTGCCCCAACTGCGCCGCACTCAGCTCGTTATAGGACAGGTCGTTACCCAGCAGTTGCCCGGCAAACACTTCCTGCAATAATGGCGAGGCCATACCGATGATGCCGATACCCGCCGATACGTTGAGGCACAGCACAGCCCAAACCAGGCGGAACTGCGGGGTTTTCCAGGCGACACTGACGTGCACATGGCGGTTGGTGATCATGCCATTATTGGCTTTGTTCTGCGGTGCTTCCCAACCTGCTGGCTTCCAGCCTGTTGGCGGGACCCGGTAGGCCAATGCACCACCGACCATAAACACGAAATAGATAACCGCCATGACCACGAAGGTCTGCCATACGCCGACACCCGTTTCGCTGGCAAAGTGGCTCATCAGCTCTGCCGCCAACGGTGCGCCGACCATCGCGCCGCCGCCGAAGCCCATGATCGCCATACCGGTGGCCATGCCGCGCTTGTCCGGGAACCACTTGATCAGCGTGGACACCGGCGAGATGTAACCCAGGCCCAGACCGATACCCCCGATCACCCCAGAACCCAGCCACAGCAACCAGATTTGGTGATGGTAGATACCCAGCGCGGAAATCATCAAGCCACCGCACCAGCACACTGCCGACACCAGGCCTGCTTTACGTGGACCGGCATGCTCCAGCCAGCCACCGCCAATGGCTGCCGCGCAGCCCAGAAAGACGAAGAACAGCGTGTATATCCAGCCCAGCATGGAGATCTGCCAATCGCAGTTGCTGGCAAAGATCTGTTCGAAGAAGCCAATATCTGCCGCGCACGCTAGCGGCGCATCAATACCGATTGCTTTCGACAATGGCAGCCAAAAGACTGAGAAGCCGTAGGCCATACCAATACACAAATGGATGGCCAGGGCAGCCGGTGGAACCAGCCAGCGGTTGAAGCCGGGTTTGGCAATGATGCGTTCCTTGGACAGAAACGCAGGCTTTGCCGAAGCGCCGTCTAGGACGAGGGCGTCAGTCATAGGATTTTTCTCTTATAGGTTTTACACGCAAGGCACTGACCTTGAAGCACAAGCAGAATAGCGAGAGCGGCGCGAGGGTAACATTGCAGCCAGACGCCGCGGCCACCCAAGTCAGCACTCATTAGTCGTATAGACCCTCGCAAACAAAGCCGGTAGCGGGCGCTATGCACCAGCAAGGTGCGCTCAGGCCACTGCAGCTCGGCGAGCGCTCGATGCTCGACGCATGTAACAGCAGTGCTAGGCAGAAACCACCTACTGGACTGCATCTTGCAAATGAGTTGATTTTTGCCACTCAAGGCAGCACTCATGCAAACGCGCAAACTGCCGGCCACCCTGCGCTTTATGCTGGCGGCTCGGCGCAGTGAATTGTTGGGCCTGGAAGACCTGGCGCAGACGTGCACGCTGGTCACCCGCATCAGCCAACTGGTGCATGCGCTGCAAAAGGAGCGCGGCTACTCGAACCTGTTCCTGAGCATCGATGCCCCTCATCAACGCCAGAACCTGGAAAGCCTGAGCCAGGCTACAGCGTTGCTGGAACTGGAGCTGCGCAATGAGCTTGAGCGCATCGACCAGAGCGGCGCCGGCGCGGCGGATAAAACGCGCCTGTTTACCCGCATCGCCCAGGCCCTGCATCATCTCGATGAGCTGCCGAGCCTACGCCGCCGCGTGCGCGAGCACCGCATCAGTGCCCAGGATGCCACGGCCGCCTTGGTGCGCTTAATCGGCAGCCTGCTGGCGGTGGTGTTCGAGGCGGCCGACAGCGCCATCGACCCCGCAATCACCCATTGTCTGGTGGCGCTATTTAATTTCATGCAAGGCAAAGAGCTCGCCGGCCAGGAGCGTGCCTTGGGCGTTACGGGCTTTGCCAGCGGCTACTTTGAAACCGAACTGCTGGAGCGCTTGGAGCACCTGCAGGAATGCCAGGAGCGCAGTTTTGCCACCTTCAGCCGCTTTGCCAGCGCGGCGGCGCAAACCCTCTGGCAAGCGTTGGGCGCCAGTGAAAGTAACCGCCAGGCCTGCCAGCTGCGTGGCATTGCTCGACGGACCCATGCAGAGGCTAAGGTCGACTGTCAACTGAGCGAACTCTGGTTCGACCTCCACACACAACGCATCGACCTGATGCAGGGCATCGAAACCCACCTTGAGCAAGAGTTGTTGCAGTGCTGCCAGCAAAGCATGCAGCGCATTCGTAGCGAGTTACACAGCCATCGACGCCTGCTGGAAAGCCTCAGCGACATGCAGACCACTACCGAACAAGCCAGGCTGTTCAGCGTGCACAGCAGCGAGCTTGATAGCCAACCCAAGGATGCTACAAGCAGCCATTTAGCGCGCTCCACCCTAGAGCTGCTGCAACACCAAGCCCTGCGGCTGCAGGGCATGCACGATGAACTGCGCGAGGCACGCCAAGCCCTGGAGGAACGCAAGCAGGTTGAGCGGGCCAAACAACAGCTGATACGCCAACTGGACTGCAGCGAAAGCGAGGCTTATGCACAGCTGCGCCAGGCTGCCATGAACCAGGGACTGCGCCTGGAAGAAGTCGCTCAGCGCCTGCTTTCTAGTAGCGCCTCACCCACGCACCGACCCCGGCAAAAGCACTGAACTTAAGCAGGCACGGCTGCCCGCGCACCAAGAATGTGCAGTCACCCCCAAGGGCGGCTCTAGCGCGCAGTGCTATTTGGCTAACCCAAGGGTGCTCAAGCCCATCAGTAGATGACCTAAGCCCTTGATCTGCCTGAGATTGCCCGGACTGCAGGGCCAGTCTCAGGCATCTTGGCACGGCTTTCGCTATGTCTCGATTAAGTTCAGCTGTCACTGCTGAGCGCCACATTCGTACACGGACAACGATGTCCACGCTCACCGGATAAGCCGGTCAGCGTGACATCGTTTTTTTTGCCCTGAGGAAATCCAGCCATGACCGACAAGCCAAGCAATGACGATGACAACAGCGCACTGATGGCCTCGCGCCGCCGCTTTCTCAAGCAGTCCATCGCCGCTGCAGGTGGCATCGCCCTGTTCAGCGGCATGGGCCTGAGCAGCCAAAGCAGCGCCTGGGCCGCTGGCAGCGACGTCGAGACCACCCAAGCAAAACTCGGCTTTATCGCCCTGACCGATGCCGCGCCGTTGTTCGTCGCCGCCGAGAAAGGCTTCTTCGCCAAATACGGCATGACCGACGTTGAGGTGCTCAAGCAGTCGTCTTGGGGCACCACCCGCGACAACTTGGTGCTGGGCTCGGCCAAGAACGGCATCGACGGCGGCCATATCCTGACCCCCATGCCTTACCTGATCAGCGCCGGTATCGTCACCCCGAACAACCAGCCGGTACCGATGTCCATCCTGGCCCGCCTCAACCTAGCCGGCCAGTGCATCTCGGTGGGCGAGGAATACCGCGACCTGAAGATCGGCGTCGACAGCACCCCGTTCAAAGCCGCCCTGGAAGCCAAAAAAGCCAGCGGCAAGAAAGTCAGTGCCGCCATGACCTTCCCCGGCGGCACCCACGACCTGTGGATGCGCTACTGGCTGGCAGCGGGCGGCATCGACCCGAACAGCGACATCAGCACCATCGTGGTGCCGCCCGCACAGATGGTCGCCAACATGAAAGTCGGCAGCATGGACACCTTCTGCGTCTGCGAGCCGTGGAACGCGCAGCTGATCAATCAGAAGATCGGCTACACCGCCAACACCACCGGTGAGTTGTGGCACAACCACCCGGAAAAAGCCTTCGCCATGCGCAGCGATTACGTCGCCGCCAACCCCAACGCCGCCAAGGCGCTGACCATGGCCATCATGGAAGCGCAGATGTTCTGCGAAAAGCCGGAGAACAAAGAAGAAGTGGCGACAATCTGCTCTCAACGTCGCTGGATCGGCGCTCCATACGCCGACATTATTGACCGCATGAAGGGCAATTTCGCCTACGGCACCGGCAAGGTTATCGAGAACCACCCTGAGCAGATGCGCTACTGGGACGACTTCGCCTCCTACCCGTTCCAGAGCCATGACCTCTGGTTCCTCACCGAGAACAAGCGCTGGGGCTATTTGCCGGCCGACTTCGACAGCCAGGCGTTGATCGCCAAGGTCAACCGTGAGGACATCTGGCGCGCAGCGGCCGCGGCCCTAAACCTGCCGGCATCACAGATTCCTACGTCGACCTCGCGCGGCATCGAAACGTTCTTCGACGGTACCGTGTTCGACCCGGAGAACCCGCAAGCCTACCTGGACAGCTTGAAAATAAAGGCCATGGCCTGATCGCCATGCACCGCCTGCGAGGAAATACGCCATGAACGCCAATGTCAAAATCGAGCCTGCGGTGATCACTCCAACCGCAGATGCAGCG
>JAGGNC010000169.1 GCA_017886405.1 Pseudomonas sp. | reverse complement strand
TGTAGGCTGTGGCGCGCATGCCATCAAATACGCGGTAACTGGACGGTTGCAACAGACGGACTTGGTGATGCTGGCAGAGTTCGGCAAGACGCTCGACAGTCCGCTCCTGAGCAGCAAGGTCCGCCGCGCTCACTGCTTCGGCCTGGAACCAGTCGAAGTAGTAGGCAAGGTTGACCAAGGCATCGGGGCGGGTGTCATCGAGCAACTGGGTCAGGCTGGCAGGATCCCAGCCCGATTCCGGCGGTCTTGGCGCAAGAAAGCCAATGTCTTCCTCGGCACCGAGGCGGATCAAGGCCTGCCCCAGTGCATTACCGCCACCCAGCAGCATCAGCCGCATACGCATAATAGAGCGCTAACTCAGCTGATCAGAAAGGGATATCGTCATCGAAACTGTCGAAATCCGCCGCGGGCTGAGCCGCTTGCTGGGGCGCCGGGCGTGGCGCCGGCTGCTGTGGCTCGCGCTGCGGTGCAGGGCGTTGCTGACGTGGCGCAGAGTCGCCGCCGGCGTTGTCCGGACGACCGCCAAGCAGCTGCATGGTGCCCTGCATGTCGACCACGATCTCGGTGGTGTAACGCTTGATGCCGTCTTTTTCCCACTCGCGGGTTTGCAACTTGCCCTCGATATAGCACTGCGAACCTTTACGCAGGTACTCGCCAGCGATCTCGGCAACCTTGCCAAACAGCGACACGCGGTGCCACTCGGTTTTCTCGACCTTCTGACCGGTCTGTTTGTCGGTCCACTGCTCGCTGGTCGCCAGGCTCAGGTTGGTGACCGCGTTGCCGTTGGGCAGGTAGCGGGTTTCCGGGTCCTGTCCGCAGGTACCGACCAGAATGACTTTGTTAACCCCACGGGCCATAACGTTCTCCTAGGCTTTCAGCACGTCACTGGCACCGGCTCTATGAGGCGCTCGAGGGACGTGCGGTCCAATTGTTGGGTATCCACTTTGATATAGATGGCGGCTTCGTCGCGCACCACTATGGCATCCGCCACTCCGGGCACAGCCTGTAAACGCTCGGCCAACCCCACCTCTTGCAAGGCCGCCACTGAAAGCGGCAGGCGCAGGCTGGTGACATACGGCGGTTCGCGCATAGTAACAGCAAAGGCCAGCCAAAAAAGAGCCAGCAAGGCGCAGCCGGCAAACACACCCGACAGGCTGTAGTGCTCATACAACAAGCCGCCGAGGATGCCGCCGATAGCCGCCCCAAGGAACTGACTGGTGGAATACACGCCCATCGCCGTGCCTTTACCGCCAGCCGGCGCCACTTTGCTAATCAGCGAAGGCAACGAGGCCTCAAGCAAGTTGAAGGCGGTGAAAAACACCACAGTACCTAGCACCAACGCGCGCAGGCTGGTGCCGAACCACAAAAAGAATAGCTCGCAGAGCAGCAGCACAGTCACCGCACCGAGCAGCACATACTTCATCCGGCGCTTTTTCTCGCCATAGATGATAAACGGCACCATGGCGAAGAAACCCACCAGCAGCGCAGTCAGGTAGACCCACCAGTGTTCCTCCTTGGGCAGCCCACCCTGTTCCACCAATGCCAACGGCAAGGCGATAAAGCTGGCCATCAGAATCGCGTGCAGCACCAGAATGCCGAAATCCAGGCGCAGCAGATCGGCATGCATGAGTGTCGGTAGCAGCGCCTGCTTACTGAACCTGGACTCGCGGTGCTGCAACGGCCCGGCAGAAGACGGGACTATGCCGGCAACAATAACGATCCCTAGCAGCGCCATTGCTGCGGTGGCGAGAAACAGACCCGACAGGCCAAAGGCACGGGTTAGCAGCGGACCGACCACCATCGCCACGGCAAACGACAGGCCGATGCTCATGCCGATCATGGCCATGGCCTTGGTGCGATGCTGCTCGCGGGTTAGGTCAGACAATAGCGCCATTACCGCCGCCGAAATCGCACCAGCACCTTGCAGGACACGCCCGGCAATCACTCCCCAGATCGAATCGGCATTGGCCGCCAATAGACTGCCGGCAGCAAAGATCAGCAGCCCGACATAGATCACCGGCCGCCGACCGATGCGGTCGCTGAGCATACCGAAGGGAATTTGCAGAAACGCCTGGGTCAGCCCATAAGCACCAATAGCCAGGCCGATCAATGCAGGCGTGCTGCCTTGGAGCTCCATGCCATAGGTCGCCAGCACGGGTAGCACCATAAACATACCGAGCATGCGAAACGCGAATACCAGCGCAAGGCCACCGGCCGCACGGGTTTCGCTGCCGCTCATGCGCTCGCTGTGCGGATCATGCATGGAAAACGCCCTATAGAAACAGGCGGCGATTCTAACAGCCCCAATGCATGCGGCACAGCACTGACGCTTTGCCGCGCCCGCCTTAGGGGCCGTATACTCGGTGGTTTTCCGCCCGCCATGCGAGGCCGTTGTTTGTGGACAAGATTGTGATCCGGGGTGCGCGCACCCATAACCTGAAAAACATCGACCTGACCCTGCCGCGCGACAAGCTGATCGTGATAACCGGCCTGTCGGGCTCGGGCAAGTCCTCGCTAGCCTTCGACACCCTCTACGCTGAGGGGCAACGCCGCTATGTCGAGTCGCTGTCGGCCTACGCCCGGCAGTTTCTGTCAATGATGGAGAAGCCCGATGTCGACACCATCGAAGGCTTGTCTCCAGCAATTTCAATCGAGCAGAAATCCACCTCACACAACCCACGCTCGACCGTCGGCACCATCACCGAGATTTACGACTACCTCCGCCTGCTCTATGCCCGCGCTGGTATTCCGCGCTGCCCGGACCACGACCTGCCGCTGGAGGCACAGATCGTCAGCCAGATGGTTGACCAAGTCCTGGCCCTGCCAGAAGGCAGCAAGCTAATGCTGCTGGCACCAGTGATTCGCGAGCGCAAAGGCGAACACCTGGCAATCTTCGATGAGTTACGCGCTCAGGGTTTCGTTCGCGTGCGGGTCAACGGCAAGCTGTATGAGTTGGACGAGTTGCCGAAACTCGACAAACAGAAGAAACACAGCATCGACGCCGTGGTCGACCGCTTCAAGGCGCGTGGCGATTTGCAGCAACGCTTGGCCGAATCATTCGAAACCGCGTTGAAGCTGGCGGATGGCCTGGCACTGATCGCCCCAATGGAAGGTGAAACGGGCGAGGAAATTATCTTCTCCGCACGCTTTGCCTGTCCCGTGTGCGGCCACTCCATCAGCGAGTTGGAGCCCAAGCTGTTTTCCTTCAACAACCCGGCCGGCGCCTGCCCAACGTGCGACGGCCTGGGCGTAAAGCAGTTCTTTGACATTAAGCGCCTGGTTAACGGTGAGATGACCCTGGCCGAAGGTGCTGTTCGCGGCTGGGACCGACGCAACGTTTACTACTTCCAGATGCTCGGCTCCCTGGCTGCGCATTACGGCTTCAGTTTGGACGTGCCGTTTGACCAACTCAGCGCCGAACACCAGAAGTGCATCCTATTCGGCAGCGGCACACAGGACGTCGATTTCAAGTACCTCAACGACCGTGGCGACATCGTTAAGCGCTCGCATCCCTTCGAAGGCATAGTGCCGAACCTGGAGCGGCGTTACCGCGAAACCGAATCCACCAGCGTGCGTGAAGAGCTGGCCAAGTTTCTCAGCACCCAGGCCTGTCAGGATTGCCGTGGCACCCGCCTGCGCCGCGAAGCGCGACATGTATGGGTCGGCGAAAAGACCCTGCCGGCGGTCAGCGGCATGCCGATCGGTGACGCCACTGAGTACTTTGGCAGCTTGGCGCTGCCTGGTAGGCGCGGTGAGATTGCCGAGAAGATCCTCAAAGAAATCCGCGAGCGCCTGCAATTTTTGGTCAACGTCGGACTCGACTACCTGACCCTCGACCGCAGCGCCGACACCCTGTCCGGCGGTGAGGCGCAGCGTATTCGCCTAGCCAGCCAAATCGGTGCCGGCTTGGTCGGGGTGATGTATATCCTCGACGAACCTAGCATTGGCCTGCACCAGCGCGACAACGAGCGCCTGCTCGGCACCCTGCGCCACCTTCGAGATATCGGCAACACGGTGATCGTGGTTGAGCACGACGAAGACGCCATCCGCATGGCCGACTACGTGGTGGATATCGGACCAGGGGCCGGTATACATGGCGGGCAGATCGTCGCCCAAGGCACCGCTGCCGAGGTCATGGCGCACCCAGACTCGCTTACTGGGAAGTACCTCTCCGGTCGGGTGAAGATCGCTGTGCCGGCCAAGCGCACCCCAAGGGACAGCAACCTCGCGCTGAAGATCAAAGGCGCACGCGGTAATAACCTGCGCAATGTCGACCTGGAGATTCCGATCGGGCTACTGACCTGCGTCACTGGTGTATCCGGCTCGGGCAAATCGTCACTGATCAACAACACCCTCTACCCGCTCAGCGCCACCGCACTGAACGGTGCGACTACCCTAGAAGCCGCAGCCCACGACAGCATCGATGGCTTGCAACACCTAGATAAGGTAGTAGACATCGACCAAAGCCCGATTGGCCGCACGCCACGCTCCAACCCTGCGACCTACACCGGACTGTTCACCCCAATCCGTGAACTGTTTGCCGGCGTGCCTGAGTCGCGCTCACGTGGCTACGGCCCAGGCCGCTTCAGCTTTAACGTTAAAGGCGGGCGCTGCGAGGCATGCCAAGGCGATGGATTGATCAAAGTAGAAATGCACTTCCTGCCAGACATCTACGTGGCTTGCGATGTATGCAAGAGCAAACGCTATAACCGCGAAACCCTAGAAGTAAAGTACAAGGGCAAGAACATCACCGAAGTGCTGGATATGACCATTGAGGAGGCGCGCGCGTTCTTCGAAGCAGTGCCGGCCCTGGCGCGTAAGCTGCAGACGCTTATGGATGTCGGTCTGTCCTATATTAAGCTCGGGCAGAGCGCGACTACCCTGTCTGGCGGCGAGGCGCAGCGGGTTAAGCTGAGTCGTGAGCTGTCCAAGCGCGACACCGGAAAGACCCTGTATATCCTTGATGAACCGACAACTGGTCTGCACTTCGCAGATATTCAGCAACTGCTCGACGTGCTGCACCGCTTGCGCGATCACGGCAATACCGTGGTGGTGATCGAGCACAACCTGGACGTGATCAAGACTGCCGACTGGCTGGTCGATCTCGGCCCAGAAGGTGGCTCAAAAGGCGGCCAGATCATCGCCGTTGGCACGCCTGAAGAAGTCGCCGAGATGACCCAATCGCATACCGGCTACTTTCTCAAGCCGCTGCTGGCACGGGATCGAGACTACCCTAGCACACAATAAAAAGCCCCGAACCAGACTGCATCGACGCCAGCCGGCAACGGCAACTGCCAGCCGCTGGCATGACGCAACAACAACACCCGGCAGTGGCCGGTTGCGTAACCGTGACGGGCACGAGCGCCAGTCACAGCTTTGTAGGGACGGACGAAGTGTTGCAGCGATTAATCCACGCGGCAAAGGTCTTGCACTTAAGCGAATGGCGCCGGCAGTAATCGGTCAGACCGAGGTCACTGGCGCGCCAAGACTTAACATGGGCGATCCATGACGCGCGGCGCACTGACATCGGCTCCATGTCACTCTCCTGCCGGGAAAAGCACAGCATGCCGCTCGAATTGAGTGGGTTACAGATGGGAGGGCTGGACGCTTACCGCTTACCAGTATTTCGCCCACAACCATGGCCGTGAGCGATTTCTAGACTCTGCAGCAACGGCCCGAAGGGTAGCCGCCAGGAATTGCGGGCCATAAAAAAACCGGGCCAAGGCCCGGTTTTTATACAACCAACGACTTACTCAGCGTCTACAGCTGCACCAGCGACCGGTCGGTCAACCAGCTCAACATAAGCCATTGGAGCATTGTCGCCAGTGCGGAAACCGCACTTGAGAATACGCAGGTAACCGCCCTGACGGGTGGCATAGCGCTTGCCCAGATCGTTGAACAGCTTACCGACGATGGCTTTCGAACGTGTACGGTCGAAGGCCAGGCGACGATTGGCAACGCTGTCTATTTTAGCCAGAGTAATCAGCGGCTCGGCAACGCGACGCAACTCTTTGGCTTTCGGCAGAGTAGTTTTAATCAGCTCATGCTCGAACAGCGATACAGCCATGTTCTGAAACATGGCCTTACGGTGTGCGCTGGTGCGGCTGAGGTGACGGCCACTTTTACGATGACGCATGGTTCAATTCCTTACCAAACTCACGTTTGGTGATGAGGACGATCAGGCAGTAGCCTTATCGTCTTTCTTCAGACTTGCCGGCGGCCAGTTGTCGAGGCGCATACCGAGGGACAGACCGCGAGAAGCCAGAACATCCTTGATTTCAGTCAGGGATTTCTTGCCCAAGTTCGGCGTTTTCAACAGTTCTACTTCGGTGCGCTGAATCAGATCGCCGATGTAGTAAATGTTCTCTGCCTTAAGGCAGTTAGCCGAACGCACAGTCAGTTCCAAATCATCAACCGGACGCAGAAGGATCGGATCGATCTCATCTTCCTGCTCGATAACAACAGGCTCACTATCACCTTTGAGATCGACGAAAGCAGCCAACTGCTGTTGCAGAATGGTTGCAGCTCGGCGAATAGCCTCTTCAGGATCCAGAGTACCGTTGGTCTCCAGGTCAATAACCAGTTTGTCCAAGTTGGTACGCTGCTCAACACGAGCGTTTTCCACCACGTACGACACACGGCGTACCGGGCTGAACGAAGCATCCAGCTGCAAGCGACCAATGCTGCGGCTTTCATCTTCATCGCTCTGACGAGCGTCAGCCGGCTCATAGCCGCGACCACGAGCTATGGTGAGCTTCATGTTCAACGCGCCAGTGGAAGCCAGGTTGGCGATTACGTGGTCGCCATTGACGATTTCAACATCGTGATCCAGCTGAATATCGGCTGCGGTAACTACGCCCGAGCCCTTCTTCGCCAGAGTCAATGTCACTTCGTCACGACCGTGCAACTTAACAGCCAGGCCTTTAAGGTTGAGCAGGATTTCAATGACGTCTTCCTGAACACCTTCGATGGCGCTGTACTCATGGAGTACACCGTCAATCTCGGCCTCGACTACTGCACAGCCAGGCATGGAGGACAACAGAATGCGACGCAGCGCGTTGCCCAGGGTATGGCCAAAGCCACGCTCGAGAGGCTCGAGAGTGATCTTGGCGCGGGTCGAACTGACCACCTGCACATCAATGTGACGGGGGGTCAGGAATTCATTTACCGAAATCTGCATGGATGCACCTATTTTCTAGCCCTTACTTGGAGTAGAGCTCGACAATCAGGCTTTCGTTGATGTCAGCGGAGAGATCACTGCGCGCCGGGACGTTTTTGAACACGCCAGACTTCTTCTCAGTGTCTACTTCTACCCATTCAACGCGGCCACGCTGGGCACACAGCTCAAGAGCTTGAACAATGCGCAGCTGATTCTTCGATTTCTCGCGGACTGCAACCACGTCACCGGCTTTAACCTGGTAGGACGGTATGTTCACAGTTTTACCGTTTATGCTGATCGACTTGTGCGATACCAGCTGACGGGATTCAGCGCGAGTAGCGCCGTAGCCCATGCGATAAACCACGTTATCCAGACGGCACTCGAGCAATTGCAGCAGATTCTCACCAGTAGCGCCTTTCTTGCCGGCAGCTTCTTTGTAATAACCACTGAATTGACGCTCAAGCACACCGTAGATACGACGAACTTTTTGCTTCTCACGCAGCTGGGTGCCGTAGTCAGACTGACGGCCACGGCGCTGACCGTGAATACCTGGGGCTGCTTCGATGTTGCACTTCGATTCCAGAGCGCGTACACCGCTTTTCAGGAAAAGATCTGTGCCTTCACGACGAGACAGTTTGCATTTGGGACCAATGTAACGAGCCATTTCTCACTGTCTCCTGATTACACGCGACGCTTCTTCGAAGGACGGCATCCGTTATGCGGGATGGGCGTCACATCGGTGATGCTGGCGATCTTATAGCCACAGCCGTTCAATGCACGGACAGCGGACTCACGACCCGGACCGGGACCCTTAACGTTAACGTCGAGGTTCTTCAGACCGAATTCCAGCGCAGCTTGACCAGCACGTTCTGCAGCCACCTGGGCGGCGAACGGGGTGCTTTTACGCGAACCGCGGAAACCTGAGCCACCAGAGGTAGCCCAAGACAGAGCATTGCCCTGACGGTCAGTAATGGTCACGATTGTATTGTTGAAAGAAGCGTGGATGTGGGCAATGCCATCAACCACTGTCTTTTTGACTTTCTTACGAGTACGAGCAGCAGGTTTTGCCATGACTAGATTCCTGTCGATGCGCGAATGCGATTACTTGCGGATCGGCTTACGCGGGCCCTTGCGGGTACGCGCGTTGGTCTTGGTACGCTGACCGCGAACCGGTAGACCACGACGATGACGCAGGCCGCGGTAGCAACCCAGGTCCATCAAGCGCTTGATTTTCATGTTCACTTCACGACGCAGGTCACCTTCGGTATTCACCTTGGCTACTTCGCCACGCAGCTGCTCGATCTGCTCGTCAGAGAGATCTTTGATCCTTGCTGCCGGGTTTACACCGGAAGCAGCACAGATTTTCTGTGCAGTGGTGCGACCGACACCAAAGATGTAGGTCAACGAGATAACAGTGTGCTTGTTATCCGGAATGTTAACGCCTGCTATACGGGCCATTCAGTGGAACTCCAATTGACAGCTACCTACGCCCCGGAAGCCAAGAAATGGGGCGCAAGATTTTAACGCTGTAGAAACAAATAATCAACCCGGCAGCGCACTAGCTGCCGAGCTTGTCACTTCACTCACACTCAGCCTTGGCGCTGCTTGTGACGCGGTTCCGAGCTGCAAATAACGCGAACAACACCTTCGCGACGAATAATCTTGCAGTTACGGCACAGCTTTTTCACCGATGCACGAACTTTCATCACCAACTCCTCGAACCTTATGGACTTCAGCGCAGCATGCCGCTGCCGTAGCCCTTCAGGTTGGCTTTCTTCATCAGGGATTCGTACTGGTGCGAAACGAGGTGCGATTGTACTTGCGACATAAAGTCCATCACAACCACCACCACGATCAGCAACGAAGTCCCGCCGAGATAGAACGGTACGTTGGCAGCCACCACCAGAAACTGGGGCAACAAGCATACGGCCGTCATGTACAGAGCACCGAACATAGTCAAGCGTGTCAGCACACCATCGATATAGCGCGCCGATTGCTCACCTGGACGGATACCCGGAATAAAGGCACCAGACTTTTTCAGGTTCTCCGCTACGTCTTTCGGGTTGAACATCAGCGCTGTATAGAAGAAGCAGAAGAAAACGATCCCTGCACTAAACAGCAAAATGTTCAACGGCTGACCAGGAGCGATAGCCTGTGAAATATCCTGCAGCCAGCCCATACCTTCAGACTGACCAAACCAGGCACCCAGCGAAGCCGGGAATAACAAAAGGCTGCTGGCAAAAATAGCCGGGATAACCCCCGCCATATTCACCTTCAACGGCAAATGGCTTGTCTGCGCAGCAAAGACCTTGCGGCCCTGCTGACGCTTGGCGTAATGCACCGCAATGCGACGCTGACCACGCTCAATGAACACCACGAAACCGATAATCGCTACTGCCAGCAAACCGATGGCAATCAGGGCAAAGATATTGATATCGCCCTGACGAGCAGACTCGAAAGAATGCCCAATTGCCGACGGCAGACCGGCCACGATGCCTGCAAAAATCAGCATCGAAATACCGTTGCCAACACCACGCTCAGTGATCTGTTCGCCCAGCCACATCATAAACATTGCACCTGCCACAAATGTGGTGACTGCAACGAAGTGGAAGCCGAAATCAACCGAAAACGCTATGCCCTGGCTAGCCAAGCCAACGGACATGCCGATAGCCTGAACCAATGCCAAAACAAGAGTGCCGTAGCGGGTGTACTGGCTTATCTTACGACGGCCAGACTCACCTTCCTTCTTCAACTGCTCCAACTGCGGACTAACAGCGGTCATAAGCTGCATGATGATCGACGCCGAAATGTACGGCATGATCCCAAGCGCAAAAATACTCATCCGCTCCAGCGCGCCGCCGGAAAACATGTTGAACAAGCTAAGAATGGTCCCCTCATTCTGTCGAAACAGGTCCGCCAGCCGATCAGGGTTAATACCGGGAACCGGGATGTGTGCACCTATCCGATAGACGATAATCGCCATGAATAGAAAGCGCAGACGAGCCCATAGCTCGGATAACCCGCCATTGCTGAGCGCTGAGAGAGCACCTTGCTTAGCCATTTATTCCTCGAACTTACCGCCAGCTGCTTCGATAGCCGCACGCGCACCTTTGGTGACGGCGATACCTTTAAGGGTGACTGCCTGAGTAACTTCACCGGACAGCATGACTTTCACACGCTGTATGTGTTGGTTAATCAGGTTGGCATCCTTCAGCGACTGCAGAGTAACAATCCCGCCTTCGATTTTATTCAGCTCGGATGTACGCACTTGTGCGCGGTCCATAGCCTTCAAAGAAACGAAGCCGAACTTAGGCAGACGACGGTGCAGAGGCTGCTGGCCGCCTTCGAAACCCGGAGCAATGGTGCCACCGGAACGGGAGGATTGACCTTTGTGGCCGCGGCCACCAGTCTTACCCAACCCGCTACCGATACCACGGCCCGGACGGTGCTTCTCGCGACGGGAACCCGGCGCAGGACTCAAATCGTTCAGGTACATGTATTAACCCTCGACTCGCAGCATGTAGTAAGCCTTGTTGATCATCCCGCGGTTCTCGGGAGTATCAAGTACTTCTACGGTGTGACCGATGCGACGCAGACCCAAACCCTTAACGCAAAGCTTATGGTTGGGGATACGGCCGGTCATGCTTTTGATCAACGTGACTTTTACGGTATTAGCCATGATTAGAGAATCTCCTCGACGCTCTTGCCACGCTTGGCCGCAACAGAACCTGGTGACTGCATAGCTTTCAAACCTTTGAAAGTGGCGTAAACCACGTTCACTGGGTTAGTCGAGCCATAGCACTTAGCCAGAACGTTTTGTACACCAGCCACCTCGAGGACAGCGCGCATAGCGCCGCCAGCAATGATGCCAGTACCTTCAGAAGCAGGCTGCATGTATACCTTGGAGGCGCCATGAGCAGACTTCATTGCATACTGCAAAGTGGTGCCGTTCAGATCAACCTGGATCATGTTGCGACGAGCAGCTTCCATCGCTTTCTGGATCGCAGCAGGCACTTCACGGGATTTGCCACGGCCGAAACCGACGCGACCCTTACCATCACCAACCACGGTCAACGCGGTGAAAGTGAAGATACGGCCACCCTTTACGGTCTTGGCTACGCGGTTAACCTGTACCAGCTTCTCGATATAGCCTTCATCGCGCTTTTGGTCGTTATTTGCCATAACTTAAAACTCCAGCCCGCCTTCACGAGCAGCATCAGCCAGCGCTTTAACGCGGCCGTGGTACTTGAAGCCAGAACGGTCGAATGCAACCTGAGTTACACCAGCGGCTTTCGCACGCTCGGCAACCAGCTCACCAACTTTCTTGGCCGCATCGACGTTGCCAGTGGCAGCGTCACGCAGTGCTTTGTCCAAGGTAGAGGCACTGGCCAGAACCTTGCTGCCGTCGGCCGAAATGACCTGGGCATATATGTGCTGCGAAGAGCGATACACGCAGAGACGCACGGCTTCTAGCTCGTGCATTTTCAGACGTGCCTTGCGAGCGCGGCGCAGTCGAGTAACTTTTTTGTCGGTCATTTGCTATGCCCTACTTCTTCTTGGCTTCTTTACGGCGGACAACTTCGTCTGCGTAACGAACACCTTTGCCCTTATAAGGTTCAGGACGACGGAAGTCACGAATCTCCGCAGCGACCTGACCAACCAGTTGTTTGTCGACACCCTTGATCAGGATCTCGGTCTGGTTCGGGGTTTCAGCAACTACACCGTCCGGCAACTCATAGTCGATCGGATGGGAGTAGCCGAGAGCGAGGTTCAGCACCTGACCTTTGGCTTGCGCTTTGTAACCAACACCAACCAGCTGCAGCTTACGCTCGAAGCCAGTACTAACACCGATCACCATATTGTTGACCAGAGCACGAGTGGTACCGGCCATTGCGCGAGTCTGCTGATCACCATTGCGAGCAGCGAAACGCAACTCACCAGCCACATGCAGAATTTCAACGGACGAGTGAACATTCAGTTCGAGAGCGCCCTTGGCACCCTTTACCGAAAGCTGTTGGCCGGTGAGTTTGACCTCAACACCAGCTGGCAGCGTAACGGGGTTCTTAGCAACACGAGACATGCGTAATTCCCCCCTTAGAACACTGTGCAGAGCACTTCGCCGCCGACACCGGCAGCGCGCGCAGCGCGGTCCGTCATCACACCTTTGTTGGTGGAGACGATGGAAACACCAAGACCGCCACGAACTTTCGGCAGATCATCGGAGGATTTATATTGGCGAAGGCCTGGTCGGCTTACGCGCTTAACTTCTTCGATGACTGGACGGCCTTCGAAGTACTTCAGCTCGATGGACAGCTGCGGCTTAACTTCGCCGCTGGTCTGATAACCCGCAATATAACCTTCGTCTTTCAAAACTTTGGCTACAGCTACCTTCAAGGTTGAAGACGGCATGCTTACGACGGACTTTTCAGCCATCTGGGCATTACGGATACGAGTTAGCATGTCCGCTAACGGGTCCTGCATACTCATGGGCTAGACGCTCCTGATACAAAAAGAATTAGCCTTGCGGCTACAGTCGCTGAGAATTCTGGAAAACTGCAACCCAGGCTCAGGCGAGCCGAGCATTCTAGAGACTGATCGAAAATGAATCAAGCCCCAAAGGGGCTTGATTCACATATAAGACAAAGCCGACACAGGGCCGGCTTTGTTTTTACCAGCTGGCTTTAACCAGACCTGGTACATCACCACGCATTGCAGCTTCACGCAGCTTGATACGCGACAGACCGAACTTGCGATAAACGCCGTGCGGGCGACCGGTAATGCGGCAGCGATTACGCAGGCGCGACGCGCACGCATCACGCGGCTGCTTCTGCAGCGCTACTTGTGCTTCCCAACGCGCTTCCGGACTGGCGTTCAGATCGGCGATGGTAGCTTTCAGCTCGGCACGCTTCTTAGCGTACTTGGCTACCGTTTGCTGACGCTTCAGCTCGCGGTTTTTCATGCTGGTTTTGGCCATGATCCAACTCCAATCAGTTACGGAACGGGAATTTGAAGGCACGCAACAAGGCGCGACCTTCATCATCCGAACGGGCGGTGGTGGTCAGTGTAATATCCAGACCACGCAGAGCATCGATCTTGTCGTAGTCGATTTCCGGGAAAATGATCTGCTCTTTTACGCCCATGCTGTAGTTGCCGCGACCGTCAAAAGACTTGGCATTCAGGCCGCGAAAGTCACGTACCCGCGGCAGGGAGATAGACAGCAGACGATCCAGGAACTCGTACATACGCTCGCGGCGCAGAGTTACTTTAACGCCGATCGGCCAGCCCTCACGAACCTTAAAGCCTGCAATCGACTTACGGGCATAAGTCACAACGACTTTTTGACCGCATATCTTTTCCAGGTCGGCTACAGCGTGCTCGATGATTTTCTTATCACCGATTGCTTCGCCCAGGCCCATGTTCAGGGTTATCTTGGTGATGCGCGGAACTTCCATCACGTTGCTAAGCTCAAGTTCTTCCTTAAGCTTCGGCGCAATTTCTTTCCGGTAAATCTCTTTTAGTCGTGCCATGGTCTTCTACCTAGCAGTGTTCAAGCATCAACCGCTTTTTGGGTCGACTTGAAGACACGAATTTTTTTACCTTCCTCTACTTTGAAACCAACGCGATCAGCCTTGTTAGTTTCGCCATTGAAGATGGCCACGTTAGAAGCGTGCAGAGGCGCTTCTTTCTCGACGATACCGCCCTGGACGCCCGACATCGGGTTCGGCTTGGTATGACGCTTAACCAGGTTGACCCCACCAATGACCAGACGGTCATCAACGAGAACCTTGAGCACCTTACCGCGCTTACCTTTGTCTTTACCGGCGATCACGATGATCTCGTCGTCACGACGAATCTTTTGCATGTCGGATCTCCTTAGAGCACTTCAGGGGCGAGCGAGACGATCTTCATGAACTTCTCAGTACGAAGCTCACGAGTCACTGGCCCAAAAATACGGGTGCCTATCGGCTCTTGCTTGTTGTTCAGCAGAACAGCAGCGTTGCCATCGAAGCGAATGATCGAGCCATCAGGGCGACGAACGCCATGACGCGTGCGGACTACAACTGCAGTCATCACTTGGCCTTTCTTCACTTTACCGCGTGGAATTGCTTCCTTAACGGTCACCTTGATGATGTCGCCGATGCCAGCATAACGACGGTGAGAACCGCCCAGCACCTTGATGCACATAACGCGACGAGCACCGCTATTGTCAGCGACGTCGAGCATGGATTGAGTCTGAATCATATAATTTCTCCGACCCTTAGCCCTTAGACTTCCACTGCGCGTTCGAGGATCTCAACCAGCGCCCAAGACTTAGTCTTGGCAACGGGACGCGTTTCACGAATGGAAACTTTGTCACCGATCTTGCTCTGGTTGCTTTCGTCGTGTGCGTGCAGCTTGGTCGAACGCTTGACATATTTGCCGTAAATCGGGTGCTTAACGCGACGCTCGATCAATACGGTGATGGTCTTGTCCATCTTGTCGCTGACGACACGGCCGGTCAGCGTACGGATGGTTTTTTCGGCTTCAGCCATGATCACTTACCTGCCTGCTGGTTGAGCACAGTTTTCACACGAGCGATGTCGCGCTTAACTTGCGAGAGCAGGTGAGACTGCCCCAACTGGCCAGTTGCTTTCTGCATACGCAGATTGAACTGGTCGCGCAGCAGGCCGAGCAGTTGCTCGTTCAGCTGCTGTGCTGATTTTTCACGAAGTTCATTCGCCTTCATCACATCACCGTCCGCTTAACAAAAGTGGTGGCGAGCGGCAGCTTTGCAGCAGCCAAGGCAAAAGCCTCACGCGCCAACTCTTCGGAAACGCCTTCGATCTCATACAGGACCTTGCCTGGCTGGATCTGGGCTACCCAATACTCAACGCTACCCTTCCCTTTACCCATCCGCACTTCGAGAGGCTTCTTGGTAACTGGCTTGTCAGGGAAAACGCGAATCCAGATTTTCCCGCCACGCTTAACGTGACGAGTCAGAGCACGACGAGCGGACTCGATCTGACGGGCGGTGAGACGACCGCGGGCAACAGACTTCAGGGCGAATTCGCCGAAGCTGACTTTGCTACCGCGTTGAGCCAAACCACGGTTGTGGCCTGTCATCTGCTTGCGGAACTTCGTACGCTTTGGTTGCAACATTTGGCGTACCCCTTACTTAGCAGCTTTTTTACGAGGCGCAGGTGCTTGTGGTTTCAGTTCTTCATGGCGACCACCAATTACTTCGCCTTTGAAGATCCAAACCTTGACACCGATCACACCATAAGTGGTGTGCGCTTCGTACGTGGCATAGTCGATATCGGCACGCAGGGTGTGCAACGGCACACGACCTTCGCGATACCATTCGGTACGTGCAATTTCAGCACCGCCGAGACGACCGCTCACTTGGATTTTGATGCCCTTGGCACCAATACGCATGGCGTTCTGTACAGCGCGCTTCATAGCGCGACGGAACATCACACGACGCTCCAGCTGCTGAGCTACGCTCTGCGCAACCAGCATACCGTCGAGCTCCGGCTTGCGGATCTCTTCGATATTGATGTGCACAGGCACACCCATTTGCTTGGTCAGGTCCTGACGCAGCTTCTCAACATCTTCACCTTTCTTACCGATAACGATACCGGGACGAGCAGTGTGGATAGTGATACGTGCTGTTTGAGCCGGACGAGCAATTTCGATACGGCTGACGGACGCGCTTTTTAATTTGTCTTGGAGATACTCGCGCACCTTCAGATCAGCGAACAAGTAGTCCGCATAAGTCCGACCGCTGGCGTACCAGACGGAGGTGTGCTCCTTGACGATTCCCAGGCGAATGCCAATGGGGTGTACTTTCTGACCCATCTGATCGACTCCGTTACTTGTCCGCAACCTTGACAGTGATATGGCAAGACCGCTTGACGATGCGATCAGCGCGGCCTTTGGCACGCGGCATGATTCGCTTCAGCGAACGCCCTTCGTTGACGAAAACGGTGCTGACCTTCAAGTCATCAACGTCTGCGCCTTCGTTGTGCTCGGCGTTGGCTACAGCCGACTCCAGCACTTTCTTGATGATTTCTGCGGCTTTCTTACTGCTAAAAGCCAGCAGGTTGAGCGCTTCGCCCACCTTCTTCCCGCGTATCTGGTCGGCGACCAAGCGGGCTTTCTGGGCGGAGATTCGAGCGCCCGACAACTTAGCGGCTACTTCCATTTCCTAACCCCTTAACGCTTGGCTTTCTTGTCAGCCACGTGCCCACGATAGGTACGAGTGCCGGCAAATTCGCCCAGTTTGTGACCGACCATGTCTTCGTTCACGAGAACTGGGACATGTTGACGACCGTTATGTACAGCAATGGTCAAACCGACCATCTGCGGCAGGATCATCGAACGGCGCGACCAGGTTTTCACTGGCTTGCGATCGTTCTTTTCCACCGCCACTTCGATCTTCTTCAGTAGGTGAAGATCGATAAAAGGACCTTTTTTCAGAGAACGTGGCACTGTCGTATCCCTCTATTTACTTGCGACGACGGACGATCATTTTGTCGGTGCGTTTGTTACCACGAGTCTTCGCGCCCTTAGTCGGGAAGCCCCATGGAGACACCGGATGACGACCACCAGAGGTACGACCTTCACCACCACCATGTGGGTGGTCAACCGGGTTCATGGCAACACCACGAACGGTTGGGCGAACGCCACGCCAGCGCTTAGCACCTGCTTTACCCAGCGAACGAAGGCTGTGCTCGGAGTTCGAGACTTCACCTAAGGTCGCACGGCACTCAGCGAGCACTTTGCGCATTTCACCGGAACGCAGACGCAGGGTCACGTAGACACCTTCACGCGCAATCAGTTGAGCCGAAGCACCAGCGGAACGAGCGATCTGAGCACCTTTACCCGGCTTCAGTTCGATACCATGAACAGTGCTACCAACTGGGATATTACGCAGTTGCAGACTGTTGCCCGGCTTGATGGGAGCCATCACGCCAGCTATCAGCTGATCGCCAGCACTCACGCCTTTAGGGGCGATAATGTAGCGACGCTCGCCGTCCGCGTACAACATCAACGCGATGTGTGCGGTACGGTTCGGATCGTATTCAATACGCTCAACAGTGGCTGGAATGCCATCTTTGTCGTTGCGACGGAAATCGACCAAACGATAATGCTGCTTGTGGCCACCACCGATATGACGGGTGGTGATACGACCATTGTTGTTACGGCCGCCAGTCTTCGACTTCTTCTCAAGCAGCGGAGCGTAAGGAGCGCCTTTATGCAGCTCCTGATTGACCACCTTGACCACAAAACGGCGGCCAGGGGAAGTCGGTTTGCATTTAACGATTGCCATGATGCACCCCTTCCTTACTCAGCACTGCTGGAGAAATCGAGATCTTGGCCTGGCTGAAGCGAGATAATCGCTTTCTTCCAGTCGTTACGCTTGCCCAGGCCGCGAGCGTTGCGCTTGGTCTTACCCAGAACGTTCTGAGTAGTCACACGCTCAACTTTCACACTGAACAGGCTTTCGACGGCCTTCTTGATTTCCAGCTTGGTTGCATCGATTGCAACCTTAAAAACGAATTGGCTTTTTTTATCAGCCAGAACTGTTGCCTTCTCGGAGATGTGCGGGCCAAGCAGCACTTTAAATACGCGTTCCTGGTTCATCCCAGCAGCTCCTCGAATTTCTTCACGGCAGATACGGTGACCAGCACCTTCTCGTACGCGATCAGACTGACCGGATCGGAACCCTGCACGTCACGAACATCGACGTGTGGCAGGTTGCGGGCAGCCAGGTAGAGATTCTCATCAATGGAATCGGACACGATAAGCACATCGGTCAGACCCATGCCATTCAACTTGCCCAACAGTTCTTTAGTCTTCGGCGCTTCAACAGTGAAGTCCTCGACAACGATCAAACGATCAGTACGCACTAACTCAGCAAGAATCGAACGGATAGCCGCGCGATACATCTTCTTGTTCAGTTTTTGATCGTGATTCTGCGGACGCGCCGCGAATGTCACACCACCGCCACGCCAGATTGGACCACGAGTGGTACCTGCACGAGCACGACCGGTACCCTTCTGACGCCATGGACGCTTACCGCCACCGGACACATCAGAACGAGTCTTTTGCTGCTTGCTACCCTGACGACCACCGGCCATGTAGGCCACAACTGCTTGGTGAACCAGGGTCTCGTTGTATGCGCCGCCAAAAGTGGCATCGGATACTTCGATTGCTTGAGCGTCATTTACATTTAATTGCATGTCAGCTTCCCCTTAACCGCGAGCCTTGGCTGCTGGACGGACAACCAGATTGCCGCCAGTAGCGCCAGGAACGGCACCTTTGACGAGCAGCAGGTTACGCTCAGCATCGACGCGCACTACTTCCAGGGACTGCACAGTCACGCGCTCAGCACCCATGTGACCGGACATTTTCTTGCCCTTGAAGACGCGACCCGGAGTCTGGCATTGGCCAATGGAACCCGGAACACGGTGGGACACGGAGTTACCGTGAGTGTTGTCTTGGCCGCGGAAGTTCCAACGCTTGATGGTACCGGCAAAGCCTTTACCTTTGGACTGACCGGTGACATCCACCAGTTGACCAGCTTGGAATATTTCAGCGTTGATCAGATCACCTGCCTGGTAATCGCCTTCTTCAAGACGGAATTCCATAACAGTACGACCTGCCGCGACATTCGCCTTAGCGAAGTGACCGGCTTGCGCCTTGCTGACACGAGAAGCGCGACGCTCACCGACAGTGACTTGCACTGCACGATAGCCATCGGACTCTTCAGTTTTAAACTGAGTGACGCGATTCGGCTCGATCTCAATGACCGTAACCGGAATGGAGACACCTTCTTCGGTAAAAATGCGGGTCATACCGCACTTACGACCGACTACACCAATAGTCATGTTGTAACCTCATGAGTGTACGGGGCTTTCACCCGCTATGGCCGCCCATTTCAGAGCGTTACACGACTAAAACCTGAAACGGTCTTAGCCGAGGCTGATCTGCACTTCCACACCGGCCGCAAGATCAAGCTTCATCAGCGCATCAACGGTTTTATCCGTCGGTTGGATGATATCCAGAACACGCTTATGAGTACGGATCTCGAACTGATCGCGCGCGTCTTTGTTGACGTGCGGTGAAGTCAGTACGGTGAACCGCTCTTTGCGGGTAGGCAGAGGAATAGGACCACGCACCTGAGCACCAGTACGTTTCGCGGTTTCCACGATTTCCTGGGTTGATTGATCGATCAGGCGATGGTCAAAAGCCTTCAACCGAATACGGATTTGTTGGTTTTGCATTTTGACCTCAGATTCCAAGCTGCTATTCCCAACGGACGCAATACGCCCGTTAAAAGGAGGCGTAATTCTATAGACCCGCCCAACAGGTGTCAACCCAGTAAAGGAATGACCGGGAGCTCTTGCTAACGTCGAGCCGAGACGACCTGAAAGATGGCTGCCAGGGATGGTGGGTATAAAAAAAGCCCCCGCAAGCGGAGGCTTTTTATTAAATCATCACTTACGCGATGATTTTGGCTACGACGCCAGCGCCGACGGTACGACCGCCTTCACGAATGGCGAAACGCA
>JAGGNC010000286.1 GCA_017886405.1 Pseudomonas sp. | reverse complement strand
GCGTCAGCCAGCAACCACAGATTCTGCCCCTGGCACACCCGCGCGCTGGCCGCCGATAGGCGCAAGGTGGCGAGTTAGGGCGTTGGCAAAGCGCTAGGAGGTTAGTTGCAGGGTTCAGCACGAAGGGCGTGTGCTTACGCCTGAATATCCGATGCCGGATTGATAATGCGGCCCAGACCAAGGTTACGCAGGGCCAGTTTCAGGGTGCTGTGAATCACCTGCGGGCTGTCGATACTCATCACTTGGTCCAGCAGCTCCTGGGCTTTGCTCATGCTGATTTGGCGCAGCAGCCATTTCACCTTGGGCAGGTTGGTGGCATTCATCGAGAGGCCATCAAAACCCATAGCCATCAGCAGCACGGCCGCCGCTGGGTCACCGGCCATCTCGCCGCAGATACTCACGGGCTTGCCTTCAGCATGGCCGCCGGCCACCACAATACGCAGCGCCTGCAGCACGGCTGGATGAAGAAAATCGTAAAGGTCGGCAACCCGAGGATTGTTGCGATCCACGGCCAGCAAGTATTGCGTCAGGTCGTTTGAGCCGACCGAAAGGAAGTCCACCTGGCGCGCCAGCTCACGGACCTGGTAGACCGCAGCGGGAATCTCGATCATCACCCCGATCGGCGGTAGCGGCACATCAATGCCTTCATCGCGCACTTCGCCCCAGGCTCGGTGGATCAAATGCAGGGCTTCTTCCAATTCCTGGATGCCGGAAATCATCGGCAGCAGAATGCGCAGGTTGTTCAGCCCCTCGCTGGCCTTGAGCATGGCGCGGGTCTGTACCAGGAAGATTTCCGGGTGGTCGAGGGTGACGCGAATGCCGCGCCAGCCGAGGAAGGGATTTTCTTCCTTGATCGGGAAATAGCTCAGCGCCTTGTCGCCGCCGATATCCAGGCTGCGCATGGTCACCGGCAGCGGATGGAAAGCCGCGAGCTGCTCGCGATAAATCGCCAGCTGCTCCTTCTCGCTGGGGAAGCGCTCCTTGATCATAAACGGCACTTCGGTGCGGTACAGGCCAACGCCTTCGGCACCGCGCTCTTGGGCGCGCTTCACATCGGCAAGCAGGCCAGTGTTGACCCACAACGGCATACGGTGGCCGTCGAGGGTTTCACAGGGCAAGCCGCGCAGGGCATCAAGGCCCTGAGACAGTTGGCGCTCTTCCTCGATCACTTCGGCGTATTGCTGACGCAATACATCGCTGGGGTTAGTGAACACCTCGCCGTGGTAGCCATCGACGATCAACTGGATGCCGTCGATCTTCGAATACGGCAGATCGACCACACCCATCACCGTGGGAATACCCATGGCGCGAGCAAAAATGGCCACGTGCGAGTTACCCGAACCCTGGACCGAGACCAGACCGACCAGCTTGCCTTCCGGAACCTCGCCGAGCATTGCCGGAAACAGCTCTTCGCTGACCAAAATACAGTTATCGGGGTACACCAAGGTCTGCTGTCGCGCCTGTTGCAGATAGGCGAGCAAGCGCCGACCGAGGTCTTTGACATCACTGGCGCGCTCGCGCAGGTAGGCGTCGTCCATCAGCTCAAAACGGTTGACGTGTTCGCCGATCACCTGACGCAAAGCGCCCTGGGCCCACTGCCCGGTGCAGATGACCTTGACCACCTCGTTACCTAGGGCGGCGTCTTCCAGCATCATCAGATAGACGTCAAACAGCGCACGCTCTTCCGGGCGCAACTGGGTGGCCATCTTCGCCGACAGCGCGCGCATATCGCTGCGCACACCTTCAAGCGCGTTGTTGAACAGGGTCAGCTCAGCGGCAATGTTGTCGATGGTCTTGTCCGGCACCACTTCCAGATCGGCCGGCGGCAACACCACCACGGCCCGACCCACTGCGGCACCCGGCGAGCCTGGCACACCGACGAACTTGGCTTCTTGAATGCCCTTGCCCTGGCGCCCCAGGCCACGAATCGAGCCCGTTGCCTCGGCATGGGCAATAACCCCAGCGAGCTGGGCGCTCATGGTTACTAGGAAGGCTTCTTCGCCTTCGTCGAACTTGCGTCGCTCCTTCTGCTGGATCACCAGCACGCCCATCACCTTGCGATGGTGAATGATCGGCGAACCAAGGAAGGAGGCATAACGCTCCTCGCCGGTTTCAGCGAAATAGCGGTAGCGCGGGTGTTCGGAGGCGTGTTCGAGGTTGAGCGGTTCTTCGCGGGTACCGACCAGGCCGACTAGGCCCTCGTTGAGCGCCATGCTGACCTTGCCGATGGCCCTCTTGTTAAGACCCTCGGTGGCCATCAGCACGAAACGGCTGGTCTCAGGGTCAAGCAGGTAGACCGAGCAGACTTGGCTGCCCATCGCCTCGCGCACCCGCTGCACGATGATGCCCAACGCCGCATTGAGGTCCTTGGCGGCGTTTACTTCCTGGACAATCTTGCGCAGCGTATTGAGCATGCTTGGCTCTAGCCTGTGTCAGTCCCGAGCCAGAAGGCGCGGGGCAAGTTCTTTTAAGGCGCGTCGATAGACTTCGCGCTTGAATGTGACCACCTGGCCCAACGGGTACCAATAACTAACCCAGCGCCAGCCGTCGAACTCCGGCTTGCCGGTTAGATCCATACGCACCCGGTCTTCAGTGCCGGTAAGACGCAAGAGAAACCACTTTTGTTTCTGCCCAATGCACAGCGGTTGGCTGTGGGTGCGTACGAGGCGCTGAGGCAGACGATAACGCAACCAGCCCCGGGTGCAGGCGAGAATTTTCACATCTTGCTGTTCCAGGCCCACTTCTTCGTTCAATTCGCGGTACAGCGCTTCTTCCGGCGACTCATGGTCATTGATCCCGCCTTGCGGGAACTGCCAAGCGTCCTGGTTTATCCGACGCGCCCACAGCACCTGGCCGACCTCATTGGTCAGAATGATGCCGACATTGGGACGAAAACCATCAGGGTCGATCACGGCGCACAACCTCGTAAACGCATGTTGCGGCATTGTTCCACAAAGGCCGCGGCAGCAGCAACGCGAGCGACTTGCGTAATGGGAATGACCTATAAAAGCCGTTATTCTAACCCCCTTTAATAGCTGGCAATCAAAGGGGCTCCCGTGCGTTTGGCTTTATTCGATCTCGACAACACCCTGCTCGGCGGCGACAGCGATCACGCCTGGGGCGATTACCTGTGTGAGCGCGGTATCCTCGACGCGATTGCCTACAAAGCGCGCAACGATGGCTTCTACCAGGATTATTTGGCTGGCAGCCTGAATATTACCGACTACTTGAATTTCAGCCTGGACATTCTCGGCCGCACGGAAATGGCCCAGCTTGGCCAGTGGCATCGCGAATTCATGCGTGATTGCGTCGAGCCGATCATCCTCACCAAAGGCGAAGCGCTGCTCGCCGAGCACCGCAGCGCTGGCGACAAGCTGCTGATCATCACTGCCACTAACCGCTTCGTCACCGCGCCGATTGCTGCGCGGTTAGGCGTCGACACCCTGCTCGCCACCGAGTGCGAAATGCAGGATGACCGCTACACCGGGCGTACTACCGACGTGCCGTGCTTCAAAGAAGGCAAAGTTACCCGCCTTAATCGCTGGCTCGACGAAACCGGGCTGAGCCTGGCCGATAGCTACTTTTATAGCGACTCGATGAATGACCTGCCGCTGCTGGAACAGGTCACCCACCCGTTCGCCGTCGACCCTGATCCGAAGCTGCGCGCCGAAGCGCAGAAACGCGGCTGGCCGGTGATCTCGCTGCGTTAACTCGCGGCCTGATGGATATCGCTCTGCTAAACCGACGTGGCCCGACCCATTCTGCGCAGCTAACTAAAACGCCACCTAAAGTAGGTGGCGTCTATAAAGCCTGGCGCTCAGGCGAATTGGACCTTACTCAGATACGTAGCCCGCTTGAAATCCGGGCTAGCAAGGCACGTCTCGCTATACCGGTTTGGCGCCCATCAGGCCCATGATCACCAGCAACAGCACGATGATCAGCACGGCATAAACTGCTGCAAGACGCTTCAGGGTTGCCGGTGCAGGGCTATCACCCAGCGCCTGCCAAGCAGCCAGGCGACCATTGAGCAACAGACCGAACAGCGCCATCACGGCAAACAGCACGCTGCTGGCCAGCAGCCATATTTGGCTAAGCGGCAAACCTGTTAGATCAACCAGCCACCAGCCCGTTACCGGCAAGCTCAGGGCCAGCAGGCCCAGTACCGGCAGGCTGATCAGGCGGGTTCGCTTAAGCTTGCGCTGCAATATAGCCGCATCACCGCTGCGCGACGCCTTCCACAGCATGAACAGATGCGCCACAACCCCCAGCAGCAAGACGATCCCAGGCCACATGTGCAGCATTTTCAGCAATGGGTAGTGTTCCATCTGTTCAGTCCTACCGGGTATCCGGCTTATCCAAGAAAGAGGGTGTAGGCCGGGTTATCGCTCTCATCCCAATAGCGGTAACCGATGGCATCCAGCGCCGCCGGGAGCAGATGACGCTCGTCACTCGGCACTTGCAACCCTGCGACCACGCGTCCATCGGCAGCGCCATGGTTGCGGTAGTGGAACATCGAGATATTCCAGCGCCCACCGAGCTTTTGTAAGAAATTAAACAACGCACCCGGTCGCTCGGGGAATTCAAAGCGAAACACGCACTCATCCGGCACGGCGGCAGCATGGCCGCCGACCATATGGCGGATATGTAACTTAGCCAGTTCGTTATCGGTTAAATCCAGCACCGGGAAACCTTGAGCACGCAGGCCCTGCACCAATGCGGCGCGCGGGTCGGTGTCCGGGTTAGTTTGTACGCCGACAAAAATGTGCGCTTCTTTGTTCTGATGGAAGCGGTAGTTGAATTCGGTGATCTGGCGCTTGCCGAGCGCTTCGCAGAACGCCTTGAAGCTACCGGGCTGCTCAGGGATGGTCACGGCAATGATCGCTTCACGCTTCTCCCCCAGCTCGGCACGCTCGGCCACATGGCGCAAACGGTCGAAGTTGACGTTGGCCCCTGAGTCGATGCCAACCAACACCTGGCCAGTGCAACCTTCTCGCTCCACGTATTTCTTGATCCCGGCCACGCTAAGCGCGCCAGCGGGTTCGGTGATTGAGCGGGTATCGTCGTAGATATCCTTGATCGCCGCACACATCTCATCGGTGCTGACGGTGATCACTTCATCGACATAGTCCTTGCACACCGCGAAGGTGTGCAGGCCGATCTGCGCCACGGCCACACCGTCGGCAAACAGCCCAACTTGCGGCAGCACCACACGCTCACCGGCAGCCATGGCCGCTTGTAAGCAGTTGGAGTCATCCGGTTCGACACCGATGACCTTGATCTCGGGGCGCAGGTATTTCACATAGGCTGCGATCCCAGCGATCAGGCCACCGCCGCCCACCGGCACAAAG